>NZ_VATM01000005.1:85103-542364 GCF_005781075.1 Escherichia sp. E2562 | reverse complement strand
GATCCAGTCTTTCTACATCAGGCCTCGAAGAATTCGCCGTTCTTCGGGGCTTTTTCTTTTGTCAGGTAATCGGCAAGCCGCTTAGTCAGTTCAGCCATTTCATCGTCTTCGATTCCGTATTCCAGAACAGCCAGCATCATGCTTACCTGCGAGAAGAAACCATTCTTCCATCGGCTTACCTGGTATTCCGGAACCCCCATCGCGCGAGCGAATGTCTTCTGCCCCATCAGTGCCAGTTTGTTCAGCAAGGCTGACTCGATGCGAGCCGCTTTCTTGCTTTTAGTTGCAATAGTACCCATAGATAATTTCCTTAATGATTAGATAGAGTTGGCTTCGCAAAGAAACGCAAAACCATAGAGATTTGTTTCTGGTAATGCCCTTTTTCAGGGCGGGGATGTGTAAGAGCGTTAATAACTTAAGCGGCCATTAATTCAGGCCAGATGCTTTCCCAATCAACCGGATGAAGGTCTTTGCGAGTCACTTCACCATTGCTGAACTTCTCAATCAGAACACAAAGTGCTGCGCCCAATTCATGATTACGGCTAAGTGCTTTCCTCAAATAGCCGATAGAAGTTCCGCACTTGGTGGCAAATTCTCTCTGCTCTTCCAGTGAAAGGGAGTTCAGATACAAGCGGAGTTCTTCCATTTGCTATCTCCTTCCCGTTGTTGAATAAGGTGAGTTTACCTGTAGGTAAAAAGCAAATCAATACCCATAGGTTATTTACCGGCAGGTAATCAAAGATAGAATTAAATCATGGATAAATACGAACAAAGACGACTAAGGCTGATAGAGATAAGAGACCGATTCTGTAATGGAAAGGCCTCAGAGTTGGCTCGTCGAATAGAAAGGGAACCATCATACGTTTCCAGAATGCTGTATCCGGAAGGAAAAAGCGGAAAAAAACGCATTGCTGACGATATGATGGAACTAATTGAAAAATCTTTTAATCTCCCACGCGGATGGATGGACATGCTTGTAGATGGTAAAGCTGGAGCTACAGACCATCTTGAGTTTGCGGGTAACGTTCGTGCGGGTTTTGTTCCGGTAATTGGTGAAGCCGTTTTGGGAGTTGATGGCTCAGTGGATATGATTGAATTCAGATCCGGTTGGTTAAGCATCTACAGCGGCGATAAAGATGCTTACGGTCTGAAGGTTAAGGGTGACAGCATGTGGCCAAGGATTCAGTCAGGAGAATATGTTGTTATTGAACCAAATACGCCAGTACATCCAGGTGATGAAGTCTTTGTAAGGACCAAAGACGGTCACAACATGATAAAGATCATGAACAAAACAAGAGACGGTGATTATCAGTTTAGTAGCATAAACAGTGATCACCGCCCAATCACTCTTCCTGTTGAAGAAGTTGATAAAATGCATTTTGTTTCAGCTATTGTGAAACACACCAGGTACGTAGACCAGGACGATCTGCCAAAAGTTTGAGGATAAAGCAGCAAATGTTTATACCCGGCATAGTAGTCGCTGTTGTAATCATCTGCTTCATATGGGCACAGTTATCTCCTGTAAGCTCTAAGCATACAGCTGAACTCATGAGGAAGAAGCACCTTATACATGAGGCAGAATCGATAATTAAAAAGTTCAAAGGCATGTCATACGACGACATGTCATCAGAGCAGATTGCTATGTATAAATGCGCCATTGAGCGCCTTGACTACTTAAACGGACTCAAACCCAAACACACCCCAGTAGAATCAAAATTGCCGCAATGGCCAAGCAATCCAAATAGCTTCTGACATCTCCTTTCAGCCCGCAAAGCGGGCTTTTTTATATCAATCCAAAAAATTAATTACCTGAAAATTCAAGCAGGTAAACTCTCACATCAATTTTATTTACCTACAGGTATAGACAGCAGTTTTACCTGTAGGTATATTTTAAGCCATCAGCAGGACGCACTAACCACCATGAAGGTGATGCTCTTAAAAATTAAGCCCTGAAGAAGGGCAGCATTCAAAGCAGAAGGCTTTGGTGTGTGTGATACGAAACGAAGCATTGGCCGGAAGTGCGAATCCGGATTAGCTGCCAATGTGCCATTGCGGGGTGTTTTCGTTCAGGACTACGACTCACACACACAACCAAAGCTAACTGACAGGAGAATCCAGATGGATGCACAAACACGCCGCCGCGAACGTCGCGCAGAGAAACAGGCTCAATGGAAAGCAGCAAATCCCCTGTTGGTTGGGGTAAGCGCAAAACCAGTTAACCGCCCTATTCTCTCGCTGAATCGCAAACCGAAATCACGAGTAGAAAGCGCACTGAATCCGATAGACCTTACGGTGCTGGCTGAATACCACGAACAGATTGAAAGCAATCTGCAACGTATTGAGCGCAAGAATCAGCGCACATGGTACAGCAAGCCACGGAGTGAAATGGGTGTGACTTGTGTTGGTCGCCAGAAAATGAAATTAGGCAGCAAACCACTTATTTGAGAGGAATTAATATGTCATCAATCCGCTTAACAACGAGAATGAAAGAGGAAATCGCTCGTAACGCTTTAATTAAGTCTGGGGTTTTCACTGAACTTGAAGAAGTAACAAAGTTAAAGAACCAGCTTGCACTTGACGCCAGAGTTATTGCGTTTGGCGGTAAAAAGAAAACTGAGGAAGTGGATCAGTTATCATCCAAGTTGGTAGCTATAAGTGAAGAACTTGAAAAGATGGGATGTTCATTTTACTCATACGATGTTCGTTCTACTTCAATTTATCTGACTGTATCTGGCAGAAGGGTTGGATGGCATTCATATGGGAAAGACGGCAACGGCGAAGATATATTGCTCCCTACTCCAACCAAAGATAAATGCATGTTTGACGCAGAACACGAAATAACAAAAAGGTTTGATGAAATCTGCGCATTGCAACAAAACCTTGAAGCCTTGAAAAAGGATATCGAATCAAATGTATGGGCTGCTTTGAACTCAGTCACAACAGTTAAGCGACTTATTGAAGTTTGGCCTGAAAGCAAAGAATTGCTACCAAAAGAAGCAGATAAAGCAAGTACAGCACTTCCTGCTTTACGGGTAGAAGATTTGAATAAGATGATTGGACTTCCTTCCGAGGCCGCATAGTCGGCCTTTATTTTTGGCATAAACAACAGAATAAACACTGCACTGTGTATTCATTCCAACGATTGAATACACGGAGCAATGTCGCTCGTAACTAAACAGGAGCCGACTTGTTCTGATTATTGGAAATCTTCTTTGCCCTCCAGTGTGAGGGCGATTTTTTTTGACGGAGAAATTATGAAAATTACAGATATTCTGGTTAATCCAGATAATTACGACCAATTCAATATCTCTACTAAATCGGTTGATTTGGGATGTGCAACTGTCAGCGCATGGCTACTTAATGGTAAACAGTTGGATAAATGCCTTGATGCACATATGACGGTTAACAGCTTCCTTGCAGAAAAGACACGCTGGCAAGATGCTGGAGGGAAATATGCTGAATGGCTTGAAAGCATGGGATTTGAATATCAATCTGATGAAGGTTGGTGGAGCATTATAGCTGTAACGCCTGAGACAATAGAATGCTTCGTTAAATACTCAAACGACGATGACTATAAACACCAGGTAGATTCTGCGATAGAAAGATACAAAAGAAAATCGTTCAACCACGAAATATCATCAGTTCTTGATTTCATAGAAATCTTCAAATAAGCCGCCAAGCGCGGCTTTACCGCATACCAATAATGCTTCACCAGAGGCATTTCCGTTATGTGTAAATAAATAAGGAGCACACCATGCAATATGCCATTGCAGGGTGGCCTGTTGCTGGCTGCCCTTCCGAATCTTTACTTGAACGAATCACCCGTAAATTACGTGACGGATGGAAACGCCTTATCGACATACTTAATCAGCCAGGAGTTCCAAAAAATGGATAAAACACTTATGGCTATCCAGACTAAATTCACTATCGCCACTTTTATTGGCGATGAAAAGATGTTTCGTGAGGCCGTCGAAGCCTACAGGAAATGGAGGTCAAAATGATTCCGGTAGAACTGGCGAAAACTCCAGAGTTAAGTCGATTAAAAAGAGAATATCACATTGCTGAGGCTCGTTACTGGCGTAAAGCGGGAGATAAATCAAAGAAACAACTTTGTTTATGGCAGGCACAAAGAGAGCGCATGAATGAGCGCGAGTTTCTTTCCTCTCCATCCGAATTACCATTCTGAGGTGAATTATGGGAACTGCGACATTAATACTCGGTGAGTCTGGCACCGGAAAATCAACCAGCATGAGAAATATCAATCCAGATGAAGCAATACTTATAAAACCAATAGGCAAGCCGCTACCATTTAAATCAAAAGACTGGCTTGCATGGGATGCCAGAGCAAAAAAAGGAACTGTAGTTACCACTGACAAATGGGACGTAATAGTTGCCGTAATTAAGCGTGCTCACGAATACGGGAAAAGAATCGTTATTGTTGATGACTTCCAGTATGTGATGAGCAATGAGTTTATGCGCCGCTCAGAAGAAAAATCGTTTGATAAATTCACTGAGATAGGCCGTCACGCATGGGAGGTCATTAAGGCTGCACAGGATGCGCCTGATGACCTGAGAGTCTATTTTCTTGCCCATACCGAAGAAACCCCTATGGGGCGTGTGAAAATGAAGACTATCGGCAAAATGCTGGACGAGAAAATCACTGTCGAAGGCATGTTTACTATAGTTCTTCGCACTCTTACCCGCGATGACCAGTTCTTTTTCACCACGAAAAACAACGGTGCAGACACTGTTAAATCCCCAATGGGAATGTTTGATTCCAATGAGATTGATAACGATCTCTCTTTCGTCGATGCCACTGTTTGTGATTACTACGGCATCAATAATGTTCATCAAATTAAGGAAAACGCCGCATGAGCAACGTGATTTTTACTTATAACGAAGAAGCAGCACTGACCGCAGGACAAGGTGGTTTTATTAATGAAACTGGCGCTCATGTCATTACCATTACTGAAGCAGAGCTAAAGCAATCAGAAAAAGGCGCAAAATTTATTGAGTTTTCTGGCGAATCCGACGACGGACGTAAAATCCAATATCTTAGCGTTTGTGTTCAGAAAAATGACGGAACGGAAAACAAATTTGGCGCAAATGTCGTTCACGCCATGATGGGGTGTGCCGGGATTGGACAATTAACGCAACATATGGTTTCCGCCAGTAAATTTGTTGCTCCTGAGTTTCACGGAAAGAAAATCGGGTTAGTGCTACAGAAAGTATTAACCACAAACAAAAAGACTGGCGCAGACAGTTACCAGATGGAAATACGCATCCCGTTTATTGCACAAACAGGTCAAACCCTTAAAGAAAAGGCGGAAGGCAAGCAACCAGAAACTATCGCCAACATGGTTGCCAGCCTCAAAGATAAAGACAATCGCTCTAAAAACGTAAGCCAGAATCATGCAGATGATTATGGTTACAGCCAGAACGATTACCCTCCTTTCTGATTACTGAAAATAAGGCTCCCATTATGCCAGCGCCTCTGTATGGTGCGGATGACCCGCGCCGCTGTTCCGGCAATTCCGTATCGGAGGTGCTGGATAAATTCAGAAAAAACTACGACCTGATAATGTCGCTACCGCAGGAAACGAAAGAGGAAAAGGAATTTCGCCATTGTATATGGCTTGCAGAGAAAGAAGAACGCGAGCGAATTTACCAGACATCAATCCGACCATTCCGCAAAGCCACATATACCCACTTCCCTGAATATATCGACCCGCGCCTGCGTAATTACCGCTCACGCTATGGCGCTATCAGTAATGACTGAGGAATTCACCATGAGAGGACTTGCATACAATCCCGGCATTCTTCCGGCAGAAATGATTATTCGCCAACGCGTAAAGCCAATGCCATCGAGAGAGGAATTGCTTAAGAGAAATTCTTTTCCTTCAGTGAATCAAAACAAATATCTGAATGCGATGTGGCGGAGTGGTAAGAAATGAAACAAATGTCACTAATTGAGATGGATGGATTTCTGAAAGGTAAATGCATCCCACGAGATTTAAAGGTTAACGAAACAAACGCTGAATATCTGGTGCGTAAGTTCGGTGAACTTGAAGCTAAATGCGCGGCGCTGGCGGAGGAGAATGCTGGGCTGAAAAACGCAATGGCCGTAACTCTTGAGCATGTGTCGGTCACGGACGCAGGACAGGCCGGAGTAGCTGCGATGATTATCAATGATGCCCTGCACCACAGCGAAACCCCAGCCACCGACGCTTTCTTGGCTGAAGTCCGGGCGCAGGGATTGGAGATGTTTGCACAGAAATGTAACTCAAAATCCGAACAGTCGCTTGCATCTGATATACGCGACAACTGGAAAAACTCTAACTCGGTGGCCAGTTTTGGTTGACCACTTCAACGTTGACCTGGCCGCCAGCGGCGTTGCCTACAAAGAGCGGATGAATATACCGGTAATTGCAGAACAGGTAGCCCGTGAGCAACCGGAGAACTTGCACACCTATTTCATGGAACGGCTACGATACTGGCCGGCGTTGAATTAATCCACATGATGCGCAAGGGGCAATATCAGCATCCTCAGGGTGATGGATTGCCACCCGCGGAACAATTTTATCTGCTAGCTGTATAAAGAAACAGCAATACAACTTTTGCTGACTTTCCACCGTTAACGCGACACAACCTTAATATGCCACAAAGGTTTTTGTTAACGAACTGCGTCTTTTTCTTTCCTGGGTGATGATTGTTTTATAATAAACAAATAACAACATTTATTCTTGTAAAAGTAATAATATCTCTTTGGTGATCGAATTTATTGATCGCATTTCAATTAAACAAATAAGGAGTTTTTTATGCCAAAAATTACCGGTGTTCTAGTGAGCCACCATGTGTTCGATATAAAAAAAGACATGGCTAATGGTTCATTCCCGAAAACATTATTTCCAGGTGCGACATTTCAGATGGTGGTTGACAATGATGTTGTCAATAATAATACATTGGACTGGAGTGTTGTCACCAATGCGGGAGACAATTCGCTGACTGTAAATCAGGACGGCGTGGTGTCATTTTCAAATGATATTGATGAAAGTTGCATTGGTAAAACATTTGTTATTTTTGCGAAGGATAAAGCCACAGGGAAAAATGTGTCATCTTATTTAATTAAACCTTATCGCTTCTTTAAACCTCGTACCGCAACGTCGGACAGATTTTACGATGCATTGTTTTGGATTGAGGATAAAAAAGGGACTGTCCCGGCACGACGCGATATCAATAATGTCCCTTTCGATGAACTGACGGGAGAAATGTTTCATGATGTAAAACGTGAAGTGAATTCCGGGCTTTTTCAGGAATGGGGATTTTTACTGTTTAGTGGGTGGACTAATCCTGTACGTGGTGATATTGGTAGTCTCGAATCAGAAATTTTCACTTTAGAAAATGACAGTATATTTATATCGACAGTCAACTCCCTCCCATACTCCAGAGATCTCCATGATGATATGGACTCCCAGTCTGCACAGGCTGTAGCGTTTTACGGGGAATCTGTTGTTTCCTGATGTTTTAATGAGTTTTTAATAGTCTCCGTCTTTTTAATTTAAAGAGACGGAGATTATCGGCTCTGCAACGTGAAGCTCAGGAACAAAGGTTGTGTCGCGTTAACGGTGGAAAGTCAGCAAAAGTTGTATTGCTGGCTTTTCATGCAGCCAGCAGATAAATTGTTCCGCGGGTGACAGCCATTACCGCGAAGGCATATTGCAAGGGGCGTTGCTTGTGGTCGATTCCTCACTCACTCCAGTTGATGGTTCGCTGCTTGTATGTGCTTATCGCATAAAGAGATATCGGAAGCATCCGCGCCGCTATGATTGTCTTTCTCCTGATGCAGGAAAAGCAGAATGGCTAAATCAGCAGCAGAGCGCAAAGCCGATCAGAGGGCCAAGCAAGCATCATCCGGTATGCGTAAGCTGGAGCTTGTACTTGATGCTCAGGAAATTGAAATGCTGGAGCGTAACTGTGCCACGCGTCGCTTCAGGCGTGCGCCTTACGAGTTTGGTGAGTACATCGCGTTACTGAGCCGCCAAGATGATGCACTTGTGCGCTGGCGTATAAAATCGATCAGCATAAAACGTTGCGGTAAGTGCGGCGAGAGAGTTCCTGTTAATTCATGCCCGTGTAATGGTGACTCACAATGCTGGGTGACCAAAGGCTGATTCGAATTTAAGAACTGAAAGAACACCAAGCCGCCTGATGGCGGTTTTTTATTGGAGACAAGAAATGTCAGATTTGGCTATGAAGATTTTGAAATGGCAAACGACTGGCGATGTCGGCATCAGTAGCGCAACTCTTGCCTCAATCGCATGTGGACTGAAAAAGAATATCTATGGTCATCACTTCGGTGCTCCACATGACGCAGCCGATTTCCGACGATGCGTTGCACTTGTTGAGCAGATTCCAGAAATCAGAGATTCATTCGACAAGGTTGCAAAGCGCGTTCCGGCATTCAAAGGCATCCTCAACGAATGGGATTCTCTCGTTGCTCTGTTGAAGTCTGAAATGAAGATACACGGAAACAAAGCACCAGAGACTTACAGAAGAATTAGCGAGCTACGCAAGGACTAACCACAGCCTCACACTCGATGAGGCCTGTTCATTTCTCAAGATATCCAGACCTACCATCGCCGCATCAATGCGGCTTTTCTTGCGTGTAATTGCGGAGACTTTGCGATGTACTTGACACTTCAGGAGTGGAACGCACGCCAGCGACGCCCAAGAAGCCTTGAAACAGTTCGTCGATGGGTGCGCGAATGCAGGATATTCCCTCCTCCGGTTAAGGATGGAAGAGAGTATCTGTTCCACGAATCAGCGGTAAAGGTTGACTTAAATCGACCAGTAACAGGTAGCCTTTTGAAGAGGATCAGAAATGGGAAGAAGGCGAAGTCATGAGCGCCGGGATTTACCCCCTAACCTTTATATAAGAAACAATGGATATTACTGCTACAGGGACCCAAGGACGGGTAAAGAGTTCGGATTAGGCAGAGACAGAAGGATAGCAGTTTCAGAGGCTATTCAGGCCAATATTGAGTTGCTATCTGAGAACAGGCGTGAGTCACTGATAGACAGGATTAAAGGCGCTGACTCAATCACTCTTCATGTGTGGCTTGACCGATATGAAACAATTCTCAGCGAGAGGGGCATCAGACCGAAAACTCTACTCGACTACGCCAGCAAAATCAGGGCAATCCGAAGAAAATTGCCGGACAAACCGCTCGCTGACATATCAACGAAAGAGGTGGCAGCAATGCTAAACACCTACGTAGCAGAAGGTAAAGCGGCTTCCGCAAAATTAATCAGGTCAACCCTTGTTGACGTTTTTCGTGAGGCAATAGCCGAGGGGCATGTGGCAACGAATCCGGTAACAGCAACCCGCACAGCAAAGTCAGAAGTAAGGCGCTCAAGGCTGACAGCTAATGAGTATGTCGCGATTTACCATGCAGCCGAACCTCTCCCAATCTGGCTGAGGCTGGCAATGGATTTGGCTGTCGTTACAGGGCAGAGAGTGGGCGATTTGTGCAGAATGAAATGGGCAGACATAAACGACAACCATCTTCACATTGAGCAGGGTAAAACAGGGGCTAAGCTCGCCATTCCGCTGACGCTAAGGATTGACGCGCTCAATATCTCATTGGCTGATACACTACAGAAATGCAGGGAGGCCAGCGGCAGTGAAACTATAATCGCATCAACGCATCACGAACCACTTTCCCCGAAAACAGTATCGAAGTATTTTACAAAGGCGAGAAATGCATCTGGACTCTCATTTGATGGAGACCCGCCAACATTCCATGAACTGCGTAGCCTGTCGGCGAGGCTATACCGGAACCAGATTGGCGATAAGTTTGCTCAACGTCTTCTCGGGCATAAATCAGATTCAATGGCGGCGCGGTATAGGGACAGCCGTGGACGGGAATGGGACAAAATTGAAATCGACAAATGATTTTATTTTGACTAATAATGACCTGTTCATGGTAATTTATTGATAATTAAAGAAATTTTAAATATGCAACTTACCTTATTTAAGGCCCTTCCTCGGGAGGGGCTTTCCCGTTTCAGCATCCCGCTGAAATCTTCGGGTTACCTCCTTATTGCCATGTACGCAGTCTATCGCTAACCTGCGAATAAAATAGTTTCCTGTGTCATTACTGGATGCATGCTCGCAAAGCGCACCGTCATTCAGACGATTCCCGAAACTGTTTCATAATTCCTCCATTTTTCGCCCTTATTGGCTGGCTACACTAGTATCATTCCGCGAAACGTTTCAGGAAGAGAAACTCTTAACGATGAAAGGCAGTTATAAATCCCGTTGGGTAATCGTAATCGTGGTGGTTATCGCCGCCATCGCCGCATTCTGGTTCTGGCAAGGCCGCAATGAATCCCAGAGCGCAGCACCAGGTGCGACGAAACAAGCGCAACATCCACCTGCGAGTGGTCGCCGTGGTATGCGTTCCGGCCCATTAGCCCCGGTTCAGGCGGCGACCGCCGTAGAACAGGCAGTTCCGCGTTACCTTACCGGGCTTGGCACTATTACCGCTGCTAACACCGTTACGGTGCGCAGTCGCGTAGATGGTCAACTGATGGCGTTACATTTCCAGGAAGGCCAGCAGGTCAAAGCAGGCGATTTGCTGGCAGAAATTGACCCCAGCCAGTTCAAAGTTGCATTAGCACAAGCCCAGGGCCAACTGGCAAAAGATAAAGCCACGCTTGCCAACGCCCGCCGTGACCTGGCGCGTTATCAACAACTGGCAAAAACTAATCTCGTCTCCCGCCAGGAGCTGGATGCTCAACAGGCGCTGGTCAGTGAAACCGAAGGCACCATTAAGGCTGATGAAGCGAGCGTCGCCAGCGCACAACTACAACTCGACTGGAGCCGCATCACCGCGCCAGTCGATGGTCGCGTTGGCCTGAAGCAGGTTGATGTTGGTAACCAAATCTCCAGTGGCGACACCACCGGGATTGTGGTGATCACCCAGACGCATCCTATCGATTTAGTCTTTACCCTGCCGGAAAGCGATATCGCTACCGTTGTGCAGGCACAAAAAGCCGGAAAACCACTGGTGGTTGAAGCCTGGGATCGCACTAACTCGAAGAAATTAAGTGAAGGCACGCTGTTAAGTCTCGATAACCAAATCGATGCCACTACCGGCACGATTAAAGTGAAAGCACGCTTTAATAATCAGGATGATGCGCTGTTTCCCAATCAGTTTGTTAACGCGCGCATGTTAGTCGACACCGAACAAAACGCCGTGGTGATCCCCACCGCCGCCCTGCAAATGGGCAACGAAGGCCATTTTGTCTGGGTACTGAATAGCGAAAATAAAGTCAGCAAACATCTGGTGACACCGGGCATTCAGGACAGTCAGAAAGTGGTGATCCGCGCAGGTATTTCTGCAGGCGATCGCGTAGTGACGGACGGTATTGATCGCCTGACCGAAGGAGCGAAAGTGGAAGTGGTGGAAGCCCAGAGCGCCACCGCACCGGAAGAGAAAGCCACCAGCCGCGTATACGCGAAAAAAGGAGCGCGCTCCTGATGCAGGTGTTACCCCCGAGCAGCACAGGCGGCCCGTCGCGCCTGTTTATTATGCGTCCTGTCGCCACCACGCTGCTGATGGTGGCGATCTTACTCGCCGGGATTATCGGTTATCGCGCCCTGCCCGTTTCGGCACTGCCGGAAGTGGATTATCCGACTATTCAGGTGGTCACCCTCTACCCTGGCGCCAGCCCGGATGTCATGACCTCCGCCGTTACCGCGCCGCTCGAACGCCAGTTTGGGCAGATGTCCGGCCTGAAACAGATGTCGTCGCAAAGTTCCGGCGGTGCGTCAGTTATCACTTTGCAGTTCCAGCTAACATTACCGCTGGATGTCGCCGAGCAGGAAGTGCAGGCCGCGATTAACGCTGCGACCAACCTGTTGCCGAGCGATCTGCCTAACCCGCCGGTTTACAGCAAAGTGAATCCGGCAGATCCGCCGATCATGACGCTTGCCGTCACCTCAACCGCCATGCCGATGACGCAGGTAGAAGATATGGTGGAAACCCGCGTCGCGCAGAAAATCTCACAGATTTCCGGCGTCGGACTGGTGACGCTTTCCGGCGGTCAGCGTCCGGCCGTTCGCGTCAAACTTAACGCCCAGGCGATTGCCGCACTCGGTCTGACCAGCGAAACCGTGCGCACCGCCATTACCGGCGCTAACGTTAACTCAGCTAAAGGTAGCCTTGATGGCCCTTCCCGTGCGGTCACGCTGTCAGCGAACGACCAGATGCAATCCGCCGAAGAGTATCGCCAGCTAATCATCGCCTACCAGAACGGCGCGCCGATTCGTCTGGGCGATGTCGCAACTGTAGAGCAAGGTGCAGAAAACAGCTGGCTCGGCGCGTGGGCGAACAAAGAACAGGCCATCGTGATGAATGTTCAGCGCCAGCCCGGTGCTAACATTATCTCCACCGCCGACAGCATCCGGCAGATGCTGCCACAGCTCACCGAGAGTTTGCCGAAATCGGTGAAGGTGACGGTACTTTCTGACCGTACCACCAATATCCGCGCATCGGTCGACGATACCCAGTTTGAGCTGATGATGGCTATCGCGCTGGTAGTAATGATTATCTACCTGTTTTTGCGCAATATTCCGGCGACCATCATTCCAGGCGTCGCAGTGCCGCTGTCGTTAATCGGCACCTTCGCGGTCATGGTGTTTCTCGATTTTTCAATCAATAACCTGACGTTGATGGCGTTAACTATCGCCACCGGATTCGTTGTCGATGACGCCATCGTGGTGATCGAAAACATTTCCCGCTATATCGAAAAAGGTGAAAAACCGTTGGCGGCGGCGCTCAAGGGCGCGGGTGAAATCGGCTTTACCATTATCTCGCTGACCTTCTCACTGATTGCGGTGTTGATCCCACTGCTGTTTATGGGCGATATCGTCGGGCGACTGTTCCGCGAATTTGCCATTACTCTGGCAGTCGCGATTTTGATCTCAGCCGTGGTGTCGCTGACCCTGACACCGATGATGTGCGCGCGGATGCTCAGCCAGGAGTCGCTGCGTAAACAGAACCGCTTCTCCCGTGCCTCGGAAAAAATGTTCGACAGGATAATCGCCGCCTATGGACGTGGACTGGCGAAAGTGCTGAATCATCCATGGCTGACCTTAAGCGTGGCGCTCAGCACGCTGCTGCTTAGCGTGCTGCTGTGGGTGTTCATTCCGAAAGGTTTCTTCCCAGTGCAGGACAACGGCATTATTCAGGGCACTTTGCAGGCACCGCAATCCAGCTCCTTTGCCAATATGGCCCAGCGGCAACGCCAGGTCGCGGACGTGATTTTGCAGGACCCGGCAGTGCAAAGTTTGACCTCATTTGTTGGCGTTGATGGCACTAACCCGTCGCTGAACAGTGCGCGTTTACAGATCAACCTCAAACCGTTGGATGAACGTGATGATCGGGTGCAAAAAGTCATCGCCCGTCTGCAAACGGCGGTAGATAAAGTACCGGGCGTCGATCTCTTCCTGCAACCAACGCAGGACCTGACCATCGATACACAGGTCAGCCGCACCCAGTACCAGTTTACCTTGCAGGCCACGTCACTGGATGCGCTCAGTACCTGGGTGCCACAGTTGATGGAAAAACTCCAGCAACTACCACAGCTTTCTGATGTCTCCAGCGACTGGCAGGACAAAGGGCTGGTGGCGTATGTCAATGTTGATCGCGACAGCGCCAGCCGTCTGGGGATCAGCATGGCGGACGTCGATAACGCCTTGTACAACGCGTTTGGTCAGCGACTGATTTCCACTATTTATACTCAGGCTAACCAGTATCGCGTGGTGCTGGAGCACAACACCGAAAATACTCCTGGGATTGCGGCGCTGGATACTATTCGCCTGACCAGCAGCGACGGTGGCGTAGTGCCGCTAAGCTCAATTGCCAAAATTGAGCAGCGTTTTGCCCCGCTCTCCATCAACCATCTGGATCAGTTCCCGGTAACGACCATCTCCTTTAACGTGCCGGATAACTATTCGTTGGGCGATGCGGTGCAGGCGATTATGGACACCGAAAAGACGCTGAATCTGCCAGTGGATATCACCACGCAGTTCCAGGGCAGCACCCTCGCCTTCCAGTCGGCGCTGGGCAGCACTGTCTGGCTGATTGTCGCAGCGGTGGTGGCGATGTATATCGTGCTCGGCATTCTGTACGAGAGCTTTATTCACCCCATCACTATTCTCTCGACGCTACCCACCGCAGGGGTCGGCGCACTGCTGGCGTTAATGATTGCCGGTAGCGAACTGGATGTGATTGCGATTATCGGCATTATTTTGCTGATCGGTATCGTGAAGAAGAACGCCATCATGATGATCGACTTCGCGCTGGCTGCCGAGCGCGAGCAAGGCATGTCGCCGCGCGATGCTATTTACCAGGCTTGTCTGTTGCGTTTTCGTCCGATCCTGATGACCACCCTGGCGGCTCTGCTTGGCGCGCTGCCGCTGATGTTGAGTACCGGGGTCGGTGCGGAACTACGTCGTCCGTTAGGCATCGGTATGGTCGGCGGTCTGGTTGTCAGCCAAGTGCTGACGCTGTTTACCACGCCGGTGATTTATCTGCTGTTCGACCGCCTGGCATTGTGGACCAAAAGCCGCTTTGCCCATCATGAAGAGGAGGCGTAAGTGAAGTTTTTTGCCCTCTTCATTTACCGCCCGGTGGCGACGATTTTACTGTCGGTTGCCATTACCCTGTGCGGCATTCTGGGCTTCCGTATGCTGCCGGTCGCCCCGCTGCCGCAGGTTGATTTTCCGGTGATTATGGTCAGCGCCTCGCTGCCCGGTGCATCGCCAGAGACAATGGCGTCTTCCGTTGCCACGCCGCTGGAACGTTCGCTTGGGCGCATTGCCGGAGTCAGTGAAATGACCTCCAGCAGTTCGCTCGGCAGCACGCGCATTATTTTGCAGTTTGATTTTGACCGGGATATCAACGGCGCAGCGCGCGATGTGCAGGCGGCGATCAACGCCGCGCAAAGTTTGCTGCCCAGCGGGATGCCAAGCCGTCCGACCTATCGCAAAGCGAACCCGTCGGATGCGCCAATTATGATCCTGACGCTAACCTCCGATACTTATTCGCAAGGTGAACTGTACGATTTCGCCTCAACACAGCTTGCCCCGACGATTGCGCAAATCGACGGTGTCGGTGATGTCGATGTCGGTGGCAGCTCGCTGCCCGCCGTGCGCGTCGGGCTGAATCCGCAGGCGCTGTTTAATCAGGGCGTCTCGCTGGACGATGTACGCTCCGCCATCAGCAATGCCAACGTGCGTAAACCGCAGGGGGCGCTGGAAGATGGGACTCACCGCTGGCAGATCCAGACCAATGATGAACTGAAAACCGCCGCCGAATATCAGCCGCTGATTATTCATTACAACAACGGCGGCGCGGTTCGTCTGGGCGATGTGGCGACGGTGACCGACTCAGTGCAGGATGTGCGCAACGCCGGGATGACCAACGCCAAACCGGCTATTTTGCTGATGATCCGCAAACTGCCAGAAGCCAATATTATCCAGACGGTAGACAGCATCCGGGCGAAATTACCGGAGTTGCAGGAAACCATTCCGGCGGCAATTGATCTGCAAATTGCCCAGGATCGCTCCCCCACCATTCGCGCCTCGCTGGAAGAAGTCGAGCAAACGCTAATTATCTCGGTGGCGCTGGTGATTCTGGTGGTGTTTTTATTCCTGCGCTCGGGTCGCGCCACTATTATTCCCGCCGTTGCGGTGCCGGTCTCGCTGATTGGTACGTTTGCGGCGATGTACCTGTGCGGATTCAGTCTCAATAACCTTTCGTTAATGGCGCTCACCATTGCTACTGGTTTCGTGGTGGATGACGCCATCGTGGTGCTGGAAAACATTGCCCGTCATCTGGAAGCGGGGATGAAACCGCTACAGGCCGCGCTACAAGGTACTCGCGAAGTCGGTTTTACGGTGCTGTCGATGAGTCTGTCACTGGTGGCGGTGTTCCTGCCGCTGCTGTTGATGGGCGGATTGCCGGGCCGCCTGTTACGCGAGTTTGCCGTGACGCTTTCTGTCGCCATTGGTATTTCGTTGCTGGTTTCCCTGACGCTAACGCCGATGATGTGCGGCTGGATGCTGAAAGCGAGCAAGCCGCGTGAGCAAAAGCGACTGCGTGGTTTTGGTCGCATGTTGGTAGCCCTGCAACAAGGCTACGGCAAGTCGCTGAAATGGGTGCTCAATCATACCCGTCTGGTGGGCGTGGTGCTGCTTGGCACCATTGCGCTGAATATCTGGCTATATATCTCGATTCCGAAAACCTTCTTCCCTGAGCAGGACACCGGCGTACTGATGGGCGGGATTCAGGCTGACCAAAGTATTTCGTTTCAGGCGATGCGCGGCAAATTGCAGGACTTCATGAAAATTATTCGTGACGATCCGGCAGTGGATAATGTCACCGGCTTTACCGGCGGTTCGCGAGTGAACAGCGGGATGATGTTTATCACCCTCAAGCCACGCGACGAACGCAGCGAAACGGCGCAGCAAATTATCGACCGTCTGCGCGTGAAGCTCGCAAAAGAGCCAGGAGCGAATCTGTTCCTGATGGCGGTACAGGATATTCGCGTTGGCGGACGTCAGTCGAACGCCAGTTACCAGTACACGTTGCTGTCCGACGACCTGGCGGCACTGCGCGAATGGGAGCCGAAAATTCGCAAAAAACTGGCAACGTTGCCGGAACTGGCGGACGTGAACTCCGACCAGCAGGACAACGGCGCGGAGATGAATCTGGTTTACGATCGCGACACCATGGCACGGCTGGGAATCGACGTGCAGGCCGCCAACAGCCTGTTAAATAACGCCTTCGGTCAGCGACAAATCTCGACCATTTACCAGCCGATGAACCAGTATAAAGTAGTGATGGAGGTGGATCCGCGCTATACCCAGGACATCAGTGCGCTGGAAAAAATGTTCGTTATCAATAACGAAGGCAAAGCGATCCCGCTGTCGTATTTCGCTAAATGGCAACCGGCGAACGCGCCATTGTCGGTGAATCATCAAGGATTATCGGCAGCCTCGACCATCTCGTTCAACCTGCCGACCGGGAAATCGCTCTCGGACGCCAGTGCGGCGATCGACCGAGCAATGACCCAGCTTGGTGTGCCTTCGACGGTGCGCGGCAGTTTTGCCGGAACAGCGCAGGTGTTCCAGGAGACGATGAACTCGCAAGTGATCCTGATTATCGCAGCGATCGCCACGGTGTATATCGTACTGGGGATGCTGTATGAGAGTTACGTACATCCGCTGACGATTCTCTCCACATTGCCTTCGGCGGGCGTCGGGGCGCTGCTGGCGCTGGAGCTGTTCAATGCCCCGTTCAGCCTAATCGCCCTGATAGGGATCATGCTATTAATCGGCATCGTGAAGAAAAACGCCATTATGATGGTCGATTTTGCGCTTGAAGCCCAACGCCACGGTAACCTGACGCCGCAGGAAGCTATTTTCCAGGCCTGTCTGCTGCGTTTTCGCCCGATTATGATGACCACCCTGGCAGCACTGTTTGGCGCGCTGCCGCTGGTATTGTCGGGCGGTGACGGCTCGGAGCTGCGGCAACCCCTGGGGATCACCATTGTCGGCGGTCTGGTAATGAGTCAGCTCCTGACGCTGTATACCACGCCGGTGGTATATCTCTTTTTCGACCGTCTGCGGCTGCGTTTTTCGCGTAAACCTAAACAAACGGTAACCGAGTAAATGACAGATCTTCCCGACAGCACCCGCTGGCAATTGTGGATTGTGGCTTTCGGCTTCTTTATGCAGTCGCTGGACACCACCATCGTTAACACCGCCCTTCCCTCAATGGCGCAAAGCCTCGGGGAAAGCCCGCTGCATATGCACATGGTCATTGTCTCTTATGTGCTGACCGTGGCGGTGATGCTACCCGCCAGCGGCTGGCTGGCGGATAAAATCGGCGTGCGCAATATTTTCTTTACCGCCATCGTGTTGTTTACCCTCGGTTCACTGTTTTGCGCGCTTTCCGGCACGCTGAACGAACTGTTGCTGGCACGCGCGTTACAGGGCGTTGGCGGTGCGATGATGGTGCCGGTCGGCAGGTTGACGGTGATGAAAATCGTACCGCGCGAGCAATATATGGCGGCGATGACCTTTGTCACGCTGCCCGGTCAGGTCGGCCCGCTGCTTGGCCCGGCGCTCGGTGGTCTGCTGGTGGAGTACGCCTCCTGGCACTGGATCTTTTTGATCAACATTCCAGTAGGAATTATCGGTGCGATCGCCACATTGATGTTAATGCCGAACTACACCATGCAGACGCGGCGCTTCGATCTCTCCGGCTTTCTGTTGCTGGCGGTTGGCATGGCGGTATTAACGCTGGCGCTGGACGGCAGTAAAGGTACAGGACTGTCGCCGCTAACCATCGCCGGACTGGTGGCGGTTGGCGTGGTGGCACTGGTGCTTTATCTACTACACGCCAGAAATAACCACCGCGCTCTTTTCAGTCTGAAACTGTTCCGCACTCGTACCTTTTCGCTGGGCCTGGCGGGGAGCTTTGCCGGACGTATCGGTAGCGGCATGTTGCCCTTTATGACGCCGGTTTTCCTGCAAATTGGCCTTGGTTTCTCACCGTTTCATGCCGGATTGATGATGATCCCGATGGTACTCGGCAGCATGGGGATGAAGCGAATTGTGGTGCAGGTGGTGAATCGCTTTGGTTATCGTCGGGTACTGGTGGCGACCACGCTGGGTCTGTCGCTGGTCACCCTGTTGTTTATGACCACCGCGCTGCTAGGCTGGTACTACGTTTTGCCGTTCGTCCTGTTTTTACAAGGAATGGTCAACTCGACGCGTTTCTCCTCCATGAACACCCTGACGCTGAAAGATCTCCCGGACAATCTGGCGAGCAGTGGCAACAGCCTGCTGTCGATGATTATGCAATTGTCGATGAGTATCGGGGTCACCATCGCCGGGCTGTTGCTGGGACTTTTTGGTTCGCAGCATGTCAGCGTCGACAGCGGCACCACACAAACTGTCTTTATGTACACCTGGCTTAGTATGGCGTTTCTTATCGCCCTTCCGGCGTTCATCTTTGCCAGAGTGCCGAACGATACGCATCAAAATGTAGCTATTTCGCGGCGCAAAAGGAGCACTGAATGAAGTTCTGGCGGCCCGGCATTACCGGCAAACTGTTTCTGGCGATCTTCGCCACCTGCATCGTCTTGCTGATCACGATGCACTGGGCGGTACGTATTAGTTTTGAGCGTGGTTTTATTGATTACATCAAGCATGGCAATGAGCAACGGCTGCAAATGCTTGGCGACGCGCTTGGCGAGCAATACGCCCAGCACGGTAACTGGCGTTTTCTGCGTAATAACGATCGCTTCGTATTTCAGATCCTGCGTTCGCTTGAACACGATAGCAACGACGATAAGCCCGGCCCCGGTATGCCACCACACGGCTGGCGTACCCAGTTCTGGGTGGTCGATCAAAATAACAAAGTGCTGGTTGGCCCACGCGCACCCATTCCACCGGACGGTACACGGCGACCTATTCTGGTCAATGGTGTGGAAGTCGGCGCGGTGATCGCTTCCCCCGTTGAACGCCTGACGCGCAATACCGATATCAATTTTGATAAGCAACAGCGGCAAACCAGCTGGCTGATTGTGGCTTTATCTACTTTATTGGCGGCGCTGGCGACATTTCCACTGGCACGCGGTTTGCTGGCTCCGGTAAAACGGTTAGTTGACGGCACGCACAAACTGGCGGCGGGCGATTTCACCACTCGCGTGACGCCCACCAGCGAAGATGAACTGGGGAAACTGGCACAAGACTTCAACCAGCTTGCCAGCACGCTGGAGAAAAACCAGCAAATGCGCCGCGATTTTATGGCCGATATTTCTCACGAACTGCGTACGCCATTAGCGGTGCTGCGCGGTGAACTGGAAGCCATTCAGGATGGCGTGCGTAAATTCACGCCGGAGACGGTGGCGTCTTTACAGGCGGAGGTCGGCACACTGACCAAACTGGTTGACGATCTCCATCAGTTGTCGATGTCTGATGAAGGCGCTCTCGCCTATCAAAAAGCACCGGTAGATTTGATCCCACTGCTGGAAGTGGCGGGCGGCGCATTTCGCGAACGATTCGCCAGCCGTGGCCTGAAACTGCAATTTTCCCTGCCAGACAGCATTACCGTATTTGGCGATCGCGACCGTTTAATGCAGTTGTTCAATAATTTACTGGAAAACAGCCTGCGCTACACCGACAGCGGCGGCAGCCTGCAAATCTCCGCAGAACAGCACGATAAAACGGTGCGCCTGACCTTTGCCGACAGCGCGCCGGGCGTCAGTGATGATCAGCTGCAAAAACTGTTTGAGCGTTTTTATCGCACCGAAGGTTCCCGCAACCGTGCCAGCGGCGGTTCCGGGCTGGGGCTGGCGATTTGCCTGAACATTGTTGAAGCGCATAATGGTCGCATTGTTGCCGCCCATTCGCCTTTTGGCGGGGTAAGCATTACAGTAGAGTTACCGCTGGAACGGGATTTACAGAGAGAAGTATGACCGAGTTACCTATCGACGAAAACACGCCGCGTATTTTGATCGTGGAAGATGAACCCAAGCTGGGGCAGTTGCTCATTGATTATCTGCGTGCCGCGAGCTACGCGCCAATACTTATCAGCCACGGCGATCAGGTACTGCCGTACGTGCGCCAGACGCCGCCGGATCTGATCCTGTTGGATCTGATGCTCCCAGGCACCGATGGTCTGACGCTGTGCCGGGAAATTCGTCGTTTTTCCGATGTCCCAATTGTGATGGTGACGGCGAAAATCGAAGAGATCGATCGCCTGCTGGGGCTGGAAATTGGTGCTGATGACTATATCTGCAAGCCGTACAGCCCGCGTGAAGTAGTGGCGCGCGTCAAAACCATTTTGCGCCGCTGCAAACCGCAGCGCGAGTTGCAGCAACAGGATGCCGAAAATCCGTTGATTATCGACGAAGGTCGTTTTCAGGCTTCATGGCGTGGCAAAATGCTTGACCTGACGCCTGCGGAATTTCGTCTGCTGAAAACGCTCTCCCATGAACCGGGTAAAGTATTCTCCCGCGAGCAATTGCTCAATCATCTTTACGACGACTACCGCGTGGTAACCGACCGAACTATCGACAGCCACATTAAAAACCTGCGCCGCAAACTGGAATCTCTCGACGCCGAACAGTCATTTATCCGCGCCGTTTACGGCGTCGGTTACCGTTGGGAAGCTGACGCCTGCCGTATTGTTTAACCTGTTCCTTTTAATGGCAGTCTCAAACTACAACGCGTACCGTTCCGTCGCCCACTGAGTATTATTACCCTCTCTGAAAAAGAGAGGGATAAAGCCGTGCTCGTATTCAGATTTCAGCATATTTATCAGTAATCTCCCCCATGCATTAGAGGGTATTCCCCTGATTGGCAACCACCTGAATATCACCCATACTTAAATCGTTACATACTGTTTTCGATACGCAATTTCAAGCAAGGAGTCAATATGGCTGGTTGGTTTGAACTTAATAAGAGCAGTGATAATCAGTTCCGTTTTGTGTTAAAAGCGGGAAACGGAGAAATCATTCTCACAAGCGAATTGTATGCCTCAAAAGCCTCTGCGGAAAAGGGCATCGCCTCGGTACAAAGCAACAGTCCGCAGGATGAACGCTATGAGAAAAAGACGGCGAGCAACGGCAAGTTTTATTTCAATCTGAAAGCGGCCAATCATCAGATAATTGGCTCCAGCCAGATGTATGCTACCGCTCAATCACGCGAAGTCGGAATTGCCTCTGTAAAAACCAATGGCGTAAGCCAGACGGTGAAAGATAAGACTTAATCATTGTGCCGGGCGCGGATGACGCGCCCGGCTTTATTTCTAATAAACACTGGCTTATTGATGCTAAGGATCAATCCGCGCCATTAAAATAATGAGAGGATAAGTTTCATATTCGGTGAAAGAATTTTTGTTCTTCTTTTTGAACGCCACGTTATTTATTTCCTGCAAGTGCCGAAGAAATTATCGTTATTCGCATCCTTACCAAAACCAGGAGACGACCAGACATTTACACTGGAGCCAACCCCACCGATTGCGCTACAATGCCCGCCCTTAAAGTGGGGACACTCCCCTAACCGCTTCATCAGGTGAAGCGGATCTGACCTGTCATCAGAACGAGAGAATTATGTTTAAACCGGAACTCCTTTCCCCGGCGGGAACGCTGAAAAATATGCGTTACGCTTTCGCTTATGGCGCAGATGCTGTTTATGCGGGCCAGCCGCGTTACTCCCTGCGTGTGCGCAACAACGAATTCAACCACGAAAATCTTCAGCTCGGCATCAATGAAGCCCATGCGCTGGGGAAAAAGTTTTATGTCGTGGTCAACATTGCGCCGCACAACGCTAAGCTGAAAACCTTTATCCGTGACCTGAAACCGGTAGTGGAAATGGGGCCGGATGCGCTGATTATGTCCGATCCTGGGCTGATTATGCTGGTGCGTGAGCACTTCCCTGAAATGCCGCTCCACCTTTCCGTGCAGGCTAACGCCGTAAACTGGGCGACGGTAAAATTCTGGCAGCAAATGGGCCTGACCCGCGTGATCCTCTCCCGTGAACTATCACTGGAAGAGATTGAAGAGATCCGCAATCAGGTGCCAGATATGGAGCTCGAAATCTTCGTTCACGGCGCACTGTGCATGGCCTACTCCGGTCGCTGCCTGCTCTCTGGCTATATCAACAAACGCGACCCGAACCAGGGCACCTGCACCAACGCCTGCCGCTGGGAGTACAACGTCCAGGAAGGTAAAGAAGATGACGTCGGCAACATCGTACACAAATACGAGCCGATTCCGGTGCAAAACGTTGAACCGACGCTGGGTATCGGCGCGCCAACCGACAAAGTGTTTATGATCGAAGAGGCCCAGCGTCCGGGCGAGTATATGACCGCGTTTGAAGACGAACACGGCACTTACATCATGAACTCGAAAGATCTGCGCGCTATCGCACACGTTGAACGCCTCACCAAAATGGGCGTGCATTCGCTGAAAATCGAAGGCCGCACCAAATCTTTCTACTATTGTGCACGCACCGCGCAGGTTTATCGTAAAGCTATCGATGATGCCGCTGCGGGCAAACCGTTCGACACCAGCCTGCTGGAGACGCTGGAAGGTCTGGCGCATCGCGGCTATACCGAAGGTTTCCTGCGTCGCCATACGCATGATGATTATCAGAACTACGAATACGGTTATTCCGTTTCTGACCGCCAGCAGTTTGTTGGTGAGTTTACCGGTGAGCGTAAAGGCGACCTCGCGGCGGTAGCGGTTAAAAACAAATTCTCCGTTGGCGACAGCCTTGAGCTGATGACTCCACAGGGCAATATCAACTTTACCCTTGAGCATATGGAAAACGCCAAAGGCGAAGCGATGCCGGTTGCGCCGGGCGATGGTTATACTGTGTGGATCCCAGTCCCGCAGGATCTCGAACTGAACTACGCGCTGCTGATGCGTAATTTCTCTGGGGAAACCACGCGTAACCCGCACGGCAAGTGATTAATTTCAAGTATTTTTCCCAGATAGAAAATTCTTAGAAACCGATCACATACAGCTGCATTTATTAAGGTTATCATCCGTTTCGCTGAAAAACATAACCCATAAAATGCTAGCTGTACCAGGAACCACCTCCTTAGCCTGTGTAATCTCCCTTACGCAGGCTTATTTTTTTGCACCACGACTTTCATCCTGTTCTGACTCCACCTTCTCTTTTCTGCTCTACACTTTCTAAAGATCAATAATAAAGGCATACGACGATGGCCGATTTTCCCGCCAGTTTGCTGATTCTTAACGGCAAAAGTGCTGACAATGAAACATTGCGCGAGGCGATTATGCTGTTGCGTGAGGAGGGAATAACGATCTATGTACGGGTCACCTGGGAGAAAGGTGATGCCGCGCGTTTTGTGACTGAAGCGCGTCAACTCGGCGTCGCGACAGTGATAGCAGGCGGTGGTGATGGCACCATTAATGAAGTCTCCACGGCGTTGATTCAGTGTGAAGGCGATGACATTCCTGCTTTGGGGATTTTGCCGCTAGGTACAGCGAATGATTTCGCCACCAGCGTGGGGATCCCTGAGGCGCTGGATAAGGCGTTGAAACTGGCGATTGCCGGTAACGCTATTGCGATTGATATGGCGCAGGTTAACAGGCGCACCTGTTTTATCAATATGGCAACGGGCGGGTTTGGTACGCGTATCACCACCGAAACACCGGAAAAATTAAAAGCCGCGCTGGGGGGAGTCTCTTACATCATTCATGGCTTAATGCGCATGGATACATTGCAACCGGACCGTTGTGAGATCCGTGGTGATAATTTTCACTGGCAAGGAGATGCCCTGGTTATTGGCATTGGCAACGGACGTCAGGCCGGTGGCGGTCAGCAGTTGTGCCCAAATGCGCTGATTAATGATGGCTTATTGCAGTTGCGTATTTTCACCGGAGATGAAATTCTTCCGGCCCTCGTATCCACATTAAAATCTGACGAAGATAACCCGAATATTATCGAAGGCGCTTCGGCGTGGTTCGATATACAAGCACCACACGAAATTACGTTTAATCTTGATGGCGAACCGTTGAGTGGACAAAACTTTCATATTGAAATACTTCCGGCGGCGCTGCGTTGTCGATTACCACAGGATTGTCCGTTATTGCGTTAATCAAATTATTCTCTCTTGAATTAGGGAAAATCAGTTATGCCGGATGCGGTGTAAACACCTTATCCGGCCTATGGGGCTGTGCTGTGCGTAGGCATGATAAGACGCTTCAGCGTCGCATCAGGCATAGGTTGCCGGATGCGGCGAGAACGCCTTATCCGTCCTACGGGGCTGTGCTGTTCGTATGAAGCACATCAGGCGATAGTAATTTTGCTATCGAGATAAACGTCCTGCACGGCGTTAATCAGTTTCACGCCGTCAGCCATCGATTTCTTGAACGCTTTACGTCCGAGAATCAGCCCCATTCCGCCAGCGCGTTTGTTGATGACCGCAGTACGCACCGCATCACTAAGGTCGGTTTCACCGCCTGCAGCACCGCCGGAGTTAATCAGCCCTGCACGCCCCATATAGCAGTTAGCTAACTGATAACGCACCAGATCAATCGGGTTTTCACTGGTCAGCTTGCTGTACACGCGATCGTCGGTATAACCGTAATTAATCGCTTTATAGCCGCCGTTATTTTCCGCCATTTTTTGTTTGACGATATCTGCACCGATGGTCGCCGCCAGATGGTTCGCCTGACCAGTCAGGTCGGCGGAAACATGGTAATCAACGCCATCTTTCTTAAAGGCGGAGTTACGCAAATAGGCCCACAGCACTGTCACCATGCCCAGCTCGTGCGCACGTTCAAAGGCCGCAGAAATTTCTTCAATCTGACGACGTGACTCTTCCGAGCCAAAATAGATAGTCGCACCAACCGCCACCGCGCCCATGTTGAACGCCTGCTCCACGCTGGCATACAGCGTTTGATCGTAGGTGTTCGGGTAACTTAGTGTCTCGTTGTGATTAAGTTTGACGAGGAATGGAATGCGGTGCGCGTAACGCCGCGATACCGATGCCAGCACGCCGTAAGTTGACGCCACACAGTTGCAGCCCGCTTCGATCGCCAGTTCCACAATGTTTTTCGGGTCAAAGTAGAGCGGATTGGCGGCGAATGAAGCTCCGGCGGAGTGCTCGACGCCCTGGTCAACCGGCAGAATAGAAAGGTATCCTGTGCCGGCCAGACGCCCAGTGTTGTAGAGCGTCTGCATATTACGTAACACCGCTGGCGGACGATTATTGTCAATCATCACGCGGTCTACGTAATCATGTCCGGGGAGATAAAGCTGGTCAGAAGGAATAGTCATACAACGGTGCTGTAAAAGGTTGTCGGCGTCTTTGCCAAGCAACTGCGCAATATCTGTCATTACTATGCTCCCGTAAATTCCGATTGGATATCGGCTATGGATTGTCCTGGCCCACCTTTTGCGGGCAATCATAATCCTGGTCGTTACGGGCTGGTTTTGCCATCTTTTGGATGTTTTTTCAGCGTTTTCTGTTGGCACGATTCATCAGAAAAAATGTTACAGCGGTCAAGTTTTCACCGCAAAGGTGTTTAAAAGGTATTGTTAAGTGGTATTGTCAGCGCGTACCTTACATTACCTGTCATGAAGGAATTAAAAGATGAAAACAACAGCAAAGCTGTCGTTCATGATGTTTGTTGAATGGTTTATCTGGGGCGCGTGGTTTGTGCCATTGTGGCTGTGGCTAAGTAAAAGCGGTTTCAGTGCCGGAGAAATTGGCTGGTCCTATGCATGTACCGCCATTGCGGCGATCCTGTCGCCTATTCTGGTTGGCTCCATCACTGACCGCTTTTTCTCGGCGCAGAAAGTGCTGGCTGTATTGATGTTCGCCGGTGCGGTGCTGATGTATTTCGCCGCGCAACAGACCACCTTTGCCGGGTTCTTCCCGTTACTGCTGGCCTACTCGCTAACTTATATGCCGACCATTGCGCTGACTAACAGCATCGCGTTTGCCAACGTGCCGGATGTGGAGCGTGATTTTCCGCGCATTCGCGTACTGGGGACTATCGGCTGGATTGCCTCTGGCCTGGTCTGCGGATTCTTGCCTCAGATGCTGGGATATGACGATATCTCACCGACCAATATTCCGCTGTTAATTACCGCAGGAAGCTCCGCATTGCTCGGTGCGTTTGCCTTATTCCTGCCAGACACTCCGCCAAAAAGCACCGGCAAAATGGACATTAAAGTCATGCTCGGCCTGGATGCGCTGATCCTGCTGCGCGATAAAAATTTCCTCGTCTTTTTCTTCTGCTCATTCCTGTTTGCGATGCCACTGGCGTTCTATTACATCTTTGCCAACGGTTATCTGACTGAAGTCGGCATGAAAAACGCCACTGGCTGGATGACGCTCGGCCAGTTCTCTGAAATCTTCTTTATGCTGGCATTGCCGTTTTTCACCAAACGCT
Organism: Escherichia sp. E2562; assembly: GCF_005781075.1. Classification (NCBI taxonomy): domain Bacteria; kingdom Pseudomonadati; phylum Pseudomonadota; class Gammaproteobacteria; order Enterobacterales; family Enterobacteriaceae; genus Escherichia; species Escherichia sp. E2562. The sequence goes on along the minus strand of NZ_VATM01000005.1, from coordinate 515,340 downwards.
TTGGTATCAAAAAGGTATTATTGCTTGGTCTGGTCACCGCCGCGATCCGCTATGGCTTCTTTATTTATGGCAGCGCGGATGAATATTTTACCTACGCGTTACTGTTCCTCGGCATTTTGCTGCACGGCGTAAGCTACGATTTTTACTACGTTACCGCCTACATCTATGTCGATAAAAAAGCGCCCGTGCATATGCGTACCGCCGCGCAGGGGCTGATTACGCTCTGCTGCCAGGGCTTCGGCAGTTTGCTCGGTTATCGTCTTGGCGGCGTGATGATGGAGAAGATGTTTGCTTATCAGGAACCGGTAAACGGGCTGACCTTCAACTGGGCCGGGATGTGGACTTTTGGCGCGGTGATGATTGCCATTATCGCCGTGCTGTTCATGATTTTTTTCCGCGAATCCGACAGCGAAATTACGGCTATCAAGGTCGATGATCGCGATATTGCGTTGACACAAGGGGAAGTTAAATGAAAACAGAACGTATTCTCGGTGCTCTTTATGGGCAGGCGTTAGGGGATGCGATGGGGATGCCCTCCGAGCTTTGGCCACGCAGCCGCGTTAAAGCACACTTTGGCTGGATTGACCGTTTTCTGCCTGGACCAAAGGAGAATAACGCGGCCTGTTATTTTAACCGCGCCGAATTCACCGACGATACCTCGATGGCGCTGTGTCTGGCGGATGCGTTGCTGGAACGTGAAGGCGAGATCGATCCGGATCTGATTGGGCGTAATATTCTCGACTGGGCGCTGCGTTTCGACGCCTTCAACAAAAACGTGCTTGGCCCAACCTCGAAGATTGCGCTTAACGCCATTCGCGACGGTAAACCCGTTGCTGAACTGGAAAACAACGGCGTGACTAACGGTGCGGCGATGCGCGTCTCACCATTGGGGTGTTTACTTCCGGCGCGTGATGTTGATTCCTTTATTGATGATGTGGCGCTGGCGTCCAGCCCGACTCATAAATCCGATCTGGCGATTGCGGGGGCGGTGGTTATTGCATGGGCGATTTCTCGTGCCATTGACGGCGAAAGCTGGTCAGCGATTGTTGATTCTCTACCCTCGATTGCGCGACATGCTCAACAAAAACGCATCACCACATTCAGCGCCTCACTGGCGGCACGTCTGGAGATTGCGCTGAAAATTGTGCGCAATGCCGACGGCACCGAATCCGCCAGCGAACAGCTTTACCAGGTCGTTGGCGCAGGCACCAGCACCATTGAGTCCGTGCCGTGCGCCATTGCGCTGGTTGAACTGGCACAAACCGATCCGAACCGTTGCGCCGTCCTGTGCGCCAATCTTGGCGGCGACACAGACACCATCGGCGCCATGGCGACGGCAATTTGCGGCGCGTTGCATGGCGTTAACGCTATCGATCCTGCATTAAAGGCGGAACTGGATGCGGTAAATCAGCTTGATTTCAACCGCTATGCCACAGCGCTGGCGAAGTATCGCCAACAACGGGAGGCGGTATGAGCGGCGCTCGATTACACACGCTGCTGCCTGAATTAACCTCGCGTCAGCCGGTTATGGTGATTGGCGCGGCGGTCATTGATGTGATCGCCGACGCTTACGCCCTGCCCTGGCGCGGGTGCGATATCGAGCTGAAACAGCAGAGCGTTAACGTTGGCGGCTGCGCACTGAATATTGCCGTGGCGTTAAAGCGCCTCGGCATCGAAGCGGGTAATGCCCTGCCGCTCGGTCAGGGGGTGTGGGCGGAGATTATTCGCAACCGGATGGCGAAAGAGGGGTTAATCAGCCTGATCGATAACGCCGAAGGCGACAACGGATGGTGTCTGGCGCTGGTTGAGCCGGATGGTGAACGCACGTTTATGTCGTTCAGTGGTGTGGAAAATCAGTGGAATCGCCAATGGCTGGCGCGATTAACCGTTGCGCCTGGCAGCCTGCTCTATTTTTCCGGTTATCAACTGGCCTCGCCCTGCGGCGAATTGTTAGTGGAATGGCTGGAAGGGCTGAAAAACGTGACGCCGTTTATCGATTTTGGCCCACGTATTGGCGATATCCCGGATGCATTACTTGCGCGGATCATGGCCTGTCGACCTTTAGTGTCACTCAATCGTCAAGAGGCTGAGATTGCCGCCGAACGTTTTGCTTTATCCGCAGAGATAACAACGCTTGGCAAGCAATGGCAGGAGAAATTTGTCGCGCCGTTGATCGTCCGTCTCGATAAAGAAGGTGCCTGGTATTTCAGCAACAACGCTTCTGTCTGCGTTCCGGCATATCCAACGCAAGTTGTAGACACCATTGGCGCAGGCGACAGTCATGCAGGTGGCGTACTTGCCGGGCTGGCCTCTGGTCTGCCACTGGCGGATGCCGTATTACTGGGCAATGCAGTGGCGTCGTGGGTTGTCGGGCATCGCGGCGGTGATTGTGCGCCAACGCGCGAGGAACTACTCCTCGCACACAAAAACGTATAGATCGCTGCGACAGTGGCTGATGCTGTACTCAATAGGCCGTTGCTGTTGGTCAAGTGCCACTTGCTTGATCACCAGCACCGGTATTTTGCTATCTAACTGAATATGTGACTGAAACTCAGCATCCGGCATTCGGGCGCTAACACGGGAACGGGTACGCTTAGGAAAAATATGCTGACTGCGGAAGTAGTCATAAAGAGAAATCCCGATGGCATCAACATCATGAATTAAATGCGCCGGAACCCACGATTCCTCAATGGATACCGCGTCTTCATCGACATAACGAATACGCTTCAATAAAAAGACATCACTTCCCGCTTCGACCGCCAGTTGCTGCGCCACCTCTTCGGGGCATTTAACCACTCGCTTGTTAACCCACAGCGTATCGGGCTTTTTCCCGCGCAACACCACCTGTTGAGAAAATCCTCGCGCTTCTTTCAACGAGTATTCAAAGATGTTGTTGATCTGCGTGCCGTAGCCACGCGAACGCGTCACCACGCCCTCTTCTTCCAGCGCCTGCATCGCCTTGCGCACCGTAATACGCGAAACGCCGGTTAACTGACTTAAATCACGCTCGCCGGGTAAAATATTGCCATGTTCCAGCACCCCGCTGCGCACGGCATTTTTTACCGTTTCGGCAAACTTAATATAAAGCGGCGTGTTGTCCGCCGCTAAAATACGCTCATTCAGTTGAGCGATAAGCTGGGTATGCGCTTGTTCCATTTGTCTTTTTCCTGCCGGGGAGTCTGGTAGGAGTATATCACTGCTGGTTATTTAAGGCGTTTCTTTAATGCCATCAACGAAAGCCTGCAACTCCTCCGCCTTGCCATTAAACACATTAAAATCCACCGGACCATTAATGCCATCTACCTGTCCACGGTCGGAATGCTGCCAGAAGCGCCAGGCCATGCCGTCATTGTCCGGGCGACGTTGGTAGTAGTGCGCTACCCACCACGGATACTCATTGAAATACCCCGCCAGGTTCGTGTGATAAAACACGGCTCCTGAGTAAATAATCGGCTTTTTTCCCGTACTTTTTTCGACCATTTTTAGCCACTGACTTACCCGCTTGCGTAATTCTTTTGCCGATAATTTTCCTCGCTCTTCTACGTCCAGCACGGCAGGGAAATCGCCGTGGGCAAAATCCACCGTTTGCAGAAATAATCTTGCCTGAACTGAAGCGGATACCGACGGAGAAAAATAGTGATACGCCCCACGCAGCAGGCCATTTTCACGGCTTCTTTGCCAGTTGCGCGAAAAATACGGGTCAACCAGCTTTTCACCTTCCGTAGCCTTAATAAAAGCAAACTGTAAGCGGATACCGTTGTCGCGCATTTTTGCGACACGCTGCCAGTCGATCCGCTCCTGCCAGCGTGAAACATCAATACCATGAATGGTGTAATTGGCAGGAATGCGAATAGCAAAAGATTTGACCGGGCGATAACCATAAAAGTGGATGTAGTCTTTAATCTGAATTGCTGTCGAATAGAAAAAATTCACCGTCTGACGGGGATGAATCGCAACGATGGAAATTAGCCCCAGAGCGCATATCAAAGCGGTGAATTTTTTTCGACTGGCGATTCTTAGCTGCATTGGTTTCATCCCTGAATTTCAGCGCGAAAAAGCTGAAAAATGCCAAAGCAGCTATACTACGGTGCTCACCACCAGGCGTGAAAGTGGTGAACCGGACCAATCCCGTGGCCAACTTCCAGCGAGTCTGCCTGCGCTAACGCCGCAGAAAGCCAGCTTTTTGCCTCCTGTACGGTGTCAGCCCAGTTTGTATGGCGCGGGCTTAGTGCAGCCAGCGCCGCAGAGAGCGTACAACCGGTGCCGTGGGTGTTTTTGGTCATAATACGCGGTGCGGTAAACCGTTGTTCACCTTCGCGGGTAAACAGCCAGTCCGGGCTTTGCTCGTCATCCAGATGACCGCCTTTCATCAGCACTGCACCGCAGCCCATCGCCAATAATTCACGTCCCTGTTCCAGCATTTCCTGTTCGTTACGCGCGTGTGGCGCATCGAGCAAGGCGGCAGCTTCGGGCAAGTTTGGCGTTATTAATGAAACCAGTGGCAATAATCGACCGCGCAGCGTGGCAACCGCCGAAGGTGAAAGCAGCGGATCGCCACTTTTTGCCAGCATAACGGTGTCGAGTACCACGTTTTGGATCTGATAACGTTGCAGCCGTTCTGCCACCGCTTCAACAATATCGGTTTCCGCCAACATACCAATTTTAGTGGTGTCGATTCGCACATCGCTGAACACCGAATCGAGCTGGGCGGCGACAAAATCAGGCTCAATGCGATACACCGACTGTACGCCACGGGTATTTTGCGCCACCAGTGCAGTAATAACTGAGCAACCATAAGCGCCAAGTGCCGAGAAGGTTTTAAGATCGGCCTGAATCCCCGCACCACCACTCGGATCAGTACCGGCAATCGTCAGAGCGTTAATCCGTTTCATGCCTGCACCTCCTGCGTCAGCTGCCAGAGCGCGTCAAGGAGATGTGGAACAAAACTACCCGGCCCCTCGCTTCTGGCGACTGCGCGTTCTCCCGCTTGTTTCATCCAGTGACAGGTAGATGCGACATTTTCCAGCGTATCACCCGGTAATGCACAACTGGCGGCGACGACTGCCGATAATGCACAGCCAGTTCCTACCACTTTGGTCATTAACGGATCGCCGCCGTGAATGACAACGGTGCGACGACCATCGGTAACATAATCTACCTCGCCAGTGACCACGACGACTGCGCCAGTTTCCCGTGCCAGAGTTTGTGCGGCGGGCAACGCGTTAGCTGCGGCGTCAGTGGTATCCACTCCCCGTCCGCCATTAGCAATGCCAGCTAATGCCATGATTTCCGAAGCATTACCGCGTATCGCTGCCGGTTTAAAAGATAAAAGTTCATGACAAAAACAGCGGCGATAATCGAGCGCACCAACCGCAACCGGATCAAGCGTCCAGGGCGTTTGTGATCGTGTTGCCTGCCCAACGGCGGCACGCATCGCCTGCGCACGTGGCTGCGTCAGTGTGCCAACGTTAATCAACAAGGCACTAGCGATGGCCGCAAACTGACTGGCCTCTTCGGCTTCGATAACCATCGCTGGCGATGCACCGAGCGCCAGTAAGGTATTAGCAGTAAAGGTTTGCACCACATCATTGGTCATGCAGTGCACAAGGGGAGAGTGTTGGTGAAAGAGGTGTAACGCGTGCGCAGATTGCGCGGAACTCAGCAGGTCGACTTGCATAGTTTGCTCCTGCCATAACGTGAAGAAGCAATGACCTGATGGTCTGTGACTTCCCTACGCTGGCATTATCCAGATCAGGTGATACGGGTATTTCTCAGCCTTCACGCAGAAGGGCACCCCGAGTCGTTTGGTTGCGATGATAAATCGCAGAGGAGGATGGTAATGTCCAGCGCACGTGTTGTAAACGAGGAAAAACCGCAGTTTTACAATCGCGTTAATAAATTATTTGATATAAGAATCTAGCACCTTCAGAACGACATCCAGATCTTCTTCACGTTTTAGCTCATCCCCCTGGTGAACGATGTGTTCCGTCAGATGACCTTTAATCACTTCCCGCATCAGACCGTTTACCGCGCCACGGATAGCAGCAATCTGTTGTAAAACTGCAGCGCATTCATGCGGTTCGTCGAGCATTTTCTTGAGCGCCACGACCTGGCCCTGAATCTTACTGGCACGCGCTTTCAGTTTCTGTTTATCACGGATTGTATGAGACATGGCAACACCTGGTTAACAAGAACATGAAAAATCATAGCACTATTAATCTACTGGGGGGTAGTATCAGGTACTGGGGGGGAGTAGAATCAGATTGCCGAATTAATACTAAGAATTATTATCATGACCGAATTTACCACTCTTCTTCAGCAAGGAAACGCCTGGTTCTTCATCCCTAGCGCCATCTTACTTGGTGCGCTTCATGGCCTGGAACCAGGGCACTCAAAAACGATGATGGCGGCGTTTATCATCGCCATTAAAGGCACCATTAAACAGGCGGTGATGCTTGGACTGGCGGCAACCATTTCGCATACGGCAGTAGTCTGGTTGATTGCTTTTGGTGGGATGGTGATCAGCAAACGCTTTACTGCTCAGTCAGCGGAGCCGTGGCTTCAGTTGATTTCCGCGGTGATCATTATTGGCACCGCTTTCTGGATGTTCTGGCGTACCTGGCGCGGCGAACGCAACTGGCTTGAGGATATGCACGGGCATGATCATGAGCATCATCACGACCACAAACATCACCACGACCACGAACATCATCATCACGAACATGGTCAGAGTGACGAGTATCAGGATGCTCATGCGCTGGCCCATGCCAGTGACATTAAACGACGCTTTGATGGTAGAGAGGTCACCAACTGGCAAATTTTGCTGTTTGGCTTAACCGGCGGGCTTATCCCCTGCCCCGCAGCGATAACAGTACTGTTGATTTGTATTCAGTTGAAAGCCCTCACGCTGGGAGCAACGCTGGTCGTCAGTTTCAGCATCGGCCTGGCATTAACGCTGGTAACAGTAGGCGTTGGGGCGGCAATCAGTGTTCAACAAGTTGCAAAACGCTGGAGCGGATTTAACACTCTCGCTAAACGCGCCCCCTATTTTTCCAGTCTGTTAATTGGTTTAGTCGGGTTGTATATGGGAGTGCATGGTTTTATGGGTATTATGAGATAAAACAAACACCTGGGCTTCGTTATCCCTTTAGCCCAGGATGATTCTTAAATCAGCTTATTCCGCTCACTTCTCGCTCAATGAGGATGCTTTTGCTGCATCCTTTCATTTACACTTTTTACGAAATCATGGGATCACTAACAAAATATCTCTTGTCGGTTATATTGTATGGCAGGAAAGATATGCGACTGATTTTACTGATCCCCAAAGTGGAGAGTATATGACCATAAAAAATAAGATGTTGCTGGGTGCGCTTTTGCTGATAACCAGCGCAGCATGGGCCGCACCAGCCACCGCGGGTTCGACCAATGCCTCGGGAATTTCGAAGTATGAGTTAAGCAGTTTCATTGCTGACTTCAAGCATTTCAAACCAGGTGACACCGTACCAGAAATGTACCGTACCGATGAGTACAACATTAAGCAGTGGCAGTTGCGTAACCTGCCCGCACCTGACGCCGGAACCCACTGGACCTATATGGGCGGTGCATATGTGCTGATCAATGATACCGACGGAAAAATCATTAAAGCCTACGACGGTGAGATTTTTTATCATCGCTAAAAAAAGCCCCCTCGGAGAGAGGGGGAAATGCAGACACCTTATTATTTTTTATTATTAGCCACTTGCTCGTCTTACTTGTTATTAGTCGTATTTCACGTTGATTAATGCGGTTGCCTGCAGTGCGCCAGATTTAACTTTATTTTTATCATAAACATAGTAGCTGGCAGTTACCGGAATTGAGACCGTTGTATCTGTAATTTTTGACTTCGCCGCAATTTCTTTTAAATTTGTGTATCCTTTACTGCTGTCAGTGATATTTAAAAATGTGACTGGCGAACCATTACTTTCAAGAATAAATCCTACACCATTATCTTCCGCACCTTTAAGGATCGTGTTACTACTGCCCAACAAATCAGAACTTGATAAATACATCTGCATTTTCCGTGATGTTTGATTCTGTTGGCCTAATAAATTTTTACAACGCAGAACAATATTCCCTTTGTTACTGTTAATTGATGTTTTATTGCCAGCTTCTGGTAGTTGTGAAACAGGTATACTCTCTAAAGTAATTAATAAATCATCAGGTTTGCAGGTTGTGTTTAACGGGTTGTATGACAATGTCAGATTAAAGGAATAGACACCTGCATTTTGAGCCAAGGCATTTCTGTAGCTATTTACACATGCATCCCATGACTTCCCACCTAATAAACACAGTAAAAATTGTACTGCGGCACTCCCACGCGTTGTTGAGGAAGCACTGGATAATGTCGCGACTCCATTAATCATCACTGAACCGCCGCCCCCCGCAGAAACATTCACTTTTGCATTACTGGTCGCAGGTGTCACCGTTACCGAATAACCACTGGTGAAACTGGTCTGGTTATTTGACAACGTGATGTTGTTTTTGTTGGTCCATTCAAAATGTAAATTTAATTTAATGGTATCGTTATAAAGCCCAACAATAATATCCGACGGACTCATGGGAGTGATAGTATTTGTACTCACGCATGACGAATCATTAAAATTATGCTCATATGTCGCCGTTTGTGTTTGAGTAAGTGCAAAATCCCCCTGAACAACCAAATTGTGCTGCACGGATAGTTCACCATAACATGCCGCATAGCTCACGGGGATAACCATCATCATTAATATAAATAGCATTATACGAATTTTCATAGAACCACCTGACTATTACTGGCAAATATAATTTCTACTTTCATCAATCTCTTTACCGAAGGTGATTGTGCATGAAAGCCCTTGTTGCTTATCAATTGCCACATTAACCGATGGCGGTACGTCATTAGTGCGAATAAATATCTGACTTCCCTGGCCGACAACACCAATATTGTGACCGTGGATATCATTGACTTCATAACCAAACGTTAATGGTTGCCCATCCGCTCTTGACGCTTTTATAAACCAGGGCTTGCGCTGATCGGTATCAAAATTAACCAATACAACCGCGCCGCGATAAGGTGCGGCAATTTTCCGGTTACCGCGCAATTCTGCTTCGCTATCGCTTTGCGACACATCCAGCATCAGGTGATTTTCCCGATAAGGTGTCATTCCGTCGTATACCACCACTCCATTACGGTTTGTTGTGCGATATTTTTGCCCATTGACATAAGCATCTTTAATTCCTGGCGCCTTCATCACAGCAAACGTTTCGGAAAGACGGTTCGCCAGATTAACGCCACCCGACCAGGCGACAATGCCCCCTGAAACACTGGCTCCAGCCTGTCGATAAGTACTCGACTGACTATAGCTGCCATTCACTGTTGCCACCGGCGCGTTCCAGGTTAAATTCGCTCCAGCTGTCGTTTCATTTCCCTGGTGTTGATGGCTCAAGTTGATCCCATAGTTAAACTGATCGCGATTACCAACGGTTCCCGATAATCCGGTATTATTTGAGGAAAAACCCTGATCATCAAAGGTCGTTGAGTTAGACATATATATTTGCCGCCGCGACGTCGTAACGTCATCACCCCAGTCAAAGGGAATCGATATAAAAATATTAAAACGTTTCTCTTCGGCGTGGTTCTCGTCATACGCCTGACTTGCCGCGAGGGTATAGCTTATCCGCCGCCAGTTATTGGAATAACTCAGTTGATAATCTTTACTACTGCCACTGCGCCCCCAGTAATCACGCCATAAAGTACTTAATGACACAGATCCCCAGCCTTCTGGCAATGACTGACTCATATTGGCGGAAAAACTATTTTTGCGACCAAAATCATTCTGGTAATAATCGGCAATGTCATAGACATCGTTTTTATCACGACGATAATTATCTTTATTATTTGCCCACACATAATCGTTAAACGTGCGGTAATCACGCGACGAATAACGCCAGGCCGCCAGACCAAAACGCGTCGACGTTTGGCTCACAAATTTGTTGTAGGCAATTTGATAACTTTGCCCGTCAAACACATCACCATTGTCTTGTTTACTGTGCGATTTAGTTGCATCGACTGAAATTGCGCCAATGCGCGTGTTCCAACCTGTTCCGAGGGTAAACGCATAGTAATTATTAGCAACCATCGTGCCGCCATACAGCGTCAATAAATTATTAAAACCATACTGATAACCTGCCTGGACAAAATCACTTTGCTTGCTCGCACCTTCAATATGACTACGGCCCGCCGCAAAATCATATTTTGATACGCCAGGTTGCAGCATATTAGGTACTGCCGCATAAGGCACCAGATACGTAGTCACAGAACCATCGGCTTCCTTAACACTCACATCAAGATCCGCACCTCCGCCCGCTAACTGCAAATCACTAATCGAAAACGGGCCAGGTGGAACCTCTTTCTGATAAACGACAAAACCGTTCTGTTCAATAGTTACCAACGCGTTACTCTGGGCAATCCCCTGTACCCGAGGGGTAAAATTTTGCCTCGAGTTTGGCAACATCTGCATATCACGAAATAACCGAACCCCGCTGAAGCGAACGGAATCAAATATATCGGCTGACGTGTACATATCACCAATACGCAGCGTACCGAGAATTTGAGAAAATCCACGTTCCAGATACAGTGTGTTGCTCTTCCACTCCCCTGGATTATTATCCGTTTTGCTAAAACTGGCATCAGAATGCAACTGCCATCCCAGCAAATTTAGCCCACTGTTAAAACGCACATAGGTACTCTTACTATTACCCGAGGCTTTATAGTCACTGTAATACTGACTTACGTAATAAGACGTATAAAACGCATTAATTCCCCGTTCCCAGTTTTCTGGCGGAACGTAACCATTTTCCAGTTCTTCGACCCAGGCTTGCGGGACAGCAAGATCCAAACGAAAAATTCCAATATCCCAGGCGTAGCTTCCACCCTGTACAAGTTGCTCAAATGTTAAACATTGTTTGTCGCGTGCGAAATTATCGCTATTTATACCTAACCGCTTTACAATTTCACGCGTCAGGCAAGTTTCATCTGGATTATCTTTTACGATAATCTCATATTTTCCACGCCATTGCTTATTGACATAAATATCAATGTCATACTGGCCGGGTAAAGGCTGATTATCATCAAGACGCAAATTTGTTACTTGCTCACCTTTCATTCCTCCCATCATAAAATGGGTGTCAAAGGTTTCTTCTGTTGCATGTGCTTCAATGCCGAGCAATAACGCGACTATTGCTGATGCAAGCGGGGTCATTCTCAACATAGGAAGCTCCTGCAATTAAATTTTGTCACTAATATAGTTGCCGTGATCATCGATAATGGTCAGTTGCCAACTATCCGTATTATTATTTTTTACACTGACATTCTGACTTTCTAGTGGTGCAATCATGATAGTTTCATAATTCACTTTGACGTTATTAGCTTTAACGTCAGAAATCGTTACCCAATTTGGCGAATCATTTTTTATGACTACGTTATTACCGCTACGACTCACTCGCAGTTTTTTAAAAGTTGTTTTATTTACTGGAGCTACACCTGCAGGCCGGTAAAACAACTTGATTCTATTTTGCATGGCAAATTTTAACGCATTATTTCCTTCATCTTCTGGGCTATTCGGTGGAATATCCAGAACGTTTAGATAGAAAATACTCTCCTTATTAACAGGTAATTTATTAGGCATGATTTTAATTTTTATTTGTTGCCCAGAATTGGCCGCTACTTTCACTACTGGTGGCGTTAACATGAAAGGAACCTGGATCTTTTCTGGCGGCAGAGACGTGTCACCATCATCAATCCACGTCTGCACCAGCGAAGAGCGGTTTCCCTGATTCATCAGTTGTACCATGACTTCTTTCTGCTCTGCCGGGTAAATGATACGTGTCCCGAAAATAACCATTCCGGCATGCGCAGGAAATATCATAGAAGAGATGAGTAAAGATAATAATCCTTTCATCTTAATGCCTCTTATATTTATGCTGACCGCCATGAACATGGCGGCCATTTTAATTTGCTGAAAAAATAAGATAATTATTTTAAATGTTTAATCCTGGGCAACACGCATAACCAATGAAGAGTTAACAGTACCAGATGCAACACTACTGTCAGTCAACTTCAGATATTTTGCCTTAAACGGTATGGCATATTGTCCATCAGCAGTTTTATAACTTTCAATATTAAACGGTGCGGAAATATCCAGTACGTCACTACTATCACCCAAATAGAGATAGTATCCAACGGTGTCATTACTACTGGATATCGCCTTATCATTACCAAGAATTTTCTCGTTGGTGATCAATGAAAGTTTTACGCCATCAATAGTCTTCGGACAAGATATTTTCAGCATACTGCTGGTTACACCAACCGCGTTATCATAAGTTGAATATTTCGCTTTACCATCAAATACAGTGGTTGGTACAGTCGGCATATTAATACTGACTGAATCACCACCAGCGACAAATGTACATGGAGATTCAGCAATATTACCTTTAATGGTTAAAGTTCCGGTATCTACTTCAGCAGCGAAAATACCAGCACTCATAAATACAGAGGATAAGACAGCGGCAGCAATAATTGAATTTTTCATAATGCATTCCTTAATAAGTTTATTTTGTTTTGTTAAGAGTCTGTATCTCTTGGAAACAAATTTCTCACACCCAAAAGGTTACCGCAATGTAAACATATTGTTTTGTTGATTTAAAACAAATTAACCAATGCAATATAATTACAACAAATAATTCGCTATAAAAAACATTTTTAAAACTGATTGATTACCGTAAATTACTGTAAATAACATTTATTAAATAAATAAAAAAAGCCAAAATCATTCACGAGAATGATTTTGGCTTTCTAAATATGCTTAAACGGTGTTGCCAAATTAATCGTAACGATTTAACACGATTTTGCGTTTGTCATTATTACCCACTGCAACCACTTCTGTCGTAACGCCTTTTGCAGTAGAAGATGCACGATAGTTGGCTTCAACTCGTTGTAACAACCGCCCACAACGTTGCTGAAGATGATTATTAACAACATCCATACTGCATGTAGGGGAACTAATCCTGCCATTGATGGTTAATGTTGCAGTATCAGAAGAGAACGCGGGTGATGCTAGTCCATAAGCAAGAAAAAAAACTCCTGACAACCAATACTTATTCATTGAACGTTATCCCTGTAGTAAAGGTTATGCCGGGTAGATTGAGTGCATAACAAACTATAGCTGTACATCCGCTACACAGCCACGAGGGATGATAAAGAGACAGTGCTTGCACAATCAATCGCCTTTGTACAGTTTCGGACTAAAATCCGCTGAATATTCGCAGCATCAAAAAAGGGGTTATTAAAGCTGCAAAAAATTCACCGCATCAATTTAACATTGATACGGTGAATGAATAATAACCAGAAAGATTAATACGCGTTATACGGCGCGAAAGGCAATCTCGCCAGGGATGACTTCGCCCTGCCAGTAGAGCTGGGCTGCAACACGGTCTGCCAGCTGGCGGTAGATAGCGGTAAATTCGCTCTCCGGACGGCTGATAACCGTTGGCGTGCCTTTATCGAGATCTTCACGTAAGGAGATGTGTAACGGCATCTGCCCCAGCAGTTGCGTGTGGTATTTCTCTGCCAGTTTCTCTGCGCCGCCAGTGCCGAAAATCGGCTCGTGGTGACCACAGTTACTGCAAATATGCACACTCATGTTCTCGACAATACCGAGCACCGGAACTTCGACCTTTTCAAACATCACGATGCCTTTTTTGGCATCAATCAACGCGATATCCTGCGGCGTTGTTACCACTACTGCACCCGTCACCGGAATGTTCTGCGCCAGCGTCAGCTGAATGTCACCAGTTCCTGGCGGCATGTCGAGCACCAGATAGTCGAGGTCTGGCCATAAGGTTTCTTGCAACATCTGCATTAGCGCCTTGCTGGCCATTGGACCACGCCATACCATCGCATTGTCGTCAGTGACCAGATAACCAATTGAATTAGTTGCCAGGCCATGAGACATAATCGGTGCCATGTGAGTACCATCCGGCGAGGTTGGACGCTGATTTTCCGCCCCCAGCATGGTTGGGATTGATGGGCCGTAGATATCGGCATCCAGAATACCAACTTTCGCCCCTTCTGCCGCCAGTGCCAGCGCCAGGTTTACCGCCGTGGAGGATTTACCCACGCCGCCCTTACCGGAACTGACTGCAATAATGTTCTTCACGCCATTAATACCCGGCTGATTCTTCACGCGTTTCAGAGTGGCGATGTTATGCGACAATTTCCAGTCGATAGCTTTCGCCCCAGTGATACGCAGCAATTCGGCGCTACATTGCTCTTTTAACTCTTCAAACGCACTATGCCAGACAAACGGCATAACCAGTTCCACATGCAACGTGTCGTCCATCCAGGCAACATGGTGCAACGCTTTTAGCGTAGTGAGGTTATGCTTGAGGGTTGGGTGCTGAAAATTGGCCAGTGTCCCGGCGACCATTGCGCGCAGGGCTTCTGGTGATTTGGCCTGGGATTGTTCGTTCATCCCGACTCCTTATTTATAAAGATAACTTATCGCTATTAGTTTACCTGAAGTTAACAGCTAAGTACTTACCTAATAATGCATCCTAAGATGCTTGCACAGGACTTACGTAACCATGCCCCATTTGGTACTATCTAAGCCCTTTTCACTACAAAGAAGTAATGCCTACTATGACTCAAGTCGCGAAGAAAATTCTGGTAACGTGCGCACTGCCGTACGCCAACGGCTCAATCCACCTCGGCCATATGCTGGAGCACATCCAGGCTGATGTCTGGGTCCGTTACCAGCGAATGCGCGGCCACGAGGTCAACTTCATCTGCGCCGACGATGCCCACGGTACGCCAATCATGCTGAAAGCCCAGCAACTTGGTATCACACCGGAGCAGATGATTGGCGAAATGAGTCAGGAGCATCAGACTGATTTCGCAGGCTTTAACATCAGCTACGACAATTACCACTCTACGCACAGCGAAGAGAACCGTCAGCTGTCGGAGCTTATATACAGCCGCCTGAAAGAGAACGGTTTTATTAAAAACCGCACCATCTCTCAACTGTACGATCCGGAAAAAGGCATGTTCCTGCCGGACCGTTTTGTAAAAGGCACCTGCCCGAAATGTAAATCACCGGATCAATACGGCGATAACTGTGAAGTCTGCGGCGCGACTTACAGCCCGACTGAACTGATCGAGCCGAAATCGGTGGTTTCTGGCGCTACGCCGGTAATGCGTGATTCCGAACACTTCTTCTTTGATCTGCCCTCTTTCAGCGAAATGTTGCAGGCGTGGACTCGCAGCGGCGCGTTGCAGGAGCAGGTGGCAAACAAAATGCAGGAATGGTTTGAATCCGGCCTGCAACAATGGGATATCTCCCGCGATGCGCCTTACTTCGGTTTTGAAATTCCGAACGCACCGGGCAAATACTTCTACGTCTGGCTGGACGCGCCGATTGGCTACATGGGTTCCTTCAAGAATCTGTGCGACAAGCGCGGCGACAGCGTAAGCTTCGATGAATACTGGAAGAAAGATTCCACCGCCGAGCTGTACCACTTCATCGGTAAAGATATTGTTTACTTCCACAGCCTGTTCTGGCCTGCCATGCTGGAAGGTAGCAACTTCCGCAAGCCGACCAACCTGTTTGTTCACGGCTATGTGACAGTGAACGGCGCGAAAATGTCCAAGTCTCGCGGCACCTTTATTAAAGCCAGCACCTGGCTGAATCATTTTGACGCTGACAGCCTGCGTTACTACTACACGGCAAAACTCTCTTCGCGCATTGATGATATCGACCTGAATCTGGAAGATTTTGTTCAGCGTGTGAATGCCGATATCGTGAACAAAGTGGTTAACTTGGCATCCCGTAACGCTGGCTTTATCAACAAGCGTTTTGACGGTGTGCTGGCAAGCGAACTGGCTGACCCGCAGCTGTATAAAACCTTCATTGATGCCGCTGAAGTGATTGGTGAAGCGTGGGAAAGCCGCGAATTTGGTAAAGCAGTGCGCGAAATCATGGCGCTGGCTGACCTGGCTAACCGCTATGTCGATGAACAGGCTCCGTGGGTAGTCGCAAAACAGGAAGGTCGCGATGCTGACCTGCAGGCGATTTGCTCAATGGGCATTAACCTGTTCCGTGTGCTGATGACATATCTGAAGCCGGTTCTGCCGAAACTGACTGAACGTGCAGAAGCATTCCTGAATACGGAACTGACCTGGGATGGTATCCAGCAACCGCTGCTGGGCCATAAAGTGAATCCGTTCAAGGCGCTGTATAACCGCATCGACATGAAACAGGTTGAAGCACTGGTGGAAGCATCCAAAGAGGAAGTAAAAGCCACTGCTGCACCAGTTACTGGCCCGCTGGCAGACGATCCGATTCAGGAAACCATCACCTTTGACGACTTCGCCAAAGTTGACCTGCGCGTGGCGCTGATTGAAAACGCAGAGTTTGTTGAAGGTTCTGACAAACTGCTGCGCCTGACGCTGGATCTCGGCGGCGAAAAACGTAATGTCTTCTCCGGCATTCGTTCTGCTTACCCGGATCCGCAGGCACTGATCGGGCGTCACACCATTATGGTGGCCAACCTGGCACCACGTAAAATGCGCTTTGGTATCTCCGAAGGCATGGTAATGGCTGCTGGTCCTGGCGGGAAAGATATCTTCCTGTTAAGCCCGGATGCTGGTGCTAAACCAGGCCATCAGGTGAAATAATCCCCCTTCAAGGCGCTGCATCGACAGCGCCTTTTCTTTATAAATTCCTAAAGTTGTTTTCTTGCGATTTTGTCTCTCTCTAACCCGCATAAATACTGGTAGCATCTGCATTCAACTGGATAAAATTACAGGGATGCAGAATGAGACACTTTATCTATCAGGACGAAAAATCACATAAATTTTGGGCGGTGGAGCAGCAAGGCAACGAGTTGCATATCAGTTGGGGCAAAGTCGGCACCAACGGGCAAAGCCAGGTAAAAAGTTTTGCTGATGCTGCTGCGGCGGCGAAAGCGGAACAGAAGCTGATCGCAGAGAAAACGAAAAAAAGCTATGTGGAAGGCGATTCGGCAAACGTATATATCCCTCCAGTCACCAAAGCCACTCCTGAAGTTAAAACTCCCCCTGTGAGTCAAAATAAACGCCCATGGCTGGCTGATGATGCAGTCATTCCGGTAACTGACGATATTAATCGATTTGCTTTTCCTCATCGCCGCAGGCCAAGAGAAATTAATTATCCGCGCAATAAAGGAGAGATATGGAAGCGTATTGCAGATAACACCAATGCATATGATTTAAAACAATACTACAGTTCTTATCCGGAAAACTGGAAGCAGGCGTTTGCCGAATTACAGTTGCGAATCCGGGATAATCTACAGACAGGGAGTGCGCAGTCTGACGCAGCATTACTCTGGCACTTTAGGAACTCTTACTCTGCAGATGAACTGGTCGATGACTTAGTCATTCGCTGTGGTCTGGAAAGTGCCGTTGAAATTGCCCTTCTCGCTCTTCAACTAAAATATAAATCAGTAAAAGGCGTCGTCACGACCATTATTCCTCCAGCTCACGAAGCAGAATCACTACCGAATTGGCACCAACGACTTTGTCATCATCTTTCACTCGCCTCAGAAGATGAGTGGCAACGCTGTGTAGATAAAGTACTCACCGCCATTCCAACGCTATCCCCGGCACGGCAACCTTTTGCGGCGTTACTGCTCCCTGAACGCCCAGATATTGCCAATGCTATGGCTCTACGCTATGCAGACCAAAACGTTCCGGCGATGACCTGGTTAAGACTGGTGGTAACCGATGATGCCGCTCTGACTACAGCGGAAAAATACGACTTCCCGCCATTACATCGTGATTTTCGCGCTTATCTGGCAATGTTGCTGGCAAATAATGGAATTCGCGGTGCAGGCCGTATACTTACTGAGTTTATGGAAGAGCATTCTGACAATCCCACTTATCTCTTCGAGCGCATCAGCGAGACTGAAAATCTTGTCAAATGGCTATGGAAAACGAATCACCCGGATGCGATTCAAATTCTGATCCTCGGTGTGATTGGCAAGAAAAAGCACCTGGAATACTTAAGCAAAGCTTGTCACAAACATCCCGCTGCGGCTATTGCCGCTTATGCAACTTTGCTGGCAATACATGAAGATGCACAGTGGCGTAACGCACTTGTCAAACTGATTACCGCCACGCCAGAGTTAGTCACTGACGTCATTCCCTAGCTTAATGCTAAGGCGGCAGGCATCTTATCTGAATGTCGTCCTCAGTCAGTAGCTGAAGAATGTGATTACGCCACTGCGGATATGTTGCCACAATTGCTTGTTTCGCCCCCCTGGATGACCAAAGAGAAAAAGAAAAATACGCCGGGGTTTGATCTTCCTGTGCTCCCAGTTCCTTCTGTTTCGGATATCACTCCCGAGATTGCCAAAAGACTAACCCGTACATACCTTGTCACCCGCTTCCAGCAAATAGCCCAACAGCAGGCAACAAAACAAACATTGTTTACTGACCTGCCGCCGATGGAAAAAGCAAGCTGGGAGACTCACTTAGTCCCCCTTACGCCAGAACAGCAAATTCTGTGGCATCTTGGTTTTGACAAATGGCGGGAGAGCGGAGAAAAAACATACGAAAAAATTCCGGCGCTACAAAGTGCCGTTGATGCCCTGCTACGCTTCGATTTTCCAGCACTCAATGCTGAATTTGCGCAATACCATAACAGTGCTTACAAAAGCTGGAATCTCATTGCCCTCTGTTATCTACCTGGTCAACAGGCCATTTCTTTTCTTAACCAGATAGTCAAAGAAGATAACTACTCTGGTGAGGGAAATATTCTGGCAATTTTTGGTAGTGCCGCCATTCCTGCATTTATGACCTGCCTGCAACGTGATCCACGACGCCTGTGCTTCTTCACCTTTTTCCTTGGTGTCAATGACCTGGCCTTACCGATGGCGCAACAGCTACAGAAAAAAATGTCTTATGAAGATGCGCGAAACTGGCTAACTGATTACCCACGCCATGCCGCCGCCGGGCTACTGCCTGTGGCACTGGGCAAACAGGGAAAAGATCGTGATTGTGCTCGCCAGGCGCTCCGCCTGCTAGTGAAATTAAACCAGCGAGAAACGATTGAGGAAATCGCCCAGGGGTATAACCAACCTGATGTTTTAGCTACGCTGGCAACATTATTTGATAGCGACCCGCTGGAAGAATATCCCGCAAAAATCGCCCCACTGCCCGGCTTTTATCAGTTCACCTTATGGCGCAGACCTCGGCTTAAAAGTAACAACCTGCCTCTGCCAGATGACGCTATGCGCCACCTCGGCACAATGTTGAGCTTTCCACGCGACATTACCTCCTACGCTGGGCTGGCGATCATCAAAGAGACCTTCACCCGCGAATCACTGGCTGACTTTGGCTGGGATCTGTATACCGCCTGGACGGAGGCTGGCGCTCCCGCAAAAGAAAACTGGGCATTTACTTCGCTTGGGATTTTAGGCAATGACGACACCGCGCGTAAATTAACCCCGCTTATCCGTGCCTGGCCTGGGGAATCCCAGCATAAACGGGCGGTTTACGGGCTGGATGTGTTAGCCAGTATCGGTAGCGACATTGCGCTAATGTTGCTTAATGGCATTGCGCAAAAGATTAAATTCGTTGCATTACAGGAACATGCCCGCGAGAAAATCAACATAGTTGCTGAAAACCGTGGGCTGACTATGGCTGAACTGGAAGACCGCCTGGCACCGGATTTAGGGCTTGATATCAACGGCTCGCTGATACTGGATTTCGGCCCCCGCAAATTCACCATTGGTTTTGACGAAACCTTAAAACCTGTAGTGCGCGATGCAAACGGCAACGTCCTGAAAGATTTACCCAAACCAATTCAGAGCGATGATAAAACACTGGCAACTGACGCCGTTAACCTCTTTAAACAATTGAAGAAAGATGTGCGCGCCATTGCCAGCCAGCAGATTGATCGTCTGGAGCAGGCTATGTGCCAGCGCAGACGCTGGACGGCAGAGCAGTTCCGCCTGTTTCTGGTGGAGCATCCGCTGGTACGTCACTTAACCCGACGGCTGTTATGGGGGGTATATAGCGATGAAAACGCCCTTATGACATGTTTCCGCGTGGCAGAAGACAGCACTTACAGCGATGCGCAGGATGAGCTATTCACGCTGCCAGCAGGAAACATCGGTATTCCGCATGTGCTGGAAATCTCCCCTGAATCCGCCGCTGCATTCAGGCAAATATACATTGATTACGAACTGCTTCCCCCTTTCCAACAGCTTGATCGTGGTTGTTACCACCTTGCGGATAACGAGCGTGATGCCCATGAATTGTCACGCTGGGACGGACGTCTCTGCCAGGCCGGACGCATTGTCGGGCTGGAACGCAGAGGCTGGCAACGTCTGGAAGAAAGCGGCAGCATCTATGCGATGCGCAAATCTACCCCTTATGGCGCTCTCGAACTTGAAACAGAACCTTTTTCATTAATTTATGGCGAAACGGGGTATAGCGACCTGCTGCCTGTCGAAAGCGTAAAAATCACTGCCCCTTATGATCGCTATGGTAAACAATCCTCACCCACTTTCTCCGTGCTCGACGACATCACCGCCAGCGAGCTAATTAACGACATCGAATCACTGTTTGATTAAAAGGATTTAGCAATGAAAACCTATATTTATCAGGACGAAAAATCACATAAATTCTGGGCGGTGGAGCAGCAGGGAAACGAGCTGCATATTAGCTGGGGTAAAGTCGGCACCAACGGGCAAAGTCAGGTAAAAAGCTTTGCTGATGCTGCGGCGGCGGAAAAAGCGGAACTGAAGCTGATTGCGGAGAAGGTGAAGAAGGGATATGTAGAGCAAGTAGACTCTAACGCTCACTCACATGACGCCTCAGCAAAGAAAATCCTCGTCACAGAGGAAAAAACCTTAATAAATCATCAGGCTGCGACTAACGGTTTACCATGGCTGGCAGACAACGATCCCATTATTCTTCCCCCGAATATTGCCCGCTATGCACTCAGCCACCGCCTTTGGCCTGGGGAACCAGTAAAAAAACCGACCAAACCCGAGAAACAAAATTTAATTTCCCGGCTGGCAAATCGTACTTATCACTATTATAAAAATCTGACTTTCGATTACAGCTCATGCTCTGATGAATGGGCTGATGCGATTAACCAGGCAATTAGCTTAATTAATGCTCAAAAGCTGGAGGTACCTGCACGTGCTATGGCGGTGCTGACCTTACTGGAAATTTGTTTTTGTCAGAGCTGGAATGATGAAACCTCATCCGAGTTGCTGGATGAAATTGTAAGTACGTTCGGTATTGAATACGCGACTGAAACAGTCATCTTCTGGTGGCAAATTGATTTCGATTTTGACTATAAAGATGAACATTTAACTTTCTTTATTAATCATGCAGATAACAGCAAGGACAGTTATAGAAGGAATAGAGACAAGTTTAGTTTCCGTCTACGTAAACATTTATCGCTGGCTGATGAGGAAGTCTGGAATAACTGTATTGCAAAATTACTCGTTGCGTTACCAGATATATCACTCTATCGCCAGCCGTTAATTGCCATTTTAATGCCAGAAATACCCGAAGTGGCCCATGAGATCGTACACCGATTGCACCAGGTCGCAGATGTTCCACAACTGGAAATGTTGAAACTGGTTGCGACAGATGCCTTCACGCTCGAAATACTGGAAAACTATCAACATATTGATGTATTTAACATCTATGGTACCAGTTGGTCAGCTACAGTATTACGGGAACAAGGCATAGCGGCATTAGCTCGCCTGGTTCCCTATGCTCAACATGACAGTTGCGGCGATGTACTTACATGGGTCAATCATCCCCTGGCTGTTTCTGCCCTTATAGAAGCCGCCGATAATAATAAACGTTGTTATGAACGACTGATAAAAAGTGCCGAAAATTTTCCTTCTGCCACAATAGCAGCATTAGCCGAAGCATTAGTAAAAAAAGATGATAAACGCAAACATACATTGCTGGTTTCATTACTCAATGCAAATCCTTTATTGGCCGAAAAATTAGTCATGAGGTTATCGCCATACGCTGCGGACTTAGTGCAACAATGCCAGCAATTGCTGAATAGTCGCAATGAAGATTTTGCAAACTCAGAAATGCTACCAATGATATTAGTCTCGCCGCCCTGGGCAACGCCAAATAAAAATAACGACAACAGTCCTATGGGTAAATACCCGGCGAAAATACCCGCTTTGCCGTTGTTTTATCAACCCTCATTATGGACACGCCCGAAACTCAAAAATAGCAGCAAGGTACTTCCAGATAACGCCCTCCTCCACCTCGGTGAAATGCTCCGCTTCCCTCAGGAAGAGGCGCTGTATCCGGGATTATTGCAGGTGAAAGACGCCTGCACCGCCGACTCACTGGCGGGATTTTCCTGGGATATGTTTACCGCCTGGCAAGCCGCTGGCTCACCGTCGAAAGAGAGCTGGGCGTTCACTGCGTTAGGTGTTCTCGGCAACGATGACACCGCCCGCAGACTGACGCCATTAATCCGCGCCTGGCCTGGCGAATCCCAGCACAAACGCGCCACCGTTGGGTTGGATATTCTCGCAGCTATCGGCAGCGATATCGCCCTGATGCAGCTTAACGGCATCGCCCAGAAACTGAAATTCAAAGCATTACAGGAGCGGGCAAAAGAGAAAATTGCCGATATTGCCGAGAGCCGCGAGCTCACGGTCGCGGAGCTTGAAGATCGCTTAGCGCCCGATCTCGGTCTGGATGATAACGGTTCGCTGCTGCTGGATTTTGGCCCACGTCAGTTCACCGTCAGCTTTGATGAAACCTTAAAACCGTTTGTGCGCGATGTTTCCGGCAGCCGCCTGAAAGACTTACCTAAACCGAACAAAAGCGATGATGAAACGCGGGCGAACGAGACAGTTAACCGCTATAAGCTGCTGAAAAAAGACGCGCGTACCGTTGCTGCCCAGCAGGTGGCAAGGCTGGAATCCGCCATGTGCCTGCGCCGCCGCTGGTCGGCTGAAAACTTTCAGCTCTTCCTGGTTGAGCATCCACTGGTACGCCACTTAACCCGGCGTCTGATTTGGGGCGTTTATAGCACCGACAACCAGCTACTGGCTTGCTTTCGCGTGGCTGAAGATAACAGCTACAGCACCGCTGACGATGACCTTTTCACTTTGCCGGAAGGCGATATCTCTATTGGTATTCCTCACATTCTGGAGATATCACCGACGGATGCCGCCGCCTTTGGGCAGCTTTTTGCCGACTATGAACTGTTACCGCCGTTCCGCCAGCTTGACCGTAACAGTTACGCGCTGACAGAAGCCGAGCGCGATGCCAGCGAACTGACCCGCTGGGCAGGCAGAAAATGCCCGAGTGGTCGGGTCATGGGGCTGGCGAACAAAGGCTGGATAAAGGGCGAGCCGCAGGATGCTGGCTGGATCGGCTGGATGATCAAACCTCTGGGCCGCTGGTCGTTAATCATGGAAATCGATGAAGGTTTTGCGGTAGGCATGTCACCAGCCGAACTCAGTGCGGAGCAACTCTTAAGCAAACTGTGGCTATGGGATGGAAAAGCAGAGAATTATGGCTGGGGAAGTAATTCAACTCAGGAAGCGCAGTTCTCCGTACTCGATGACATCACCGCCAGCGAGTTCATTAACGATATTGAAGCTCTGTTTGAATAAGGAAAGCACATGAGCAAGGAACTACCGTGGCTGGCGGATAACGCACAACTGGAACTGAAATATAAAAAAGGCAAAACACCACTCAGCCATCGTCGCTGGCCGGGAGAACCAGTGCCTGTTATCACTGAAAGCCTCATCCAGACACTGGGTGATGAACTTCTGCTACGTGGAGGCAGCAAAGAAAATATTAACTGGCAATATGAGCACTGTTCAGCTGAGTGGCACGCCCCCATCAGACAAGCGATCGCGCTGCTCGGCGAGCATAAGCCGTCAGTATCTCCCTTTACAATGGCGGCACTTATCTGTATCGCAAACAATGACAGTGAGCAGTTGCTGGATGAAATCGTCCAAAAAGAAGGGCTGGAATATGCGACGGATGTGGTGATAGCCCATCAGAGTATTGCGCAGGGCTACCGTACTGATCCATCAATAGTGCATTTAATGACGGTGACTGATGACCAGAGTTATGGCTATCGCTCAGAAACCTATAACGAATTCGATCTGCGACTGCGTAAACACCTTTCCCTGGCGGAAGAAAGCTGCTGGCAACGTTGCGCGGATAAACTCATTGCCGCACTGCCAGGAATACCCAAAGTTCGCCGTCCTTTTATTGCGCTGGTGTTGCCGGAAAAACCAGAAATTGCTAATGAACTCGTAAGTGTTGAAAGCCAGTGGACTCATTTTCATTCTAAGGAATGGTTAAAAGTCGTAGCGACTGACCCTAAAGCGATAACGAAACTTGAACGTTTCTGGGTCCTGGACATCTTTTGCGATCGCGAAGCCAGCTACATGTCGCATGAAAACCGCTTCGGCTACGCGGCCTGCGCCGCCCTTTTGCGCGAACAAGGATTGGCAGCCGTTCCGCGCCTCGCGATGTATGCGCATAAAGAAGATTGCGGCAGCTTGCTGGTGCAAATTAACCATCCGCAGGTCATCCGCACTTTGCTACTAGTTGCCGATAAAAATAAACCCAGCCTGCAACGTGTTGCTAAATTTAGTAAAAATTTCCCCCATGCAACACTCGCCGCACTGGCAGAACTGCTGGCGTTAAAAGAACCACCTGCGCGCCCTGGTTATCCCACCATCGAAGACAAAAAGCTGCCTGCACAGCAAAAAGCTCGAGATGAATTCTGGCATACGCTGTTACAAACGCTGATGGCATCGCTGCCACAACTGGCAGAAGACGTCATGCCGTGGTTAAGTATTCAAGCCCGGACAGTGCTGAATAGTTATTTATCGGCACCGCCCAAACCGGTTATTGATAGCACCGATAACAGCAATCTGCCTGAAATCCTCGTTTCACCACCGTGGCGTGGGAGGAAGAAAAAGACTTCCATAACTCACTTTTCGCTGCCTGATCTTACGCTTGCACCGCAAACGTACAGGTCGCCGAATAAACACTGGACGCCGGAACAGCAAGCTGCAATTGACCATTTTAGCGCCATGTCTTTTGACGAACGTCTTGCTAACAGAGGGGCGGATACCTTCTTGCGGGAATTAGGTTTTGACGTTCATAGCCTGAAATTTAATAAGTGTCTTCTTAAAGGACAGTTGGATGCCTTTGATGCTCAGCAACTGCAAGAATACACATCAATAGGACTATTGCGTACTTATCACGCGCATCAGGCCAAATCTAAACAGTACCGGGAAGAAGCCACCAAATCATTACTTGCACAAGATAGCATTGCATTGATGGGAGGGTGGCGAACTTTTCAGCACGGATTTTACTATGGTAATGAAAAGCGTTGGGGGATTTGGAATCTGTACCTTATCGCGCAGATGCCGCGCGAAATGACGGTATCGTGCTGGCAACAAATTGTTGAGGCTGATTTTCATTACACCGGGGTGGAATATCTGTTAAGTGTGCTGGGTACCGATGCTTTGCCTGGATTAAACACCGCCTTTGCACGACATCCAAAAGAGATATTTCCGCTGCTGATTCATTTCGGCGCCACCGAACTGGCGCTACCCATTGCTCGCGTCTGGCGACGTTTCGCGGCGCAGCGTGATCTGGCTCGCCAGTGGATTTTACAATGGCCGGAACATACGGCTACTGCACTTATCCCTCTTGTCTTCACCAAATCCAGCGATAATAGCGAAGCTGCATTACTTGCCCTGCGTTTACTTTACGAACAGGGACATGGCGAATTGCTACAAACTGTAGCCAATCGTTGGCAGCGTACATATGTATGGCCAGCCCTGGAACAATTACTTAAACAGAGTCCAATAGAAATTTACCCGGCACGCCTTCCAAAAGCCCCTGATTTCTGGCATCCGCAAATGTGGTCCAGGCCGCGACTTATCAAGAATAATCAGCCTGTTACTAATGACGCTCTGGAAATTATCGGCGAAATGCTGCGCTTTACCCAGGGTGGACGTTTTTATAGCGGGCTGGAACAACTGAAAACGTTCTGCCAACCGCAAACGCTGGCCACTTTTGCCTGGGATCTCTTCACCGCGTGGCAACAAGCTGGCGCCCCCGCAAAAGACAACTGGGCATTTCTGGCGTTAAGTCTCTTTGGCGACGAAAGCACGGCACGAGATCTGACGACACAGATCCTCGCCTGGCCACAGGAAGGCAAATCTGCCCGTGCTGTCAGTGGTCTGAATATACTTACCCTGATGAATAATGATATGGCGCTGATACAGCTGCATCATATATCGCAACGGGCGAAATCCCGCCCCTTACGTGATAACGCGGCGGAATTCCTTCAGGTGGTCGCAGAAAATCGCGGGCTAAGCCAGGAAGAGTTAGCGGACAGATTAGTCCCATCACTGGGCCTTGATGATCCGCAGGCGTTGATTTTTGATTTTGGTCCACGGCAGTTTACCGTTCGCTTCGATGAAAACCTCAACCCAGTTATCTACGATCAGCAAAACGTTCGCCAGAAAAGTGTTCCCCGGTTGCGAGCCGATGACGATCAACTGAAAGCGTCCGAGGCACTGGCCCGATTAAAAGGGCTAAAAAAAGATGCCACTCAGGTGAGCAAAAACCTGCTCCCTCGTCTTGAAACGGCACTACGTACCACCCGACGCTGGCCGCTGGCAGATTTTCATTCTCTCTTTGTTAATCATCCATTTACTCGCCTGGTTACCCAGCAACTGATATGGGGCGTTTATCTGGCAAATGAACCGCGACGTTTACTCAACGCCTTTCGTGTGGCTGCAGAGGGGGAATTCTGCAATGCACAAGATGAGCCAATTGACCTGCCTGCGGACGCTCTGATTGGCATTGCCCACCCGTTAGAAATGACAGCAGAAATGCGCAGTGAATTTGCACAGCTTTTTGCCGATTACGAAATTATGCCGCCTTTTCGCCAGTTGGCGCGGCGCACGGTACTGCTCGCACCTGACGAGTCAGCCAGTAACAGCCTGACTCGCTGGGAAGGTAAATCCGCTACCGTTGGGCAACTTATGGGAATGCGATACAAAGGCTGGGAGTCAGGCTATGAGGACGCATTTGTCTATGACCTGGGCGCGTACCGGCTGGTCCTTAAGTTTTCACCCGGTTTTAACCACTACAGTGCTGATAGCAAAGCGCTGATGAGCTTCCGTTCTCTTCGAGTGTACCGTGACAATAAATCCGTCACTTTTGCCGAACTTGATGTGTTTGATTTGAGTGAGGCGTTAAGTACGCCAGATGTCATTTTCCACTGACACACAGCGGGCAGTGATGCAACTGCCCGTTATCAACACGACTTACCACCGGGAAAAGCGATGATCGTGCCAAAAGAGCTGGTCGCTATTTACGATTATGAGGTTCCTGTACCTGAAGATCCTTTTTCCTTCAGACTTGAGATCCATAAATGCTCTGAATTATTTACAGGTTTCGTCTATCGACTGGAACGATTCCGGCTACGTCCAACATTTAATGATGCCGACCCGCTAATAAATGATGCGTTGATTTATATAAGAGATGAGTGTATTGATGAGCGAAAATTACGAGGTGAATCACCAGAAACGGTAATAGCAATTTTTAATCGTGAACTACAAAATATATTCAACCGACAAATAGAAAAATATACTCTAAATAATTCAAGTTGCAGGAAGGCGATAAGCGAGTGAATCCCCAGGAGCTTACTAAAGTAAGTGACTGGGGTGAACGACAAATCCGCATGGAGTGGATTTGAACGCTACTTGTAGCGGCCCCGTAAGGGGTGAGGTCCATGGATGGGCCGAATAACCCGCAGTCGCAGCACATGCAACTTGAAGTATGACGAGTATAGCTTTATTAAAGGGGGAAACGGTATTCCCCCTTAAATGCGTTTCAATTTGCCCGTTACTTCAACAAATCAATCAACCGTAACAGAGCCACTAATAACTCCAGTACGGCAATGAGCACGGTTAACTTTTGTGTCAGCGTGTCCATCCGCTCTCCTTATTAAGGAGCGCAACACCAGTACCTTACCCTTACACTGCCTGTCGATACTGGTTTACGTATGTTGAGTCGCCATGTTGCACTCCGGATCAGGGCACCACCTGCGGCACCACCCGTCCGGTAGCCAGGACTTGAAATTGGTTCGATCCGGCGCAACTTCCCAACAGTCAGGATTATAAATCTCATTATCTTAATTGCAACACGGTCCAGAGGTGGTTATAATTCGTTCGTTGAGATGCCATGTTGCACTATCAGTAACTTAACATCAAAGTAGTAAATAAAAGAACCTGCCTCACCAGCAGGTTTTTTTATTTACTGTGATCTGCTTTCCAGATATTTTCCGCTCAAACAACTAATGCGCCAAACATTTATTGCGCGTAAAATATCGTTTATTTTCTTAATACATTTCAGGGATGAATATATGTCACCGCAGAATAATCATCTGCAGCGTCCGCCTGCTGCTGTGTTATACGCCGTTGAACTGGCAAAATTAAAGCAAAATGATAACGCACCTTGCCCGCCCGGTTGGCAGTTAAGTTTGCCTGCAGCCCGTGCTTTTATCCTTGGCGACGAAGCGCAAAATATTAGCCGTAAAGTCGTGATTAGTCCCTCCGCTGTCGAACGTATGTTAGTCACTCTTGCCACCGGACGCGGTTTGATGTTGGTGGGAGAACCCGGCACCGCAAAATCTCTCCTGTCTGAATTACTGGCAACCGCTATTAGCGGCGATGCCGGGTTAACCATCCAGGGCGGCGCATCTACCACCGAAGATCAAATCAAGTACGGCTGGAACTACGCCCTGCTTATCAACCATGGCCCGTCAACGGAAGCGCTGGTCCCTGCCCCGCTTTACCAGGGAATGCGCGACGGCAAAATTGTCCGTTTTGAAGAGATAACGCGTACACCGCTGGAAGTACAAGACTGTCTGTTAGGTATGCTTTCTGACAGGGTGATGACGGTGCCGGAACTCACTGGTGAAGCCAGTCAGCTCTATGCGCGAGAAGGCTTTAATATTATTGCCACTGCCAATACCCGCGATCGCGGCGTCAATGAAATGAGTGCCGCGCTAAAGCGTCGCTTCGATTTTGAAACGGTTTTTCCGATTATGGATTTCGCCCAGGAGCTGGAGCTGGTCGCCAGTGCTTCGGCGCGTTTGCTGGCCCATAGCGGTATTCCGCATAAAGTGCCTGACGCGGTACTGGAGTTACTGGTACGCACTTTCCGCGACTTGCGTGCCAACGGCGAAAAGAAAACGTCAATGGATACACTAACAGCGATTATGTCCACCGCTGAAGCCGTGAACGTGGCCCACGCTGTGGGCGTCCGCGCCTGGTTTTTAGCGAATCGCGCGGGGGAGCCAGCCGACCTGGTGGACTGTATTGCCGGAACCATCGTCAAAGATAACGAAGAAGATCGCGCTCGTCTGCGCCGTTACTTCGAACAGCGTGTCGCCACACATAAAGAAGCTCACTGGCAGGCTTATTATCAAGCTCGCCACCGCCTGCCGTGAGGAAAGAGCATGAGCGAGCCGTTAATTGTCGGCATCCGGCATCATAGTCCGGCCTGCGCCCGGCTGGTGAAATCGTTAATCGAAAGCCAGCGACCACGATATGTGTTGATTGAAGGCCCGGCTGATTTTAATGACCGGGTAGACGAACTGTTTTTAGCCCACCAGCTTCCGATAGCTATTTACAGTTATTGCCAGTATCAGGACGGTGCTGCCCCCGGGCGTGGTGCCTGGACGCCATTTGCTGAATTTTCGCCGGAGTGGCAGGCGCTACAAGCCGCACGTCGTATTCAGGCACAAACTTACTTCATTGATTTGCCTTGCTGGGCGCAAGGTGAAGAAGAGGACGATTCGCCTGATACGCAAGAGGAAAGCCAGACCTTGCTGCTGCGTGCCACCCGCATGGATAACAGCGACACCCTGTGGGATCACTTGTTCGAAGATGAAAGCCAGCAAACTGCATTACCCTCTGCACTGGCGCGCTATTTTGCCCAACTGCGGGGCGACTTCCCCGGCGATGCACTCAATCGTCAGCGCGAAGCCTTTATGGCCCGCTGGATTGCATGGGCGATGCAGCAAAACAATGGCGACGTGTTAGTCGTCTGCGGTGGCTGGCACGCTCCTGCACTGGCAAAAATGTGGCGAGAATGTCCGCAGGAAATTAACAAGCCAGAATTGCCCTCGCTGGCAGATGCCGTTACAGGTTGCTATCTCACGCCATACAGTGAAAAGCGCCTTGATGTGCTGGCTGGATACCTTTCCGGTATGCCTGCTCCGGTCTGGCAAAACTGGTGCTGGCAGTGGGGCTTGCGGCAGGCGGGAGAACAACTGCTAAAAACGGTTCTTACCCGTTTGCGCCAGCACCACTTGCCTGCTTCAACCGCTGATATGGCTGCCGCTCATCTGCATGCGATGGCTCTGGCACAGTTGCGTGGTCATACACTACCGTTACGCACTGACTGGCTGGATGCTATAGCAGGATCGCTGATTAAAGAAGCCTTGAACGCGCCGTTGCCGTGGAGCTATCGCGGAGTTATTCATCCCGATACCGATCCGATTCTGGTTACGTTGATAGACACATTAGCGGGTGACGGATTCGGTAAACTTGCCCCCTCCACGCCACAACCGCCTCTGCCAAAAGATGTCACCTGCGAACTGGAACGTACCGCAATCTCTCTTCCGACTGAGCTTACCTTAAATCGCTTTACCTCCGATGGGCTGGCACAAAGTCAGGTGTTACATCGGCTGGCAATACTCGAGATTCCCGGCATTGTGCGCCAGCACGGAAGTACGCTGACGCTCGCAGGCAACGGTGAAGAACAGTGGAAATTAACCCGCCCGCTTAGCCAACATGCGGCATTGATTGAGGCCGCCTGTTTTGGTGCCACACTCCAGGAAGCCGCACGCAATAAATTAGAAGCCAATATGCTGGAGGCGGGTGGAATCGGCAGTATCACCACATGTCTTAGCCAGGCGGCGTTAGCGGGTCAGGCGTCCTTCAGTCAACAATTACTGGAGCAACTCACATTATTAATCGCCCAGGAAAATCAATTTGCCGAAATGGGCCAGGCGCTGGAAGTGCTATATGCCTTATGGCGGCTGGATGAAATTAGCGGTATGCAAGGCGCGCAGATATTACAAACGACGTTATGCGCGGCTATCGATCGCACGCTGTGGCTGTGTGAATCTAACGGAAGACCGGATGAAAAGGAGTTTCACGCTCACCTGCATAGCTGGCAAGCGTTGTGTCATATCCTGCGCGATCTACATAGCGGTGTGCAGCTCCCCGGCGTTTCTCTTTCTGCGGCGGTGACCTTACTGGAGCGCCGCAGTCAGGCGATTCATGCCCCGGCACTGGATCGCGGTGCGGCTCTTGGCGCACTGATGCGTCTGGAACATCCCAACGCCAGTGCCGAAGCGGCGCTGACGATGCTGACGCAGTTATCCCCGGCACAATCCGGCGAGGCGCTGCACGGTTTGCTGGCGCTGGCCCGCCATCAACTGGCCTGTCAGCCTGCATTTATCGCCGGTTTCAGCAGTCATTTAAATCAACTAAGTGACGCCGATTTTATCAACGCCCTGCCCGATTTACGCGCGGCGATGGCCTGGCTACCGCCACGAGAACGCGGGACGCTGGCGCATCAGGTGCTTGAGCATTATCAACTGGCGCAACTTCCCGTTTCGGCGCTGCAAATGCCGTTGCATTGCCCACCGCAAGCCATTGCACATCATCAACAACTCGAACAGCAGGCACTGGCATCGCTGCAACACTGGGGAGTTTTCCATGTCTGAACTGAACGATCTTCTGACCACCCGTGAGCTACAACGCTGGCGATTGATTCTTGGCGAAGCGGCAGAAACGACGCTTTGTGGACTGGAAGACAACGCCCGACAAATAGACCACGCGCTGGAGTGGCTGTACGGGCGCGATCCTGAACGGATCCAGCGTGGTGAACGTTCCGGCGGATTAGGTGGCTCAAATCTCACCACGCCTGAGTGGATCAACAGTATTCACACGCTGTTTCCGCAACAGGTAATTGAGCGGCTGGAAAGCGATGCCGTGCTGCGCTACGGCATTGAAGATGTGGTGACGAATCTCGACGTGCTGGAACGTATGCAGCCTTCTGAAAGCCTGCTACGCGCCGTTTTGCACACCAAACATCTGATGAATCCTGAAGTGCTGGTTGCCGCCCGCCGGATAGTGCGCCAGGTAGTGGAAGAAATTATGGCGCGACTGGCAAAGGAAGTTCGCCAGGCTTTTTCTGGTGTCCGCGATCGCCGCCGTCGCTCATTTATTCCACTGGCGCGTAATTTCAATTTCAAAAGTACTCTGCGCGCCAACCTGCAACACTGGCACCCGCAACATGGCAAGTTGTATATCGAATCCCCCCGCTTTAACAGCCGTATTAAGCGCCACAGTGAACAATGGCAATTGGTCTTACTGGTTGATCAAAGCGGATCGATGGTCGATTCGGTGATCCACTCTGCGGTGATGGCGGCCTGTTTATGGCAGTTACCCGGCATTCGTACCCATCTGGTCGCTTTTGACACCAGCGTGGTTGATCTCACGGCAGACGTTGCCGATCCGGTAGAGTTATTAATGAAAGTACAATTAGGCGGTGGGACCAATATCGCCAGTGCCGTGGAGTATGGTCGGCAACTTATTGAACAACCGGCAAAAAGCATCATTATCCTCGTGAGCGATTTTTATGAAGGGGGTTCATCATCATTGCTGACGCATCAGGTGAAAAAGTGTGTCCAGAGCGGCATCAAAGTGCTGGGACTGGCAGCGCTCGATAGCACCGCAACACCTTGCTATGACCGCGATATGGCCCAGGCGCTGGTTAATGTCGGCGCACAAATAGCCGCGATGACGCCGGGCGAGCTGGCTACCTGGCTGGCGGAGAATCTTCAATCATGAATTCACTACGCCCGGAATTATTAGAACTGACACCACAGGCACTGACGGCGTTAAGCAATGCCGGTTTTGTTAAGCGCAGCCTTAAGGAACTGGAAAATGGCAATGTTCCAGAAATCAGTCATGAGAACGGCGCTTTAATCGCCACCTTCAGTGACGGTGTCCGTACCCAGCTGACGAACGGTCAGGCACTGAAAGAGGCTCAGTGCAGCTGCGGGGCCAGCGGCATGTGCCGCCATCGCGTGATGCTGGTGTTAAGTTATCAACGACTTTGCGCTACCGCCCAGCCCACGGAAAAAGAAGAAGAGTGGGATCCAGCAATCTGGCTGGGAGAGCTGGCAACCCTACCCGATGCCACCCGTAAACGCGCACAGGCGCTGGTCGCTAAAGGCATCACCATTGAGTTGTTCTGTTCGCCAGGAGAGATTCCCTCTGCTCGCTTACCAATGAGTGATGTCCGTTTTTATTCCCGCAGCAGTATTCGCTTCGCGCGCTGTGATTGCATTGAAGGAACACTTTGCGAACATGTCGTGCTGGCGGTACAGGCCTTTGTCCAGGCCAAAGCGCAGCAAACAGAATTTACCCATTTGATCTGGCAGATGCGCAGCGAGCAAGTTGCCGCGAATGATGACCCATTTGCCAGCAACGAGGGCAACGCGTGTCGTCAATATGTTCAGCAATTAAGCCAGGCATTATGGCTTGGCGGCATCAGCCAGCCGCTCATCCATTACGAGGCAGCATTCAACCGCGCATTGCAGGCGGCAGAGACCTGCAACTGGCGCTGGGTGAGTGAATCAATACGACAGCTACGGGCAAGCGTTGATGCCTTCCACGCCCGCGCCAGCCACTACCACGCCGGAGAATGCCTGCGTCAGCTGGCGGCGTTAACCAGTCGCTTGAACAGTGCACAAGAAATGGCGCGCCGCGACAGTATTGGTGAAATTCCTCCCATGCCGTGGCGCACGGTGGTTGGCGCAGGCATTGCCGGAGAAGCAAAGCTTGATCATCTGCGGCTGGTGTCGCTAGGTATGCGTTGCTGGCAGGATATTGAGCAGTATGGTTTACGCATCTGGTTCACCGATCCCGACACCGGCAGTATTTTGCACCTTTCGCGCAGTTGGCCGAGAAGCGAACAGGAAAACTCACCGGCTGCCACACGTCGGCTGTTTAGTTTTCAGGCTGGCGCACTGGCAGGTGGGCAAATTGTTTCACAAGCCGCGCGTCGCAGTGCCGAAGGCGAGCTGCTGTTAGCTACTCGCAACAGCTTAAGCAGTGTTGTCCCACTGTCGCCTGATGCCTGGCAAATGCTGGGGGCGCCGTTGCGCCAGCCCGGCATTGAAGCTTTGCGGGAATACTTACACTTGCGCCAGCCAGTCTGCGTCCGGCCGCTTAATCAGGTGGATAATTTATTTATTCTGCCGGTGGTGGAGTGTATTTCGCTGGGATGGGACAGCAGCCGCCAGACGCTGGATGCGCAGGTGATTAGCGGCGAAGGTGAAAATAATGTGCTGACGTTATCGCTGCCAGCCTCTGCCTGCGCCCCCTTTGCGGTTGAACGCATGGCGGCGCTTTTGCAGCAGACGGATGATCCCGTGAATCTGGTTTCTGGGTTTGTCCGTTTTGTCGACGGGCAGTTAACGCTGGAGCCGCGGGTAATGATGACGCTAACCCGCGCCTGGGCACTCGATGCAGAAGCTGCGCCAGTTGTACCGCTACCTTCTGCCAACGTTCTTCCTGTGCCGTCCACCGCGCATCAGTTGCTGATGCGCTGCCAGACATTGCTCATTCAACTGCTACATAACGGTTGGCACTATCAGGAACAAAGCGCTATTGGTCAGGCCGAATTGCTGGCGAATGAACTTACCGCAGTGGGTTTTTATCGGCTGGCGCATGTGTTGGCACAATTGCGTAACCCGGAATGCGATTCAAGGGTAGAAGCATTGAATAACTGTGTTTTACTTTGCGAGCAGTTATTACTGATGCTTGAGTAACAAGGAGGGCAAGATGCTTTTTATTAAGAGTTCTACTCCATTTCCGGACTGCTCAAAACAAGGTATAAAGCATATTCTATAGCGCCCTGGTGAGAGTCACCAGTTTCCTGATTTTGATAAAATGGAGTTTTACATGAAGGCTTTCAACAAGCTGTTTTCCCTCGTTGTTGCATCTGTTCTGGTTTTCTCTCTCGCAGGCTGCGGTGACAAAGAAGAATCTAAGAAATTTAGCGCTAACCTGAACGGTACTGAAATTGCCATTACTTATGTCTACAAAGGCGACAAAGTGATTAAGCAATCTTCAGAAACCAAAATTCAGTTTGCAACCATTGGTGCAACCACCAAAGAAGATGCAGCTAAGAAACTTGAGCCATTAAGCGCCAAATACAAAAACATTCCGGGCGTTGAAGAAAAATTAACCTATACCGATACTTACGCGCAGGAAAATGTAAATATCGATATGGAAAAAGTTGATCTGAAAGCCCTGCAGGGCATTTCCGGTATCAAGATGGGTGATGAAGATACCAGCAAAGGTGTCAGCATGAAGCAGATTGAACTGGTCATGGCTGCTGCTGGTTTTAAAGAAGTGAAATAATCTGTCGGCGGCCATGTTCTTGCATGGCCGCCATCTCGCCTTAGCTTTTCTTCACATGCTGGCGCGCTGCCAGTCCACGCAGAAAATAACGCAAGAATTGATCGCCGCATTCGCGGAAGTTTTTATGATCCGGGGCACGCATCATTGCAGTAATTTCCGGCATGGAAACGCGGAACTGCTGTTCGGTCAGGATCGCCAGAATGTCATCGGTTTTAAGCGAAAACGCGATGCGTAATTTTTTCAGCACGATGTTGTTATTAATGCGACGTTCCGGCTCCAGTGCCGGAGCAGACTCATCCTTGCCGCGTTTTTCGTAAATCAAACCATTCAGGAATGAAGACAAAACAATGTCCGGACAACGCTGAAAACCCTCTTCGTCTTCTTTACGTAGCCAGACGGCGATCTGTTCCGCGGTGGCTTCAACATTAGCCAGCGCCAGGATACGCACCAGATCATTATTGTTGGCTTTCAAAATGTAGCGCACGCTGCGCAGAATATCGTTACTTAGCATGAGGCCTTCGGGTGTTAATGAGGCAAAAAGCCATTTTAGCAGTCTTTTACAGGCCAATCGCCTCTTTTAAACTTTTCAGATAACGGCGGCTGACAGGGACGGTTAATCCATTACGCAAAATCAACTCAGCCTGACCGTTATCTTCCAGGCGAATCTCCTGTAAATGCGCGAGGTTAACCAGATACTGTCGATGGCAGCGCAGTAGCGGTGTGCGGCTCTCCAGCGTGCGCAAAGTTAATTCTGTGAAGCCCTCTTTCCCTTCCTGGCTGATAACGTAAACACCGCTCATTCGACTACTAACAAACGCCACGTCTTTCATTTGCAGCAAATAAATACGACTATGACCGGTACAAGGGATAAATTTCAGCGCCTGCTGATTTTCCGGTAACAGTGAAACATCCTGCTTGCTGCGCTCCTGTCGCAAACGCACCAGTGTTTTCTCCAGCCGCGCTTCATCAATCGGCTTCAATAGATAATCAAAGGCATGTTCTTCAAAGGCTTTTATAGCGTATTCGTCAAACGCGGTGAGAAAAACAATATATGGGCGATGTTCTGGGTCAAGCATGCCCACCATTTCCAGACCGCTGATACGCGGCATCTGGATATCGAGAAACAGCACATCCGGGCGCAGTTTATGCACCGCGCCGATCCCTTCTACGGCGTTTGAACATTCGCCGACAATTTCAATATCACTCTGCTCCTGCAGAAACACACGCAGGTTTTCCCGAGCTAACGGTTCATCATCGACAATTAAGACTTTAATCATGCCTCATCCCTCCATGGCAGTCGTAACGTTATTCGGGTGTAACTATCAGGCTCACAGGCGACGCTTATCCCGTAGTCATCGCCAAACCGTTCACGTAAACGCTTATCCACCAGATTCATCCCCAGCCCGCTGGCATTGGTTGCCGGTTGATACAAACCGGCATTGTCTTCGATCTCCAGCATTAAATGTTGCCCATCACGTCGGGCGCTAATTGCCACTCTCCCCGTATCCAGGAGTTGTGATGTCCCATGTTTAATGGCGTTTTCCACTATCGGTTGTAGGGTAAACGCGGGCAATTGCTGCTGAGATAACGCCTCCGGAATAGAAATGTTGACCTGCAACCGAGACTGGAAGCGCGCCTTTTCAATTTGCAGATAAGCATTCACATGTTCAATTTCGTCGGCGAGAGTAACAAACTCCGAAGGCCGCTTTAAGTTTTTGCGGAAAAAAGTGGAAAGATACTGCACCAGCTGACTGGCCTGTTCGCTGTCACGGCGGATCACGGCTTTGATGGTGTTAAGCGCATTAAACAAAAAATGGGGATTGACCTGGGCGTGAAGCAGTTTGATCTCTGACTGGGTGAGCATCGCTTTTTGCCGCTCATACTGCCCGGCGAGGATCTGCGCCGAAAGCAGTTGTGCAATCCCCTCCCCCAGCGTGCGGTTGATCGAGCTGAACAGCCGATTTTTAGCTTCATACAATTTGATGGTACCCATCACCCGCTGATTTTCACCACGCAGAGGGATCACCAGCGTTGAGCCTAACTTGCACTGCGGATGCAAAGAGCAACGATAGGGCACTTCGTTGCCATCGGCGTAAACCACTTCTCCGGTTTCAATGGCTTTTAAGGTATAAGCCGAAGAAATCGGTTTGCCGGGTAAATGATGGTCGTCACCAATACCAGTAAAAGCCAACAGTTTCTCGCGATCGGTAATCGCTACCGCGCCAATATCCAGCTCCTGATACAGCACCTGGGCCACCTTCATGCTGTTCACTTCGTTAAAGCCCTGGCGCAAAATGCCTTCCGTCGAGGCCGCAACTTTCAGCGCGGTAGCGGAAAAAGCCGAGGTGTATTTTTCAAACATCGCGCGCTTATCGAGCAAAATGCGCATAAACAGCGCCGCGCCCACGGTGTTGGTTACCATCATCGGCGCAGCGATATTACTCACCAGACGCACCGCATCTTCATAAGGCCGGGCAATCGCCAGGATGATCAGCATTTGCACCATTTCCGCGACGAACGTGACGGCACCAGCGGTAATGGGGTTAAAGACTTTATCGGTACGCCCGCGGCGGATCAGGATGCTATGTACCAGCCCGCCGAGCAATCCTTCGACGATCGTCGAGATCATGCAACTCAGCGCAGTCATGCCCCCCATCGAATATCGATGTAGACCGCCGGTCAGACCAACCAGTCCGCCCACTACCGGACCACCGAGTAAGCCGCCCATCACCGCGCCAATCGCTCGCGTATTAGCAATCGAGTCGTCGATGTGTAACCCGAAC
This sequence comes from Escherichia sp. E2562, assembly GCF_005781075.1. Classification (NCBI taxonomy): domain Bacteria; kingdom Pseudomonadati; phylum Pseudomonadota; class Gammaproteobacteria; order Enterobacterales; family Enterobacteriaceae; genus Escherichia; species Escherichia sp. E2562. The sequence continues at coordinate 476,932 of NZ_VATM01000005.1, read as the reverse complement.
CAGGTGCCCATGATGCAGAAGATGGAAAAGACGATATAGCAGAGAAATTTATGCGGCAGACGAACAGTGACCTGCATTAACGGTATGAATAATGGCGTTTTACTCATCAACCACGCAATGACCAGAAAAACGCACATCTGCTGAAGCAGCAGCAACACCAGATTAAAATCGTACATACCCGCAAACCACACGTCCCTTTAAAACGCGTAACATACATTGCTCGCGTTCAACTTTCTTTGAACTGTTGCAGAAAAATGAAAAATCGTGAGTACGATCACTCAAAACAACCTGGCAAAAACAAAATCATCCTAATCGAGATCAAAAAACGGCCAAAACTACCTGGTTCATAAAAGAACGTCTACAGTTATGCTGGGACCTCGCAAGCAAGGGTGGGACGATGGCGCTTTACACGATTGGTGAAGTGGCGTTGCTTTGTGATATCAACCCTGTCACGTTACGCGCGTGGCAGAGGCGTTATGGGCTGTTAAAACCGCAGCGCACAGACGGCGGTCATCGCCTGTTCAACGATGCCGATATCGACCGGATCCGGGAGATCAAACGCTGGATCGACAACGGTGTGCAGGTCAGCAAAGTTAAAATGCTACTCAGTAATGAGAATGTTGATGTGCAGAACGGCTGGCGCGATCAGCAAGAAACTCTGCTTAGTTACCTGCAAAGTGGCAACCTGCAAAGTCTGCGAATGTGGATCAAAGAGCGTGGTCAGGATTATCCCGCCCAGACGCTCACCACACATCTGTTCATTCCTCTGCGCCGACGGCTTCAGTGCCAACAACCGACTCTCCAGGCACTGCTGGCGATTCTGGACGGCGTACTGATCAACTACATCGCCATTTGCCTGGCTTCGGCACGTAAAAAACAGGGCAAAGATGCGCTGGTGGTTGGCTGGAATATTCAGGATACCACTCGTCTGTGGCTGGAGGGCTGGATTGCCAGTCAACAAGGATGGCGCATTGATGTCCTCGCCCACTCGCTCAATCAACTACGCCCTGAACTGTTCGAAGGCCGTACATTGCTGGTGTGGTGCGGTGAAAATCGAACCTCCGCCCAACAGCAGCAACTCACCAGTTGGCAGGAACAAGGGCATGATATTTTCTCACTCGGCATTTAATGATTCGTTAACAAATGCGCTTTACTGTACAATCCTTTCGTTAACATAAGGAGTGCATTATGCGCATAGCTAAAATTGGGGTTATCACCCTGTTCCTGTTTATGGCGTTAGGCGGTATCGGTGGCGTAATGCTCGCAGGTTATACCTTTATTTTGCGTGCTGGCTAAGCGCCTGCACCAGCCGTTCAAACAGGCGGTCTACGATGATCGCCGCCAGTGCCACCAGTAACGCCCCCTGAATCACATAAGCGGTATTAAATCCGCTAAGCCCGATGATGATGGGCGTACCCAGCGTACTGGCCCCAACCGTTGAGGCGATCGTCGCCGTGCCAATGTTGATAATCACCGAAGTCCGCACGCCCGCCAGAATCACCGGCGAAGCCAGCGGTAACTCGACTTTGCGCAGTCGCTGACTACGGCTCATTCCCATGCCTTTGGCAACTTCGGTCACGCTGGCATCAATCGCTCCCAGCCCGGCAAGTGTCGCCTGCAAGATGGGGAGCACGCCGTAAAGGATCAGCGCGATAATCGCCGGTTGCTGGCCAAACCCAATCACCGGAACGGCAATCGCCAGCACCGCGACGGGCGGAAAAGTCTGCCCAACGGCGGCAATAGTTTCCACCAGTGGGCGAAATTCCGCGCCCCACGGGCGAGTGACAGCAATTCCAGCACCAGTGCCAATGATCACCGCAAATAAACTCGAAATTCCCACCAACCAGAAATGGGCCAGCGCCAGGGCTGCAAAGCTTTCTTGCTGATAAACGGGCCTCGGCAGTTGCGGAAATAAAGCACCGAACAGCGGCTGGCTGTAAGGCAGCCAGAAGATCAGCGCCACAAACAGAGCAATGAGCCAGAACAGCGGATCGCGCAACATCTTCATACGCTTACGCCTCCACCAGCAGATCCTGAAAATGCAGCGTGCCGCAAGGCTGGCCCTGCGTGTTGACCACCGGCAGCACTTCGCATCCCCGCGCAACAAACAGGGAGAGCGCATCGCGTAGCGTCATCTCTTCTGCCAGCGCCTCACCTTCAGCCCGTTCTTCGCGGCGCACGTAATCCGCTACGCTACGCAATGACAACAGACGCACACCCAGTTCGCTGCGCCCAAAAAACTGGCGGACAAAATCGTTTGCCGGACGAGTCAGCATCGCCAGCGGATTGCCCTGCTGCACCACTTCACCGTGATCCATTAACACCAGATGTTCTGCCAGCCGTAGTGCTTCATCAATATCATGAGTGACCAGCACAATGGTTCGCCCCAGCAAACGGTGAATGCGCGTCATCTCTTGTTGCAACGCGCCGCGCGTTACCGGGTCCAGCGCGCCAAAGGGTTCATCCATCAGTAAGACTTGCGGATCGGCAGCCAACGCGCGCGCCACTCCCACACGTTGCTGCTGACCGCCGGAAAGCTGATGCGGATAACGCTCACGCAAATTCGGTTCCAGCCCCAGTAACGCCATTAGTTCGTCGATACGAGCGTCAATCCGCGCCCGCGACCATTTTTGTAATTGCGGCACGGTGGCGATGTTTTGCGCCACGCTCCAGTGGGGAAACAGGCCAATAGATTGAATGGCATAGCCCATCCGGCGGCGCAGCTCCAGCACTGGCAGCGAGCGAATTTCTTCTCCGGCAAAGCGGATCACTCCGCTGTCATGCTCCACCAGGCGGTTAATCATTTTCAGGGTGGTGGATTTACCGGAGCCAGATGTACCGATCAGCACCGAAAAACTCCCTTCCTGAAAATTGAGATTGAGATCGTTAACGGCTTTTTGTGCGCCGAACAGTTTGCTGACATGGCTAAATTCAATCATTACGTTTCACCTTCAGCAGTGCGATAAGCAAATCGAACAGCGCGTCGGTAAGCACCGCCAGAACAATTACCGGGATCACCCCCAGCAACACTAAATCAATGGCACTGCTTAGCAGCCCCTGGAAAACCAACGCCCCAAAGCCACCCGCACCAATTAACGCCGCAATCACCGCCATACCGACGGTCTGCACCATCACCACCCGCAGGCTGCGCAGAAATACTGGCAGCGCCAGCGGTAACTGGACATGCAGGAAACGCTGCGCCCCGCTCATACCCATCGCTGTGGCGCTCTCCAGCACATCACGCGGGATCTGGTTCAAGCCGACTACCACGCCGCGCACCAGAGGCAGCAAAGCATAGAGCACCAGCGCTATCAGTGCTGGCGTCATGCCTGTTCCTGCCACACCAAGCGTACCCAGCAACGGAAAGGCAGTAACCAGCGCGGCAAGCGGCGCAATCAACAGGCCAAAAAGCGCCACCGAAGGCACGGTCTGAATGACATTGAGCAGAGAAAAAATCGCCCCCTGCCGCGCAGTGGAAAAGTAGCACCAGACGCCCAGCGGCACGCCAATCACTAACGCAGGCAGCACCGCACCAAACAGCAGGGTCAGATGTTGCGCCAGCGCGTCATCGAACACATCCTGACGGTTGGCGTATTCTTTCATTAACGAGAGATCGTTAAGCGTGCCGGAGTACAGCAACCACAGCGGAATAATGGCAATCTGCATATGCAACAACCAGCGCCACAGCGGATGCGTGGAAATTCGGCGGATGGCATCGCTACAGGCCAGCAGTACCAGCGCCGCAGCCAGCCAGAAACCACTGCCGAGGCTGGTACGCGCCAGCGCACTGCCATTTTGCGCCAGTTGTGTCGCCGCCTTTCCAGCTCCCCACACCAGCAATACGAAGACGAATTGCGCCAGAATGAGTGCAAAAATGCTGCCTTTTCTACCGGGAATAAAACAGGCAGTCAGCCAGGCGCAACCAACGCCCACCAGCATCCAGATCGTTTGTGGCCACAGTTGCCAGAGATAACGTCCCTCACCAGAGACTAACCTGTTAGGTGCATAGCTGATAAACGGCAGCGCCGCTGCGATTGCCGTCAGCAACAGCAGCAGCGCCAGAACAGGATTAATACGTAGATAAGTCACGGGAAATTACTTCGTCCACCCTTTTTGTTTCAGATAGTCGGCAGCCACTTTTTTGGCATCCAGTCCTTCCACAGCAATGCTGGCATTCAGTTTTTGTAACGTTTTTTCATCGAGGCTGGCGAAGACTGGCTGTAGCCACTGTGCCATTTGCGGATACTCTTTCAACACCGACTCACGCACCACTGGTGCAGGCGCGTAGATCGGTTGAACACCCTGCGGATCGCTTAAGGTTTGCAGCCCCAGCGCCGCGACCGGGCCGTCAGTGCCGTAAGCCATCGCCGCATTAACGCCAGAGGTTTGCTGGGCAGCGGCTTTGATCGTCACCGCCGTGTCGCCACCGGCCAGTGACAGCAACTGATCCTGATCGAGTTTAAAGCCATAGGCTTTTTCAAAAGCGGGTAACGCATCGGCGCGTTCGATAAACTCTGCCGAGGCTGCCAGTTTGAAGGTGCCGCCCTCTTTCAGATAACGGCTCAGGTCGGCAAGCGAAGTGAGTTTGTTTTTCTCTGCCACATCCTGGCGCACGGCGATGGTCCAGGTGTTATTCGCAGGTGCGGGCGTCAGCCAGATTAACTTGTTTTGCTCCGCATCGAGCTTTTTGACTTTCTCGTAGCCCTGCCCGGCATTTTTCCACGCTGCATCGTTTTCATCTTTAAAGAAGAAAGCACCATTGCCGGTATATTCCGGATAGATATCCAGTTCGCCGGAAGTAATTGCCCCGCGCACCACGGGTGTTGTTCCCAACTGGACTTTATTCACCGTCGGTACGCCGTGGCTTTCGAGTAACTGCAAGATGATGTTGCCGAGTAGTGCGCCTTCAGTATCGATTTTCGAACCGACTTTAACGGGGGAAGCCGCCTGTAGCGGCAGGCTCACAGCTGCCAACATAACCAGTGAACCCGCCCAGAGCTTTGAGAGTGGCATGATGCTTTCCTCATTCTTTTACTGTTGTTTTCAGCGAATTAAGAGAAAAGCATAGTTGATAATAGCGGGGTTAGCCTGACAGGGCGGATTCAGTTGCAGAATCAGATAAATACTTAAAGGGCATATCTTGCCCGGTGTATCTTGCCGGATGCGGCGCTACAAAGGGTAAAAATTAAACAAGTTGCAAACACCCTGTAGGCCTGATAAGCGCAGCGCATCAGGCAAAGGGCGCAAATTTCGCGCCCTTACTAAAGCATTACAGCAACTCAAACTCGCCTTTCTTAACGCGTGCGGAATCGGTGCCGATGAAGACGTTGAATTTGCCAGGCTCGGCATCATACTTCATCTGCTGATTCCAGAACTTCAGCGCCTCAATATCGATTGGGAAGCTGACGGTCTGAGTTTCGCCCGGTTTCAGGGTGATTTTCTCAAAACCTTTCAGCTGCTTCACCGGACGACTCATGGAAGCCGTTACATCCTGCAGGTACATCTGAATCACCGTTGCCCCTTCGCGCTTACCGGTGTTCGTCACCTGCACGCTGGCGGTCACTTTACCGTCACGCTTCATGGTCGGCGCAGAAAGTTTCACATCAGAGACGGTAAAAGTGGTGTAGCTCAGACCATAGCCGAACGGATAAAGCGCCCCGTTAGCTTCATCAAAATAGCGCGAAGTGTATTTGTTCGGCTTGTCGGCATTATACGGACGACCGGTATTCAGATGGCTGTAGTAAACCGGGATCTGCCCGACAGAACGCGGGAAGGACATCGGCAGCTTACCGGACGGGTTGTAATCACCAAACAACACATCGGCAATCGCATTACCCCCTTCCGTACCCGCAAACCAGGTTTCCAGAATCGCGTCGGCCTGCTGATCTTCTTTCACCAGCGCCAGCGGGCGACCGTTCATCAGCACCAGCACCAGCGGTTTTCCGGTGGCTTTCAGCGCCGCAATCAAATCGCGCTGGCTTTGCGGAATAGTGATATCGGTCCGGCTGGAGGCTTCGTGCGCCATCCCCTGGGCTTCACCGACCACAGCCACTACCACATCAGATTGTTTCGCCGTCTGCACCGCTTCATCAATCATCTCTTGCGGCGAGCGCGGATCGACTTTGACTGCTTCTTCATACTGATTCAGGAAATCGATAATACCTTTGTCACTGGTGACGTTCGCCCCTTTGGCATACAGCACCTTGCCGTTTTCCCCGACGGCATTTTTAATCCCGGTCAGTACAGTCACGGATTGATCGGCAACACCAGCTGCGGACCAGCTGCCCATCACGTCACGTTTGCTGTCCGCCAGTGGACCAACCACCGCAATGGTTGCCGACTTTTTCAGCGGCAGGGTTTCAAGGCGGTTTTTCAGCAACACCAGGCTTTCGCGCGCTACTTCACGTGCTTCTTTGCGGTGCAGGCGGCTTTCGGCATTGGTATCAACCGGGTCAGACTCTTTCGGACCAAGATGGCTGTATGGGTCGTTAAATAACCCCATATCATATTTAACGTTCAGTACATGGCGGGCAGCGTCGTCCAGCTCTTCCATCGTCACTTTGCCGGACTTGATCAACCCAGGCAGATACTTCGAGTAATACTCGTCACTCATGCTCATGTTGATCCCGGACTTAAGCGCCACGCGCACCGCATCTTCCGGGTCTGCCGCCGTGCCATGTTTAATCAGCTCTTTGATTGCACCGTGATCGGAAACCGTGATGCCTTTAAAACCCCACTGGTCGCGCAGAACATCTTTCAGCAGCCAAGAATCAGAAGTTGCAGGCGTGCCGTTGAGTGAGTTCAGCGCCACCATCACCGCGCCGCTGCCTGCGTCCAGCCCCGCTTTGTACGGCGGCATATAGTCATTAAACAGGCGCTGCGGGCTCATATCGACGGTGTTGTACTCTTTACCGCCTTCAACCGCACCGTAAGCAGCAAAGTGTTTGACGCTGGTCATCACCGAGTAGCGATCTGCCGGGCTTTTACCCTGCATCGCTTCAACCATGGTTTTACCCATAATTGAGGTGAGATAGGTATCTTCACCAAAACCTTCGGAAGCGCGACCCCAGCGAGGATCGCGCGAGACATCGACCATCGGCGCCCAGGTCATGTTCAGGCCATCGTCCGCCGCTTCATAAGCTGAAACGCGCCCGACGGTTTTCACTGCGTCGAGGTTAAAAGAGGACGCCAGACCGAGGCTAATCGGGAAAACTGTGCGCTGACCGTGCAGCACGTCGTAGGCAAAGAAGAGAGGAATTTTCAGGCGGCTCAGTTCCATCACTTGATCCTGCATGGCGCGGATATCCTGACGGGTTACGGTATTAAAAATCGCTCCCACCTGCCCGTCTTTGATCATCTCGCGGATCGCCTCTTTCGGGTTATCCGGGCCGACGCTGATTAGGCGCAGCTGACCAATTTTCTCATCAACCGTCATTTTCTTGAGCAGCTCGGTGACGAACGCATCCCGCGCTTCGGGCGTTAATGGATGGTTGCCGAATAAATCATCCGCCAGTGCTGGCTGTAGGGCCAGACTCACCGCGATACCTACTGAACATAGCCATTTCATGTGGATTATTCTTCCTCTGTTGCCCGACGTGGCAGCGAAAATGGTGCAAAAGCGGTAGTTTGCCATAACCCTGATAGAGAGAGAAAAAGAAAGCTCAGTTTATTGTCTGAATTTTCAAAATATTCACTCGCTGAATTGTCATACAAGGCGCTATTCTAGTTTGTGATGTTTTTTCGCCACCACAAGGAGTGGAAAATGTCTTCCATGACAACAACTGATAATAAAACCTTTTTGAATGAACTTGCCCGTCTGGTCGGTTCTTCATACCTGCTCACCGATCCCGCAAAAACGGCCCGCTATCGCAAGGGCTTCCGCTCCGGTCAGGGTGACGCGCTGGCCGTTGTTCTTCCAGGCTCGCTACTGGAATTGTGGCGAGTACTGAAAGCCTGCGTCACCGCCGACAAAATTATTCTGATGCAGGCCGCCAATACCGGTCTGACCGAAGGCTCGACACCAAATGGTAACGACTATGATCGCGATATTGTGATCATCAGCACCCTACGCCTCGACAAACTGCACGTTCTCGGCAAGGGCGAACAGGTACTGGCGTATCCTGGCACTACGCTCTATTCGCTGGAAAAAGCTCTCAAACCATTAGGCCGCGAACCGCACTCGGTAATTGGTTCATCGTGTATTGGCGCATCGGTTATCGGCGGTATCTGTAACAACTCCGGCGGCTCACTGGTGCAGCGTGGTCCGGCGTATACCGAAATGTCGTTGTTTGCACGCATTGATGAAAACGGCAAACTGACGCTGGTCAACCATCTGGGGATTGATCTGGGCGAAACGCCGGAGCAGATCCTCAGCAGGCTGGATGACGATCGCATCAAAGAGGATGATGTGCACCACGATGGTCGCCACGCCCACGATTATGACTATGTTCATCGCGTGCGTGATATCGAAGCCGACACACCTGCACGTTATAACGCCGATCCGGATCGCCTGTTTGAATCCTCCGGTTGCGCCGGAAAACTGGCCGTCTTCGCCGTGCGTCTCGACACCTTTGAAGCGGAAAAAAATCAGCAGGTGTTTTATATCGGCACCAACCAGCCGGACGTGCTGACCGAAATCCGCCGCCATATTCTGGCTAATTTCGAAAATCTGCCGGTTGCCGGGGAATACATGCACCGGGATATCTACGATATCGCGGAAAAATACGGCAAAGACACCTTCCTGATGATCGACAAACTAGGCACCGACAAGATGCCGTTATTCTTTAACATCAAAGGACGTACTGATGCGATGCTGGAGAAGGTGAAGTTCTTCCGCCCACACTTTACCGATCTCGCAATGCAGAAATTCAGTCATTTGTTCCCCAGTCATTTGCCACCGCGCATGAAAAGCTGGCGCGATAAATATGAACATCATCTGCTGTTAAAAATGGCGGGGGATGGCGTGGGCGAAGCAAAATCCTGGCTGGTAGATTTTTTCAAACAGGCCGAAGGCGATTTCTTTGTCTGTACGCCGGAAGAAGGCAGTAAAGCGTTTTTACACCGTTTCGCGGCGGCAGGCGCAGCGATACGTTATCAGGCCGTGCATTCCGATGAAGTCGAAGACATTCTGGCGCTGGATATTGCTCTGCGGCGTAATGACACCGAGTGGTATGAACATCTGCCGCCGGAAATCGACAGCCAGCTGGTGCATAAGCTCTATTACGGGCATTTTATGTGCTACGTCTTCCACCAGGATTACATCGTTAAGAAAGGCGTGGATGTGCATGCGCTGAAGGAACAGATGCTGGAATTGTTACGCCAGCGCGGCGCGCAATATCCTGCCGAGCATAACGTCGGTCATTTGTATAAAGCACCGGAGACGCTGCAAAAGTTTTATCGTGAAAACGATCCAACTAACAGTATGAATCCGGGGATCGGTAAAACCAGTAAGCGGAAAAACTGGCAAGAAGTGGAATAAATACGGCTGGATGCCTGATGCGCAAGCACCGCATCAGGCACGGTCAACGAATGCCGGATGCGGCGTGAACGCCTTCTCCGGCCTACGGGCGCGTCACGTTTGTAGGCCTGATAAGATGCGCAAGCATCGCATCAGGCACGGGCATCGAATGCCGGATGCGGCGTAAACGCCTTATCCAGCCTACGGGCGCGTCACGTTTGTAGGCCTAATAAGATGCGCAAGCATCGCACCAGGCACGGGCAACGAATGCCGGATGCGGCGTAAACGCCTTCTCCAGCCTACGGGCGCGTCACATTTGTAGGACTGATAAGATGCGCAAGCACCGCATCAGGCACGGGCAACGAATGCCGGATGCGGCGTGAACGCCTTCTCCGGCCTACGGGCAAGCAAACTTAATCGTTCTGTGCCGTCTGCCCTGCCGCCGCCATCTGGGCGGCTTTTTGTTTTTTATAACTCAACGCCGCAGCCGGAACGGGCATCACTTTGCCGGTTTCAATCCATGTACGCAGGCGGCTGGCATCGGCAAAATGGGTATATTTGCCAAACGCATCCATCACCACCAGCGCCACTGGTTTATTATTGAAAACCGTGCGCATCACCAGGCAATGCCCTGCGGCATTGGTAAAGCCGGTTTTGGTTAGCTGGATATTCCAGTTATCGCGATACACCAGATGGTTAGTATTGCGGAACGGCAGCGTATACGACGGATTAGAGAAGGTCGCCATATCTTCACGGGTGGTACTTAACTGACCGATCAACGGATATTGTTTGGTGGCAATCAACAATTTGGTCAGATCACGGGCAGTCGAAACGTTATGCACTGATAGCCCGGTCGGTTCAACGAAGCGCGTGTTATTCATCCCGAGAGCTTTTGCTTTCGCATTCATTGCTTTAATAAATGCGTTATAACCGCCAGGATAATGATGTGCCAGGCTCGCCGCCGCGCGGTTTTCCGAAGACATCAACGCCAGCAGCAGCATATCTTTACGGCTGATTTCGCTGTTCAGTCGTACGCGCGAATAGACCCCTTTCATCTCCGGCGTCTGGCTGATGTCTACTTTTAGTTTCTCATCCAGCGGCAGTCGTGCATCCAGCACAACCATCGCAGTCATTAATTTGGTGATTGAGGCAATCGGACGCACCAGATCCGGGTGGTTCGAATAGATCACTTTGTTGGTATTAAGATCAACAATCATCGCGCTACCGGAAGCAATTTCCGGCTGCGAAGCGGTGGTAGCGGCTGCCGTTTTCGCAGCGGCCTGCGGTGCAAAAGGCACAGCCAGCATCAGGGCCAGGCTAAATAAAGAAACTCGAAATTTCGGCATGATGAGCATTCAAATAGTGGTTCACGCGCAGGGGTTGCGCACCGCCGGAGTAAGGATTTACTGAGGCTAGCGAAGCTATCATAACGAGCAAAAAGTGCGGTCGTCAAAGGAGAATCGTGAGGAAATGCTGCATTGCTGACATTTACGCCAGCAATGCAACGCAAAAGAACTTTCTAGAACAGACGATAACCGTACCCCCAAAGTATGACGGTAAGGGCGAGCAGGACTTCCAGTACCAGCACACCAATCGCCAGTGTCGAACTGGAGAAGCTAAGACCTTCCTCTTTGTTGATGTTCAGGAAGCTTGGAATACCGAGATAAAGCAGATACCCCGTGTAAAACAGCGCCACCGTGCCAACCAGAGCACACAGCCAGACCAGCGGGTAAAGCGCTACCAGACCGCTGAGAAACAGCGGCGTCGCGACGTATCCCGCGAAGACCATACAGTGCGCAAGCGACGGGCGCTGTGGGTAATTGCGCGCCATCCACCAAATGACCCGCCCCATCACCGCGACCCCAGCCAGCATCACGCCATAAAACAAGACAGCCAACGCCAGTCCGGTAAACCAGGATAACTTCAGGATAGTGCCATCGCCAAAATTCCAGCCGATTTGCGTGGTGCCAATGAAGGCGCAAATCACCGGAATCGCCGCCATCAGCAAAACGTGGTGGGTGTAGTGGTGAGAAATCGTTTCGTTTTCACGATTAATTACCTGCATTTCACGATCGGGATGGGAAAACAGTCCCCAGACATGGCTCATACCGCCCCCTTGTTGTGAGTTCATGAACCTGACAGTTCAAGTATAAGTCAGCTTGTGATTATTTTTTGCGCGATCACTAAATTAGTGCACTGCCCTGCGGGGCTTTTTCTGCGTGAATGATTTACTGGGTGTATGCTTACAGGCAACCAAAGGGAGACAGACTGGCCTATGGATATTAATACGCTTATTTCACAATATGGTTATGCCGCGCTGGTACTTGGCAGTCTGGCAGAGGGTGAAACCGTCACCTTGCTCGGTGGTGTTGCCGCGCATCAGGGGCTGCTGGAATTCCCGTTGGTGGTACTTTCCGTAGCACTTGGCGGCATGATTGGCGACCAGGCGCTTTATCTGTGTGGACGGCGGTTTGGCGGCAAGCTGTTACGACGTTTATCAAAACATCAGGACAAAATTGAACGGGCGCAGAAGCTGATCCAACGTCATCCGTATCTGTTTGTTATTGGTACACGTTTTATGTATGGCTTTCGGGTGATTGGTCCGACGCTGATTGGCGCTAGTCAGCTACCGCCGAAAATATTTCTACCGCTGAATATTCTCGGCGCATTTGCCTGGGCGCTGATTTTTACCACCATTGGCTACGCAGGTGGCCAAGTGATTGCGCCGTGGTTGCACGAACTTGACCAACATTTGAAGCACTGGGTTTGGTTGATTCTGGTTGTAGCTCTGGTGGTTGGTGTTCGCTGGTGGCTGAAACGGCGCGGGAAATGAAACGCCGGTGAGGTCCAACGTTTCTCTGCTTAATACTTGATAAATGAGACATCAACCGCGTTTGTAGCCCCCGCCCAGCGCACTGGTGAGTTGAATGGAGGCATCCAGCCATTGCCCTTGCAAAAGCAGGCCGTTGGCTCGTTCGCGAAGCGCCGGAATTCTGGCTTCACTGACGCGGGAACCCGCGATGATGCCCGCGTTAAATCGCGCCTGTGCCAGCCCCACCACTCGCATGGCATCGCGCTCAATTTGTGCCTGATGCTGGTTTTTCTCTGCCAGTATCTGCACCTGACTCGCCGCCCGCGCCACATCGTTCACCGCCTCGACCACTGCTTTGTTGTAGTTGGCAATCGACAAGTTGCTTTCGGCTTTCGCAATATCAAGATTGGCATTAAGTCTGCCGCTGTCGAATATTGGCAATGTCAGCCCCGCCGTGACGCCCATCTGTTGGGCGGAGCTACGAAAAAGATCGCTTAAATGCAAAGCATCCTGTTGCAGGAAGGCCATCAGATTGATGTCGGGATAAAATGCCGCTTTTGCTGCGTCGATGGTACTTAACGACGACTCGACATACCAATGCGCCGCCTGCAAATCTGCCCGCCGGGCCAGCAAGGAATATCCCAGTTCATCAGGAAGCTGGCTTGCCACTTTCGGCAACGTGACCGGATGCAGCTTCAATGCGCTTTTCTGATGGTTGGTGAGCGCACTTAATCGCGCCTCGATAATTTTCATTTTACCCGCGACATCGTTGAGCTGTTGCTGGGTTTTACTGGCATTAATATCGGTTTCCACACCTTCAACCGAAGAGGTAATTCCACGCTGATAGAGCTGGCGATCGGTCGCAATAATGGTGTTCTGCTCTTTTTCGATTTGCAGCAAAACCGTGTTCAACGCCGCCTGAGTTTGCCAATCCCAGTACAAACGGGCCACGCTGCCAGCCAGCAATTGCCGGGTCTGCTCACGTTCCGCCACCCGAGCTTTTACTGAACCGAGGCGAGCAGTAACTTCCGCCCGATTCTTTCCCCAGATATCAAGATGCCAGCCCGCCGTTAAACCAAAAGTACCGTTGGTATACCACGGCCCCGTAGTTCCTGCGGCAGGATCGTTCAGGGCAAACGGCCCCATTAAACCTTCAGCCGACATTTTTTGCCGTTGCATATCCGCAGAAAAATCTACCTGCGGGCCATCCTGGGTCGCTGCTGCTTTCGCCTGCGCTTCAGCCAGTTGAATGCGCTGTTCAGCCACCTGCATATCCGGCGCGTTCTGTATTGCATTATTAATTAAGGAAGTGAGTTGATTATCGTGGTATTCCAGCCACCACTGGCTGTCTGGCCAACCGTTTTTCAATGCCGCCGGTAACGCAGTGTCCACTTGCGTGGCAGGCGTTTGCAGGTTTAACGCCTGACGAGTTTCGTGCACAGGCGCACACCCAGCCAACAAAATTAAAAGCGGAAAACAGAAGCTTGCTGCATTAAATGAATCACGATTCATGGGGAATAATCAGGTAAGAAACGGTGCGCGGAGATTACCGTGTGCGGCGAAATATTTTTTAGTTTCACGTGGCAATACATCAGCGGAAATAAAACGACATATCCAGAAAAATATACAATAAGTGAATGATATCCTCTGATTTATCTTAATCGTTTATGAATGACGGCAAAGAGTTTCATTTTTTCCTATACTTATTCAGCACTCACAAATAAAGGAACGCCAATGAAAATTATACTCTGGGCAGTATTGATTATTTTCCTGATTGGGCTACTGGTGGTGACTGGCGTATTTAAGATGATATTTTAAAATTAATTAATGTCATCAGATTCGAAAATAACGAGAATATTTCAGTCTCTCATCCTGTTGCGCTCCTGTCATGTGCATTGCTTCATATAATCACTGGCGCAAGGAGCGCGCAAGGGGCGGCCAATCGCCGCCGCCCCCTGCACCCCCGGGCTCTGGCGAACAAAATCGCCGCTGCGCGGTGCCCTCGGCTTATCCCTTACGGCTACCGGGTCGGGCGCGAGGTAACATCCCTGTAAGACGCGCCCTCAGCCCACATCCATGTGGGCTGCCCCGGCCTTCAGGGAACGCCTCGGCGATTTTGACGCCACCAAACAACCGTGCGGCCTATTGATAAAGAGCTAACACATTGTCAAAAAAACATCACTATAGTTTTTTAGAGTTTCTCGATATCAATTGCCTGAATAGCCCTTGCAATATCAGGGGAATTATTCAACACCCGCACATGCTGAAATAATTCCGTTGCTTCATCATATTCTTTACGTAAATAACTCAACCACTGCTTGATCCGCGCGACGTGATATAACCCGGTATCCCCCTGTTTCTCCAGACGGGTATACTTTTGCAGCAATGCAACGACCTCCGGCCATGGCATTCGCGGTTCGTTATATTTCACCACCCGACTCAGGTTGGGAATATTGAGCGCCCCGCGCCCAATCATCACCGCGTCGCAGCCGCTGATAGCCATGCATTGTTGCGCACTCTGCCAGTCCCAGATTTCACCATTGGCAATTACCGGAATATTCAGCCGCTGGCGAATCTCGCCAATCGCCCGCCAGTCAATATGCTCCGCGCGGTACCCCTGCTCTTTTGTCCGCCCATGCACCACCAGCTCCGTAGCGCCAGCCTGTTGAACAGCATCGGCAATTTCAAATTTTTTCTCGCCACTGTCCCAGCCCAAACGCACTTTCACGCTGACGGGCAAATGCGCCGGTACGGCTTCGCGCATCGCTTTCGCGCCCTGGTAGATGAGTTCGGGATCTTTCAGTAACGTTGCCCCACCACCGCTGCCGTTAACCGTTTTCGACGGGCAGCCGCAGTTAAGATCCACGCCCCAGGAACCTAATTCCACCGCACGGGCGGCGTTCTCTGCCAGCCATTGCGGGAACTGCCCCAGCAACTGTACGCGCACCAGCGTACCTGAAGGAGTACGGCTGGCGTTTTGTAGCTCAGGACAAATGCGATGAAAAACTTTTACCGGCAGCAGTTGATCCACCACGCGAACAAACTCAGTGATGCACAGATCGTAGTCGTTAACTTCGGTCAGCAATTCGCGCACCAGAGAGTCAAGTACCCCCTCCATTGGCGCCAGTAACACACGCATATCATCACCCGCAAAAAAATGAGGCGCTATGTTAGCGCCTCCGGTCAGCGGATTAAAGGTCTGCCGAGTGAGATTGCTGCAAAGCTGCAATCCCTCTCTATGCTTGATCTATGGCAAACACACTTTCTGTTGCGAAAAAGCAGATTTGCCTGAGTTCGCTGCTCACATCGTCATACCCAGGCGCGAAAAATAGCGATGAATTCTTAATGTGATCGGTAGCACGTTTTACGGATTAATTGTATGATGAATCCATCTCATCTGGGGTATTGATCATGAGTAAGACACTGAACATTATCTGGCAATATTTACGCGCTTTCGTCCTGATTTATGCCTGCCTGTATGCAGGCATTTTCATTGCATCCCTGCTACCGGTAACCATTCCGGGCAGCATTATCGGGATGCTGATCCTGTTTGTCCTGCTGGCCTTGCAAATTCTTCCGGCGAAGTGGGTCAATCCGGGGTGTTACGTTTTAATTCGCTATATGGCGCTATTGTTTGTGCCGATTGGCGTAGGCGTAATGCAATATTTTGATTTACTACGCGCGCAGTTTGGCCCGGTAGTGGTTTCCTGTGCAGTCAGTACGCTGGTGGTTTTTCTGGTGGTGAGCTGGAGTTCTCAACTGGTGCACGGTGAACGTAAAGTCGTAGGTCAGAAAGGATCAGAAGAATGATGGCAAATATCTGGTGGTCATTACCGCTGACGTTGATTGTCTTTTTTGCCGCCCGCAAGCTGGCGGCGCGGTATAAGTTTCCCTTGCTTAACCCGTTGCTGGTGGCAATGGTGGTGATCATTCCTTTTTTAATGCTGACCGGCATCTCTTACGACAGCTACTTTAAAGGTAGCGAAGTGCTAAACGATCTGCTGCAACCGGCGGTCGTCGCGCTGGCCTATCCTTTATATGAACAGTTGCATCAGATCCGCGCCCGCTGGAAATCAATCATCACCATCTGTTTTATCGGCAGCGTGGTAGCGATGGTGACAGGGACTTGCGTGGCATTGTTGATGGGGGCTTCACCGGAAATTGCTGCGTCAATATTACCGAAATCAGTCACTACGCCAATTGCGATGGCTGTCGGCGGCAGTATTGGCGGTATTCCGGCAATCAGCGCAGTTTGTGTCATTTTCGTCGGGATCCTCGGCGCGGTCTTTGGTCATACGTTACTTAATGCGATGCGTATTCGTACCAAAGCGGCGCGCGGTCTGGCGATGGGGACGGCTTCCCACGCCCTCGGTACGGCGCGCTGTGCTGAGCTGGATTATCAGGAAGGCGCATTTAGTTCGCTGGCGCTGGTGTTATGCGGGATTATTACTTCGCTGATCGCGCCGTTCCTTTTCCCAATTATTCTGGCAGTAATGGGCTAAAATTTGCGATGCGTCGCGCATTTTTGATGTACGTTTCACTTGTTGCATAATTAATGAGATTCAGATCACATATAAAGCCATAGCAGGTTCGTAAACTGTTATCCCATTACATGATTATGAGGCAACGCCATGCATCCACGTTTTCAAACTGCTTTTGCCCAACTTGCGGATAACTTGCAATCTGCGCTGGAACCTATTCTGGCAGACAAGTACTTCCCCGCTTTGTTGACCGGGGAGCAAGTCTCTTCGCTTAAGAGCGCAACCGGGCTGGACGAAGACGCGCTGGCTTTCGCACTGCTACCGCTGGCTGCGGCCTGTGCGCGTACGCCATTGTCGAATTTTAACGTTGGCGCTATTGCACGCGGCGTGAGTGGTACATGGTATTTCGGTGCCAATATGGAATTTATTGGTGCAACAATGCAGCAAACTGTTCATGCCGAACAAAGTGCTATCAGCCACGCCTGGTTAAGCGGTGAGAAAGCTCTCGCGGCCATCACCGTTAACTACACGCCTTGTGGTCACTGCCGTCAGTTTATGAATGAACTGAACAGCGGTCTGGATCTGCGTATTCATCTGCCGGGTCGCGAAGCGCACGCACTGCGTGACTATCTGCCGGATGCCTTTGGACCAAAAGATCTAGAGATAAAAACGCTGCTGATGGACGAGCAGGATCACGGCTTTACGCTCACTGGTGATGCGCTTTCTCAGGCAGCGATTGCCGCGGCAAACCGTTCGCACATGCCTTACAGTAAGTCACCAAGCGGTGTAGCGCTGGAATGCAAAGACGGTCGTATTTTCAGCGGCAGCTACGCTGAAAACGCCGCATTCAACCCGACTCTGCCGCCGTTGCAGGGTGCGTTAATTCTGTTGAATCTCAAGGGTTATGATTACCCGGATATCCAGCGCGCGGTTCTGGCAGAAAAAGCCGATGCGCCGTTGATTCAGTGGGATGCAACCTCAGCAACGCTGAAAGCTCTCGGTTGTCACAGTATCGACCGCGTTCTTCTCGCTTAAGCCTGGTGCCGGATGTGGCGTGAACGCCTTGTCCGGCCTACAGGTCTGGCACGCTGATAAGCGTTGCCTCAGGCTTGTCAGCGCTCTCCTGATGTCGAAAATCCCGGCAAACAGTTTACCGTTTCTTGCGCAAAAGCAGCGGGTAAAGTAGCCTGATAAAAATTTCCCGAGATCGAGTCTTCTGCATGTTAAAGCGTCTGTTCTACAGCCTGTTAGTCATGATCGGCTTGCTGCTGTTGACTGTGCTCGGCCTCGATCGCTGGATGAGTTGGAAAACCGCGCCTTATATCTACGACGAGTTGCAGGATCTCCCCTACCGTCAGGTCGGCGTGGTGCTTGGCACAGCAAAGTATTATCGCACCGGAGTCATTAATCAGTATTACCGCTACCGTATTCAGGGGGCGATTAATGCCTATAACAGCGGTAAGGTGAACTATCTATTACTTAGCGGCGATAACGCGTTGCAAAGTTATAACGAGCCGATGACCATGCGCAAAGATTTAATAGCCGCTGGCGTCGACCCCTCTGATATTGTTCTCGATTACGCGGGCTTCCGAACACTGGATTCCATCGTACGCACGCGCAAAGTGTTCGATACTAACGATTTCATTATTATCACCCAGCGTTTTCACTGTGAGCGGGCATTATTTATCGCTTTACATATGGGTATTCAGGCCCAGTGTTATGCCGTACCATCGCCAAAAGATATGTGGTCTGTCCGTATTCGCGAATTTGCCGCCCGTTTCGGCGCGCTGGCTGACCTTTATATTTTTAAACGTGAGCCGCGCTTTTTAGGTCCATTGGTCCCTATTCCGGCAATGCATCAAGTGCCGGAAGATGCGCAGGGCTATCCCGCCGTCACGCCCGAGCAGTTACTTGAATTACAAAAGAAACAAGGAAAGTAGTTATGGATGTACAGCAGTTTTTTGTCGTTGCCGTTTTTTTCCTAATCCCTGTATTTTGTTTTCGCGAAGCGTGGAAAGGCTGGCGTGCTGGCGCGATTGATAAACGGGTTAAAAATTCGCCGGAACCGGTGTATGTCTGGCGCGAAAAAAATCCGGGACTCTTCTTTGCTTATATGGTGGCGTATTGCGGTTTCGGAATTTTATCTATTGGCATGATTATTTATCTTATTTTCTATCGTTAATATCTCCCTCTCCAGTTAATTATTGAGAATAATTATTACTTCACCTGATAAGCTGCGGATATCACATTCTTAACCGCGGCTATTTGTGAATCCTTTCACAGTTTAAATTTCCCCGCACGCTTAGCCTTAATATCAATACATTATTATTCACTAAACGCTCGCCTTAATTACCTATAGCATTAAGGAAGATCACATGCCGCAACAAAATTATCTGGATGAACTCACTCCGGCTTTTACGCCTTTACTGGCGATTAAAGAAGCCTCTCGCTGTTTATTATGTCACGACGCGCCCTGTAGTCAGGCTTGCCCGGCGCAAACCGATCCGGGAAAATTTATTCGCTCAATTTATTTTCGTAATTTTAAAGGTGCTGCCGAGACAATTCGCGAAAATAACGCGCTCGGTGCCGTTTGCGCCAGAGTATGCCCGACGGAAAAATTATGCCAGCTCGGTTGTACACGAGCCGGTGTCGACGACCCAATTGATATTGGTCGCTTACAGCGTTTTGTTACTGATTTCGAGCAGCAAACCGGAATGGAGATTTATCAGCCCGGTAGTAAAACACTCGGCAAAGTGGCGATTATTGGTGCAGGCCCCGCCGGGCTACAAGCGAGTGTGACACTGACCAACCGGGGATACGACGTCACGATTTATGAAAAAGAAGCACAGCCAGGTGGTTGGCTGCGTAATGGCATTCCACAATTTCGTTTGCTGCAATCGGTGCTGGATGCAGAAATCGCCCGTATCGAAAAAATGGGGGTGACCATTAAGTGCAATTGCGAGATTGGTAAAACACTCACGCTGGAACAATTGAAAGCGGAAAACCGAGCGGTACTGGTGACTGTCGGTTTATCGCGCGGTGCCACCCTGCCGCTGTTTGAGCATAGCGATGTTGAGATCGCCGTCGATTTCCTGCAACGCGCTCGCCAGGCACAAGGCGATATCAGCGTCCCGCAGAACGCATTAATTATTGGTGGCGGCGATGTCGCAATGGACGTTGCCAGCACGCTGAAAGTTCTCGGTTGCCAGGCAGTAACTTGCGTTGCGCGTGAAGAGTTAGATGAGTTTCCGGCAAGCAAGAAAGAGTTCACCAGCGCTCAAAAATTGGGGGTATCGATTATCGATGGCTTTACGCCAGTGGCTGTAGACGGCAATAAAGTGACGTTTAAACACGTTCGTTTACCGGGCGAACTGACAATGGCGGCGGACAAAATTATTCTCGCTGTAGGTCAACATGCCGAACTTGCCGCTTTTTCCGCACTGGAACCACAGCGCAACACCATCGAAACGCAAAATTACCAGACCCGTGACCCGCAACTGTTTGCCGCTGGCGATATTGTTGAGGGTGACAAAACAGTGGTTTATGCAGTCAAAACCGGGAAAGAAGCCGCCGAGGCGATTCATCATTATTTAGAGGGAGCTTGCTCATGTTAACGAAAGATCTTTCTATTACCTTTTGCGGCGTGAAGTTTCCCAACCCGTTCTGCCTCTCTTCTTCGCCGGTTGGCAATTGCTACGAGATGTGCGCCAAAGCCTACGACACCGGCTGGGGTGGCGTGGTGTTCAAAACGATCGGCTTTTTTATCGCTAATGAAGTCTCACCGCGTTTTGATCATCTGGTGAAAGAAGATACCGGTTTTATCGGCTTCAAAAATATGGAGCAGATTGCTGAACATCCGTTGGAAGAGAATCTGGCCGCCCTGCGTCGGCTGAAAGAAGATTACCCGGACAAAGTATTGATCGCTTCGATCATGGGGGAAAATGCGCAGCAGTGGGAAGAGCTGGCGCGTCTGGTGCAAGAAGCTGGCGCGGATATGATCGAGTGTAACTTCTCCTGTCCGCAGATGACCTCCCATGCGATGGGTAGCGATGTCGGGCAAAGCCCGGAGCTGGTAGAAAAATATTGTCGGGCAGTGAAACGTGGTTCCACGCTGCCAATGCTGGCGAAGATGACGCCGAATATCGGTGATATGTGCGAAGTGGCGCTGGCGGCAAAACGCGGCGGCGCAGATGGTATTGCAGCGATTAACACCGTCAAATCCATCACCAATATCGATCTTAATCAGAAAATCGGTATGCCGATCGTCAACGGTAAATCGAGTATTTCCGGTTATTCCGGTAAAGCAGTGAAACCGATCGCCCTGCGCTTTATTCAGCAAATGCGCACCCATCCAGAGCTGCGCGATTTCCCGATCAGCGGTATCGGCGGTATTGAAACCTGGGAAGATGCGGCGGAGTTTTTATTGCTCGGCGCGGCAACCTTGCAGGTGACCACCGGCATTATGCAGTACGGGTATCGGATAGTGGAAGATATGGCGAGCGGGTTGTCGCATTACCTTGCCGATCAGGGATTTGCCTCGTTGCAGGAGATGGTGGGTCTGGCGAATCATAATATTGTTCCGGCAGAAGATTTAGACCGCAGCTATATCGTCTATCCCCATATCAATCTCGATAAATGTGTTGGCTGTGGGCGCTGTTACATTTCCTGTTACGACGGCGGTCATCAGGCGATGGAATGGAACGAGAAAGCGCGCACGCCGCATTGTAATACCGAAAAATGCGTTGGTTGTTTGCTTTGCGGTCATGTTTGCCCGGTGAGTTGTATCGATCTCGGGGAAGTAAAGTTTAAGAAAGGAGAGAAAGAACACCCGGTAACGTTGTAAAACCAGCATTTGGCACCGATTGCCGGATGCGGCGCATCCGGCAATACCCACATTCATATCACTTCTTACGCGCGTACTTCAGTGAATCCAGCGCCACGGCGAAGATAATAATCGCCCCTTTGATGATGTACTGCCAGTACGGGTTTACGCCGATGTACGTCAGGCCATAGTTAATGACCGTAAAGATAATTACCCCGGTCACTACACCAATGACCGTCCCCACACCGCCGCTGAACGATACGCCGCCCACCACGCACGCCGCGATAGCATCCAGCTCATACATGAAGCCGAGGTTGTTGGTGGCAGAGCCGATACGTCCGGCTTCTAACATCCCGCCGAAGGCATAGAACACGCCAGACAATGCGTAGATCATCAGCAGGTTCAGGCCAACGTTGACACCAGAAACTTTCGCCGCTTCCGGGTTACCGCCAATGGCAAAAATGTTCTTACCAAAACGGGTTTTGTTCCACAGCACCCAGACGAAGGCCACCGCAATCAGGGCGTAGAAGGTGATGTAAGAGAGACGGAAGCTCCCCAGCGCAATAAAGCCCTGGGCAAAAGTGGAGAAACCACTGTCAAAACCAGAAATAGGCGACGCACCAACAAAGTCGTAATAGAGCGAGTTAATGCCATAAACGATGATCATCGTACCGAGAGTGGTTATGAACGGCGTTACGTTGAGATAGGCGATAATCAGCCCGTTGATCAAACCGATAACCGCGCCAATAGCACAGACAATCAGAATAACCAGCGCAATCGGCATCGTCGCCATTTCCGGGAACACTTTGTTGGCGTTATCCATGGACTGCAATAACGTCGCCGCTACAACTGCCGCCAACCCCACCTGACGACCAGCGGAAAGGTCAGTCCCCTGGGTGACAATTAACCCTGCAACGCCGAGCGCAATAATAATACGCACCGATGACTGGGTGAGAATATTACTTAAGTTCAACAGACTTAAAAATGTTGGGTCCTGGAAAATAATAATCGCCAGCAAAACTAAAAGAACGACGTAAATACCGCCCTCTTTCAGGTAAGTAAGAAAACTTTTCTTATTTAACGCACTCATGGGAAGCCCCTAATCTTAAAGGTGCAAAGACGCAAGACGCAGAATTTCGTTTTGCGTTGTTGTTTTTGTATCGACAATTCCGGAAACGAGGCCATTGCTCATAACCAGAATACGGTCTGTTATCCCTAACAACTCTGGCATTTCAGAGGAGATAATAATAATCCCCTTGCCTTTCTTCGCCAGTTCGGCAATTAACTGATAAATTTCAAACTTCGCCCCAACATCAATACCGCGCGTTGGTTCGTCGAGCATTAATATTTCCGGTTGCGTCAGTAACCAACGACCAATAATCACCTTTTGCTGATTACCACCTGAGAGCGAACCAATTTGCGTCCGATGACCTGGCGTTTTTACCCGCATCGAATCAATCACCCACTGGGTATCGCTTTTCATCCGCGAGTTATCCAACAAGCCCACTTTATTTTTGTAGTTGCGAATATTGGAAATTAATGAGTTAAAGCCAATATCCAGATAGGCATAAATTCCCGTTGAACGGCGTTCTTCAGTTACTAGTGCAAATCCGTGGTTAATGGCTTCGTTGGCATTATGGTTATTGATCTTTTTGCCATGCAACGTAATGGTGCCAGCAGATTTCTCGCGAATGCCAAATAATGTCTCAACAATATCGGTACGTTTCGCCCCCACCAGCCCGGCAATACCGAGGATCTCCCCTTTATGCAGGTCAAACGAGACATCGCGAATCGATGGCTGGCGTAGTGACGTCAGGTTACGCACTTCGAGGATCACTTCGCCCGGCTTGTTTTCTTTATCCGGGAAACGCTGGTTAAGAGAACGACCAACCATCATGGCGATGATCTTGTCCATCGTCAGCCCTTCCAGCGGTTCGGTAGCGATCCACTGACCGTCGCGCAATACGGTGACTTCATCACATAACTGGAAAATCTCTTCCATTTTATGCGAGATATAGACAATACCGCAGCCGCGTTCTTTTAATTTACGAATAATAGTAAACAGATGATTGACCTCTTTTTCGGTTAACGAAGAAGTCGGTTCATCCATAATCACAATTTTCGCGTTATAGGAAAACGCTTTAGCAATTTCGATCATCTGCATTTGCGAAACGGATAATGTGCCGACGCGCGCACGCGGATCGATATCAATATCCAGTTCATCAAAAATCGCTTTAGTTTCGCGGTACATTTTGACCTGATCAACAAACATGCCTTTGGTGGGATATCGCCCCAGCCACATGTTGTCCATCACCGAACGTTGTAATACCAGGTTTAACTCCTGGTGTACCATCGAAATACCATTTTCCAGTGCTTCTTTGGCAGAATGAAAATCGATCTCTTTACCCTGGAATAAAATGGTGCCGGAATCTTTTTGATAAATACCAAACAGGCATTTTAATAATGTTGATTTTCCCGCGCCGTTTTCCCCCATTAATGCATGGATAGAATGTGGCCGGACATTTAAATTAACGTTATCAAGTGCCTTAACACCGGGAAAGGACTTGTTGATACCGCTCATTTCCAACAAGTATTCACCAGATGACGGAGTCGTTGAGCTGACCATATAATTTTACCTTGTTGGTCATACAATAAGGGCGCAATAAACTATTGCGCCCGTTCAGTCTTATTTCTTGCTGAATTCAGCCAGGTTATCTTTGTCTACGCCAACATAAGGTACGCGAACCACTTTGTTGTCGATTTTCCAGTTGGTGCCGTCAGCGGCGCCCTTGCCATCGGCCAGGTTTTTCGCCAGATCAAAAGTCGCTTTCGCCTGGTTGTTGGCATCATTCAGTACGGTACCCGCCAGCGCACCGGATTTCACCAGCGCCAGAGCTTCTGGCAGCGCATCGACGCCAAACACCGGAATGCTGGACTTGTTGTGTGCTTTCAGCGCTTCAACCGCACCCATTGCCATCGCATCGTTGTTAGCAATAACCACTTCGATTTTGTTGGCGTTCGGGCCAGACAGCCAGGCGTCCATCTTATCTTTCGCCTGAGCAGTGTCCCACATAGCGGTATCTAACTGTAACTGTTCAGTTTTGATGCCTTTGTCGTTCAGTTCTTTAATCACGTAAGTGGTGCGTGCTTCTGCATCCGGATGGCCCGGCTCGCCTTTCAGCAGTACGAACTGAATCTGACCGTCTTTGTTCAGATCCCACCCCTGATTCGCCGCCCAGTGTTTAGCAATCAGATCGCCCTGGATAATGCCGGACTCTTTGGAGTCAGTACCAACGTAGTAGGCTTTGTCGTAGCTATCCAGTGCCTTACGGGAAGGTTCTTTGTTGAAGAAAACCACCGGCACGTTTTGCCCGCGCGCTTTCTCAATCACCGTACCCGCAGCTGCCGGGTCAACCAGGTTGATTGCCAGCGCCTTCACCCCTTTCGCCAACAGCACGTCAATCTGATCGTTCTGCTTGGACTGGTCATTCTGTGAATCATTCATCAGCAACTGGACGTCTGGTGCTGCTTTCGCATCCTGTTCGATAGCCTTACGCACAACAGACATAAAATTATCGTCATATTTATAAATCGTCACACCAATACGGGTATCAGCAGCGTGTGCAGCGGCGCCGAATAACATGCTGGCCATCACAGCAGACAGGGTTAACACCTTCTTATTCATGGTATCTCCGGTTTTTCTTATGCAGGGTAGTGCTTGAGATAAATGCTCGGCGGGCCAGTATGGTTAATGAAGTGTTACTGAACGCCGAAGCTCATTTTTAAAAATCCGTTCGTCCATGCCCGGTAACGCTCCATAAAACGGCTCTAATTGTTGTTATGACGCCATAACCTCGATAAAAGCGATTATTCGCTGTTACATACAAGTTACAACGTTAAAACGGTGCAATCATAGCCACCACATTGTTAACATACTGTGAAATCACTCACAAATTGAAAGCGGTTACATCCTCTGATTTGCTCAGTTAGTGATCGCCGCCGCATTCTGGCGTAATGCGACAGAATGGCGGCGCACTAACGTCGGCATAAAACAGTGGCTGGCACGCGGATCAATGTTGCCTGCTGCCCCCTGCAAGGCCAGTTCCGTGGCTAATTTTGCCATCGAAGCAATGGGGTAACGCACGGTCGTTAATTGCGGGTCGGTGTAACGAGCAATGGGGATATCATCGAAACCGATGATTGAGAGATGTAACGGAATCGCAATGCCATTATCTTTTAATGCCGTCAGAGCGCCAGCGGCCATATTGTCGTTATAGGCAAATACAGCGGTAAGTTGTAGATTGCGCCCGAGTAGTTCAACCATCGCCGCCTCGCCGCCTGGCATATCCGGTGTCCCCGTGCCAATCCAGCTTTCCGGCGGAATAATATCCTGCTCTTTCAGCGCGCTTATCCAGCCCGCTTTACGCATTGCGTCATCTTCAATGCTGTGGCTGGAAGAGAGATAGCCGATACGTTGATGGCCGTTGTTCAGCAACATGCGCGTCGCCATTCTGGCGCCGCTAATATTATCCAGACAAACACAGCGATGGGCATAGCCAGGCACAACCCGATTGATGAGCACCATGCCAGGAATGTTGTCCATAAATTGCGCCAGTTCATCGTCACTTAACGCTTTTGAATGAACGATCAACGCGTTACAACGCTGGCGGATTAGCACTTCGATGGCATGACGCTCTTTTTCCGCTTCATGATAGCTATTGCCAATCAACACATATTTCTGATGTTGCTGGGCAACGAGATCGACGGCTTTAACCAATGCGCCGAAAAATGCATCTGAAACATCCATGACCACCACACCGATGGTATCGCTCACCTGAGTTGCCAGCGCCTGTGCATTGGCATTTGGCCGATAATCCAACTCACTCACCGCTTTCATAACTGCTTCACGCGTGTCGGCACTTACCAGCGTGCTGTTATTGAGCACCCGGGAAACCGTTGCCACAGAGACGCCAGCCTGACGCGCTACATCACGAATGGTGATCATATTCACTACCTGTTATGAGATTGCAGTAGGTTACTGCTTGCTGGCGGCTATTTTGTCAGCACTGAATACAGGACTTCGTGAATCGAGTCACAGCAATGGAAACGGTTACAGCCGTTTTGTTAATGAATGTGATCCAGATCGTTATCTGGATGTTTTAGATAATGCAGGTCCGGCAGCGCGCAAGGTTAACTGACGCCAGAGCCATTCCACCGGCCCCTGACGGAAGTAACGCAGCCAGATAACAGAGAAAAGCAGGTTCGCCAGCCATACCGGAACGACAAACACCAGCAACTCCAGGCGGTCAAACTGCATAAACAAACCGAGGTGGTAAAACAGCGTGGTACAAATCAGCGTTTGCAGTAGATAATTGGTTAGCGCCATCCGTCCGACGCAGGCGATTGCCAGCACCAGCCTGAAGCGGCTTAATTGCGGCCAAAAGCCATAAAACAGCGACGCATAGCCAATTGCCTGAAACGGCGCGCTAAGTTCACGCGGCATTTGAAGTAAGAAGGCACACCAGCGATACGCCCAGTCCAGCCGCCATTGCAGTGCGATAGCAGGAAGGTTAATTAGCACACCAATTGCTACCAGCACAAAACCGGTACGACGATAGTGACGTAAGCTGAACTGCCCTTTCAGCCAGCCGCTGCGCATCAGCGCCGCGCCAATTAACATCATCCCCGCCAGTTGCCAGCCATACTGCGCGCCCAGTGCCAGTAAACTGTTGCCAACGCCATCGGCGCGGTTACTGATCGCTTCAACGCCGCCATGAAGTTTCCAGTATTTTTCATACAAAATGGCCGATGCATCTGGCGTCCAGGCGCGGCTGGTCTGGCTGTCAGAAATCAACCCCAGCAACAGCAAAACGCCAATCCCCACCAGATACAGCATCACGCCAGTATTAAATAAACTTTTTACCGATGGCGCATCGCGCACCAGTCGCCAACTGATTAAGCCCACCAACCCGTAAGCCAGCAGGATATCGCCGTCCCAGAACAATAAACCGTGAATAAAGCCCAGCAAGACTAACAGTGTTAACCGCGACTGAATCCAGCGTCTGCCGCGCGGCAGCAACATTTGCAGGCCCGCGCCAAACAGCAGCGCAAAAAGCGTGAGGAATTTTACCTGGCCGATGAGATCCAAAAACGCCCAGGTCCAGGCGTCGGATGGGGTAATAGTGCCATACCAGGCGGGATTGAGATAAGCCGCCTTTGGTAAACCAAAGGCGCTGATGTTTAATAGCAGGATCCCCAGAATGGCGACGCCGCGAACAAAATCGAGCGTGACGTTGCGCTCCATGGTTCCTGCCTTTTAATCAGTTGTGATGACGCACAGCGCGCAGAAACTCGTGCCGCGTATTCTGACTGGATTTGAACAAACCACCGAGGGAGGTCGTTGTCGTGGCGCTGGTTGCATCGCGGATGCCACGCGCTTTCACGCAGTAATGCACCGCGTCGATGGAGACAGCCACGTTATTGGTCCCCAGCAGCGTTTGCAGCGCAATGAGGATTTGCTGAGTCAGACGTTCCTGCACCTGCGGGCGCTGGGCAAAGAACTGCACGATGCGGTTAATTTTCGACAGGCCGATCACCGAATCTTTCGGGATATAGGCTACCGTCGCTTTGCCATCGATAGTGACAAAATGGTGCTCGCAGGTGCTGGTCAGGGTGATATCGCGCACGGTGACCATTTCATCGACCTTCATTTTGTTTTCAATGAGGGTGATTTTCGGGAAATTGGCGTAATCCAGACCGGAGAAAATTTCATCGACATACATTTTAGCGATGCGATGCGGCGTTTCCATCAAACTGTCATCAGCGAGGTCGAGATTCAATAGCTGCATGATTTCAGTCATATGACCGGCGATAAGGCTTTTGCGCGTTTCGTTATCCATTTCATGCACGGGCGGGCGCAGCGGTGTTTCCAGTCCTCGCGCAACTAACGCTTCATGAACCAGGGCCGCTTCTTTACTGAGTGATGGCATTTATGTTTTCTCCTGCAGGTGTGACGCCTCCGCCCTGCGTGGGGGCAAAGTTATTAAGCTGATTAGCAGCCCGATTATTGTGCGTGAGGTGGCGCACATAATCCAGTATTCACAGCGATAATTATTGTAATTGCCGCTGCCTTTCAGCGTTAGATGTTAAAACATCGTTATGCATATGCGGAAGTGAAAGTTACTCACAGCGCATTGAATAAACGGTATGATGACTAAAATGCAAACAACACAACAAGGAGCCACGCATGGAAATGCTCGAAGAGCACCGCTGTTTTGAAGGCTGGCAGCAACGCTGGCGGCACGACTCCAGTACCTTAAATTGCCCGATGACGTTCAGCATCTTTCTCCCACCGCCCCGCGACAACGCCCCTCCGCCTGTGCTGTACTGGCTTTCAGGTTTAACCTGCAATGACGAGAACTTCACCACCAAAGCAGGCGCTCAGCGCGTAGCGGCAGAACTGGGGATTGTGCTGGTGATGCCAGACACCAGCCCGCGCGGCGAACAGGTTGCCAACGATGATGGCTACGATTTAGGCCAGGGTGCAGGGTTTTATCTCAACGCCACGCAACCACCGTGGGCGACGCATTACCGGATGTATGATTACCTGCGCAATGAATTACCAACGCTGATTCAATCGCAATTTAACGTCAGCGATCGCTGTGCTATTAGCGGTCATTCGATGGGGGGTCATGGCGCATTGATTATGGCGCTGAAAAATCCGGGCAAATACACCAGCGTTTCGGCCTTTGCGCCGATTGTGAATCCGTGCAGCGTCCCGTGGGGAATCAAAGCATTTAGCGCCTATTTAGGTGAGGACAAAAATGCATGGCTGGAATGGGACAGTTGCGCGCTGATGTACGCCAGCAATGCGCAAGATGTGATTCCGACGCTTATCGATCAGGGTGATAACGATCAGTTTCTTGCCGACCAGCTTCAGCCCGCGGTACTGGCAGAAGCTGCGCGCCAGAAAGCGTGGCCGATGACGCTACGTATTCAACCTGGTTATGATCACAGTTATTACTTCATTGCTTCTTTTATAGAGGATCATCTGCGCTTCCATGCGCAGTATTTACTGAAGTGAAAGTTCGCCCGGTTCGCCGGGCATCTCCTCATCAGAAGCGATAATCCACTGCCATAAAGTAACGACGTCCGTCTTCGTTATAGCTGTAGTCATCACGACTCAGATCTTTGTCGCCCAGGTTCAGCACGCCTGCGCGCAGTTTGACGTCTTTGGTCACCTGCCAGGCCGCGCCGGTATTCCAGATGGTATAACCGCCCGGTGTTTTAACGGTATCGCTGTCGGCACGTTTCTGACCGGTGTAGTGACCAGAAACATAGAACGACCAGTCTTCCAGCGCCAGCGGTTTCCAGTCCAGCGTACCGTTAGCGGTATGGAACGGCAGATCGGATAGCGGTTTGTTTTCACCGTTGCTGACATCGCGTCCATCGTTGTAGGTGTAGTTGAGTGACAGCTTCCATTCATCGTTGAACGGGATTTTCAACTCAGTTTCCACACCCTGGATACGTGCTTTATTGACGTTGTAGTAACTGAACACCGGTATACGTCGACCGTTTGCCCCCGTTTCAAAACCAACAAAGTTTTGGTAACCCGGCGCAGCATTGACGTCAGATGTACGGCTGATGCTAATACGATCTTTCACATCATTGCGGAAGACGGTCACACTGGATTCAACGCCTTCCAACCAACCTTCTTCGCCCATGTAGTAAAGCCCCAGCTCCCAACTTTCGCTGGTTTCTGGTTTCAGGTCCGGGCTACCAATAATCTTGCATGCGCCACGGCAGGAGTTGGTCGTCCAGTCGGGGCTAAGTTGTAATAACGAAGGTGCTTTAAAAGCCGTCGCCCAGCCGCCTTTTACTGTTACGGTATCGGTGGCGTTATAGACCAGATAGGCACGCGGGCTCCAGTGTTCGCCGTAGGTTTCGTGATCGTCCATACGCACGCCGGTCGTCAGCGCCAGCGGCTCGAAGATCCGCCATTCATCTTCCACAAACAGCGCGTACTGACTGGCGGACGTTTTAGTGCTGGTACCGCCGGTCAGGTTCACCGCATCGCTAAGTTTGTCGTGGCGCCATTCACCACCCACCGTGACAAACTGATTGATAGCCGTCAGCGGCAGCGTGTATTTACCATCGACCGTGTTACTTTCGGAAGTAATCGGGCTACTGTTGCCTGGGTTTTTGTTCTCGACTTTCTCACCATAATATTTCAGTTCGCTGGTGCCGTAATCCCAGCGCCCATTATGGCTTACGGAGTAGTTCTGGCGTTCGAGGCGGTTTTTGTCCAGCGAGTCAGAATCGCGATCCTGGCGGTCGAAACCGTAACCAGCGGTAAAATCGTGATTTTGATTCGGCGTCCAGGCAAATTCGACATTGCCGTCGCGGCTGGAGAATCCTTCAATACGCGGCGTTTCTCCCGTGTCGGTAGTAGAGGAACTCTGCGGGTCATCCTTTTCACGTTTTGCCAGGCTGCCGTAAGCTTTCATTCCCAGCACGCCGTCAATCAGCGGTCCACTCGTGAAGAACTGGCCGTTGTAGGTGTCACCGCGATCGCGATGTTCCTGAATGGTGGTATCTACCGTTACCGTACCTGACCATTTCTGGCCGATTTTTTTAGTGATGATGTTCACCACGCCGCCGAGCGCATCGGAACCATACAGTGAAGACATCGGGCCACGTACCACTTCGATACGTTCGATAGAATCGACCGGGATCCAGTTCAGGTCAAAGTCATTATGGCGGAAGACGGCATTGCGCGAGTTAACACGTTTACCATCGACAAGAATCAGGGTGTAGCTGCTATCCAGACCACGAATACTGACGCCCTTACGGTTGTCCCCTTCGTTAGTCAGTTGTACGCCCGGCACTTCTTTGAGGACATCCTTCAAATTTTGCACTGGTTTACGTTGCAAATCTTGCTGGGTAATGACACTGATACTGGCGGGCGCATCTTTGAGGTTTTGTTCAACGGAAGATGCCGTGACTACCATCGTTTCGCCATCATCATCAACCGCTAACACAGGCCATGCACATGAAACTGCGGACAAACACAGCCCGACCCGTACGAAAGGGTTCAACCTAAACATTCCATATCTCCATGAGGTAACTACGAAAATAAAATGGGTTATCGCTCACATCTTCTTCATGTCCCCTTGCGTACGGCAGCATCGCGGTAGACTTTTTTGTATGCAGGTGATCATCCCAAAAGCCTGAACAGCCTCTGATTTGTCAGCCTTTTTTGATTTCGGCGTAACGATAATGCAAACGATAACAATTATCAATCCAAATGTTAAATTTTATATCCGCATGAATACTAAGGAAAAGAAAAAGCCCTCTCGGTTGAGAGGGCTTTATTAAGGAAGGGGTAAAACTTATTTCTTATCGTTCTGCGGGAACTTCATTTCGCTGTAGCGTACGAAGTGGGTTCCTTTAATCAACTTATAGCCAAACCAGATCATAAGGAACAGCGGGATGCCAATATAGGTTGCCGCTACGCCACCCCAGTCGATAGTGTCTTTCAGGAACGCTTCGTAGTTCTGGCCCAGAGTGATAATCAGGCACAGCACAAAAGCGAAGATCGGTCCCAGCGGGAAGAAGCCTGAACGGTACGGCAGATCGTTAATATCATGCCCCTGCAGCACATAACCGCGACGGAAACGATAATGGCTGATCGCAATTCCCAGCCAGGCGATAAAGCCTGTCATACCGGAGGTGTTCAGCAACCACAGGTATACCGTCTGGTTACCAAACATGGAGGTCAGGAAGCACAGACCTGCAATTACCGTGGTCGCATACAGTGCGTTACGCGGTACGCCGCCACGCGACAATTTAGCGAAAATGCGCGGTGCTTTACCGTCACACGCCAGGGTGTACAGCATGCGAGTAGACGCATACATACCGGAGTTACCCGCTGACAGCACCGCCGTCAGAATAACCGCGTTCATCACCGCCGCCGCAGAGAGCAGACCCGCATGCTGGAACACCAGGGTGAACGGGCTGACGCTGATGTCTTTAACATCATTACGCAGCAGGCTCGGATCGGTGTATGGAATGATCAGGCTGATGATCAGGATTGCGAACACATAGAACAGCAGGATTCGCCAGAACACCTGACGTACCGCGCGTGGAATGTTTTTCGCCGGTTCTTCGGACTCGCCTGCAGCAATACCGATCAGCTCGGTTCCCTGGAAAGAGAAGCCGACAATCATTGCCACACCGATCATCGCCGCAAAACCACCAGCAAATGGTGCTTCGCCAATCGTCCAGTTGCTCCAGCCCGCAGGCTGTGCGCCTTTGAAGATGCCGATAATCATCATCACGCCGACGATGATAAAGACAATGACCGTGGTGACTTTGATCAGTGAGAACCAGTATTCCGCCTCGCCAAAGCCACGAACTGAAATGTAGTTCAGGAGGAAGATAACGCCGAGGAACAGCGCACTCCAGATCCAACCCGGGGTGTCCGGGAACCACCAGCTCATGACCAACTGAGCGGCCACCAGGTCAACGGCGATAGTTACCGCCCAGTTGTACCAGTAGTTCCAGCCCAGCGCGAAGCCAAAGCCTTCTTCAACATAGTTCTGACCGTAAGTGGCAAAGGAACCAGAAACCGGCATATATGCCGCCAGTTCACCAAGACTGGTCATCAGGAAGTAAACCATCAGGCCGATCAGAATATACGAGAGCAGCGCCCCACCTGGACCTGCCTGAGAGATCGTTGCGCCAGAGGCAACAAAAAGACCCGTACCGATGGAACCGCCAATGGCAATCATCGTCAGGTGACGCGCCTTTAATTCACGGCGTAAGCCCGGCGCTTCTGTGGTTTTAGTTTCGGAAACCATACGAAAATGCTATCCATCTTAAAAATGAGGCGCGATTGTAGCAGACGATTTGCAATCCTTCCGGTAGAAATACGCTTTTATAAGACACCTTCATGATCGTCCAGGGATTATAAGTAAAGCAACCAATCTCTTTTCTGGCGAATGTATACCGGTGGTGCTGCGTCGCGAAATCGACACAGCCCCCGTAGGTTTCTGTACAACAGATTAACGCGGCAAAGTGGAGGAATCGCAGTACTCCAGAAAGCGCCGTAACGCATTGGAAAGGTGTTTCTGCCGATGATGTATACGCCACAACGTACGCATCAGGCGCGGCAGAGGGACAGCAACTTCACTTAATGTGCCAGCCTGCAATTGATCTTCAATGACCCTTCGCGACAGGCAACTAATTCCCAACCCATGACGCACCGCATGTTTGATTGCCTCGGAGTTACCTAATTCCATCGCCATCTCAAACTTCGGTAAATGCGACAGTAACAGATAATCGACGATCTCCCGCGTGCCGGAACCGCGTTCACGCAGGATCCACGGCGCAGCGGCCAGCTGTTCTAAAGTGACCGGACCACGAGCCAGCGGCGAAGTCGGCGCGGCGAAAACCACCAGCTCGTCTTCCAGCCACGGTTCAGAAATGATTTCAGTGCTGTGGCACGGTCCTTCAATAAAGCCAATATCAACGCGGAAATCCAGCACCGCTTGCATCACGTCCTGGCTGTTCCCAACGCTCAGTTCAATCGGCAACTGCGGATAATCATGGCGATAACGGGCGATGACTGCAGGCAGAATGTAGTTACCGATGGTACTACTGGCATAGACACGAATCGCGCCGTTGTCTTCGCGAAACAGTTGTTCGATTTCAATCGCCTGTTCAAGCAGTGCCAACGCACGCGGATAGAGCAGCCGCCCGTGTTCATTAACAACCAGTCTTTTACCCACGCGATCAAACAGTTGCACGCCAAGCTGCCCTTCCAGGTCGGTCAAGGCTGCGCTCACTGCTGATTGCGACAACGCCAGCATCACCGACGCCTGGGTGGTTGATCCACTTTTCAATACTTCTGCAAAAACTTCCAACTGCCGGAGGGTGATGTGCATAGTCGCTTACCACTTATAAAGATTAATTATAAATATATAATCAATTTTATTTTTAAACCAGTTAGTCGTAACCTTATGCCCGGTTAAAGGAGAGGGTTATGACGAATATCACCTTACAGAAACAACATCGTACACTGTGGCATTTTATTCCGGGGTTAGCCCTGAGTGCAGTTATCACCGGGGTCGCCCTGTGGGGTGGTTCCATTCCCGCGATTGCGGGTGCCGGGTTTAGTGCCCTCACCCTCGCAATCTTGTTGGGGATGGTTTTAGGCAACACCATCTATCCGCACATCTGGAAAAGCTGTGACGGTGGCGTGCTGTTTGCCAAGCAATATTTATTACGTCTGGGTATCATTCTTTATGGCTTCCGTCTGACGTTCTCACAAATTGCCGATGTCGGTATCAGTGGGATCATCATTGACGTGCTGACGCTGTCCAGTACCTTCCTGCTGGCTTGCTTCCTGGGGCAGAAAGTGTTTGGTCTGGATAAGCACACCAGCTGGTTGATCGGTGCCGGTAGCAGTATCTGTGGTGCTGCAGCGGTACTGGCGACTGAGCCGGTAGTGAAAGCGGAAGCCAGTAAAGTAACCGTGGCTGTTGCAACCGTTGTTATCTTCGGGACCGTCGCGATTTTCCTCTACCCGGCGATATATCCACTGATGTCTCAATGGTTTAGCCCGGAAACTTTCGGTATCTACATTGGTTCTACTGTGCACGAAGTGGCGCAGGTGGTGGCGGCAGGTCATGCCATCAGCCCGGATGCAGAAAACGCAGCGGTTATTTCCAAAATGCTGCGCGTGATGATGCTGGCCCCGTTCCTCATTCTGCTGGCGGCGCGTGTTAAACAGCTGTCTGGGGCGAACAGCGGCGAGAAAAGCAAAATCACTATTCCGTGGTTTGCCATCTTGTTCATCGTAGTTGCCATCTTTAACTCGTTCCACCTGTTACCGCAGAGCGTGGTGAACATGCTGGTAACGCTGGATACCTTCCTGCTGGCAATGGCGATGGCGGCGCTGGGTCTGACCACTCACGTCAGCGCGCTGAAAAAAGCCGGGGCGAAACCTCTGCTGATGGCACTGGTACTGTTTGCCTGGCTGATTGTTGGTGGTGGTGCAATTAACTATGTGATTCAAAGCGTCATCGCATAAACCACTACATCTTGCTCCTGTTAACCCGCTATCATTACCGTTTTCCTCCAGCGGGTTTAACAGGAGTCCTCGCATGAAATACATTGGAGCGCACGTTAGTGCTGCTGGCGGTCTGGCAAATGCCGCAATTCGCGCCGCCGGAATCGACGCAACCGCGTTTGCCTTGTTCACCAAAAACCAACGTCAGTGGCGTGCCGCACCGCTCACGACGCAAACCATCGATGAATTCAAAGCCGCCTGTGAAAAATATCACTACACATCGGCGCAAATTCTTCCCCACGACAGTTATCTGATTAACCTCGGACATCCGGTCGCTGAAGCCCTGGAAAAATCGCGCGATGCCTTTATAGATGAAATGCAGCGTTGCGAACAGCTGGGGCTTTCTTTGCTCAACTTCCACCCTGGCAGCCATCTGATGCAGATTTCAGAAGAGGATTGCCTTGCGCGTATTGCCGAATCCATCAACATTGCACTGGATAAAACACAAGGTGTGACCGCGGTTATTGAAAATACCGCCGGTCAGGGCAGCAACCTTGGATTTAAATTCGAACATCTCGCGGCGATTATCGACGGTGTGGAAGATAAATCCCGCGTCGGCGTCTGCATTGATACCTGCCATGCTTTCGCTGCCGGGTATGATTTGCGTACTCCAGCCGAATGCGAGAAAACGTTCGCTGATTTTGCTCGTATTGTTGGCTTTAAGTATCTGCGCGGGATGCACCTCAACGATGCGAAAAGTACCTTTGGCAGCCGCGTTGACCGCCATCATAGCCTTGGTGAAGGCAATATCGGTCATGATGCGTTCCGCTGGATCATGCAGGACGACCGTTTCGACGGCATTCCGCTGATCCTTGAAACCATCAACCCGGATATCTGGGTAGAAGAGATCGCCTGGCTGAAAGCGCAACAAACTGAAAAAGCGGTAGCCTGAAGATGAATAACCGGGAGAAGGAGATCCTTGCAATTTTACGGCGTAACCCGCTGATTCAGCAGAATGAAATTGCGGATATGCTGCAAATTAGCCGTTCGCGCGTTGCGGCGCATATTATGGATTTAATGCGCAAAGGGCGGATTAAAGGCAAAGGTTACATTCTCACCGAGCAGGAATATTGCGTGGTGCTGGGAACAATCAATATGGATATTCGCGGGATGGCGGATATCCGTTATCCGCAAGCGGCCTCTAATCCCGGTACAATTCATTGCTCGGCGGGCGGCGTTGGGCGCAACATTGCCCACAATCTGGCGCTGTTAGGTCGCGACGTCCATTTACTCTCGGTGATTGGCGATGACTTTTATGGCGAAATGCTCCTGGAAGAGACGCGCCGCGCCGGAGTGAATGTCTCCGGCTGTGTTCGTTTACACGGCCAAAGCACATCGACGTATCTGGCAATTGCCAATCGAGACGATGAAACCGTGCTGGCGATTAACGATACCCATCTGCTGGAACAGTTGACACCGCAACTACTGAACGGGTCGCGCGATTTACTTCATCATGCGGGCGTGGTGCTGGCAGATTGTAACCTGACTGCCGAGGCGCTGGAGTGGGTCTTCACCCTTGCCGATGAAATCCCGGTGTTTGTCGATACCGTTTCAGAATTTAAAGCGGGCAAAATCAAACACTGGCTGGCGCATATTCACACTCTGAAACCCACTTTGCCAGAGCTGGAAATTTTATGGGGCCAGCCGATAACCAGCGATGCTGATCGTAATGCCGCAGTGAATGCGTTGCATCAGCAAGGTGTTCAGCATCTGTTTGTTTATTTGCCCGATGAGTCAGTTTATTGCAGCGAAAAGGATGGTGAACAATTTTTGCTGACTCCGCCAGCACATACGACGGTAGACAGTTTTGGTGCTGACGATGGTTTTATGGCGGGCCTGGTGTATAGCTTTCTGGAAGGAAGCAGTTTCCGTGATAGCGCCCATTTTGCGATTGCCTGCGCGGCAATTTCGCGCGCCAGCGGCAGCTTAAACAACCCTACCCTGTCTGCCGATAACGCGCTTTCATTAGTGCCAATGGTGTAACAATGTTGCCGGATGCGACGCTTAACGCGTCTTATCCGGCTCATAAATCGCGCACTACGCTAAACCAATAAAGAACCCGGCAATGGTCGCACTCATCAGGTTGGAAAGCGTCGCCGCCGCCAGCGCCCGTAAACCAAGCTGGGCGATTTCCGGCGCACGGTGTGGCGCAACCGCAGAAAATGCCCCAACCACTACCCCGATAGAACCAAAGTTAGCGAAACCGCACAGCGCAAAAGAAATAATCGCCACGGTTTTAGCATCCAGAGAGCCACCCGTTTGCAGATATGGCGAGAAATTGAGATAAGCAACAAATTCATTGATCGCCAGCTTCTGCCCAATCAAACTCCCGGCAAGATTTGCATCACTCCAGTCAACACCCATCACCCACGCCAGCGGGGCCAGCAGATAACCTAAAATGGACTCCAGCGAGGCTTGCTCAAAACCAAACCAGCCGCCAACGCCGCCGATAATACCGTTAATTAACGCAATGATGGCAACAAATGCCATGACTACTGTCGCCACACCCGCAGCGATTTTCAGCCCGGTCATTGCCCCTGTAGCAGCGGCCTCAATAATGCTTTTTGGCGGTGTTTCGGTGAAAGAGAGGTTATTAAAGGAAACCTGCGAAGATTCCGTAGCCGGGCTTAACAGGCGGGCAAACAAGATCCCGCCGGGGATCGCCATTAACGATGCCGCCAGCAAATATTCCACAGGCACGCCCAGTGCAGCGTAACCAATCATCGTCGAACCGGCAATTGAGGCCATACCGCTGCAAATAGCTGTAAACAGCTCATTGCGATTCAGACGATCGATAAAGGGCTTCACGATCGCCGGAATTTCGTTTTGCCCAAGGAAAATGGTAGTAACCGCGACGAATGACTCAATCTTGCTGATATTTAATGCTTTCTGGAATATACCGCCAAGAATGCGAATTAAGATCCCCATCACACCGATGTAGTAGAGAATACTCACCAGTGCAGTGACGAAGATAATTGCCGGTAATACTCTGAAACCAAAGATAAATCCTGCGCCATCAAATAAGGTATCCATCTTCGGTCCGACCAGAGAACCGAAGATAAATGCGCTACCCGCGTCGCTGTACGCCATCACTTTATGCACGCCAAAAGCGACTTTTTCAGCGACCCAACGCCCTGGCGGTAACCACAGCATTATGCCGCCAATCACGACCTGTAACACTAACGCCGCGCCAACGGTACGCAGGCTGATCTTCTTCTTGTTTACTGACAGTAAAAACGCAATCGTCAGCAATACCACCATTCCCAGAACACTTCTCATGACATCCATAGTTATTATCTCTTCATGTCATTTTGGGCGACGGCTTTCTGCCCATCAGAAATAGCCGGGCCTGCATCTTGCGATACTGACCCGGCTTGTTATCAACACTTAATGGGTTTTGATGTAGCCGCGAACGCACTCTTCGACTAAGCCCCAGAACCAGTCGGTATCAATAGTGATGCCGACTTTGGTATTGGCGGGCTTGCCAAGAACGCCCAACTCGTCGCAGACGGTACGCCCGTAGCAAGGGCCGCTATTAACGTCCACTTCGACGTACATATCCTGGGTTTTAATGCCATTCGGGTTAATCAGATAACCGATGCAGGTGGCGTCGTGCACCGGGCCGCCAGCCAGACCGTAGTTTTCGAACTGCGTTTTGAGAGTGAAGTTCATGATGTCGCTGAACAGCTCCCCGGCAGGGCCGCCTGCCTTTTCCATCCGTGCAATCACGTCCGGGGTGCAAACGGTCTGGTTGGTGAGATCGAGGCCCATCATCACCAACGGAACGCCGGAGGTGAACACCACGCGTGCGGCTTCCGGGTCAGCAAAGATGTTGAACTCGGCAGATGGCGTAAAGTTGCCAGTACCATAAGCGCCGCCCATCAGTACAATTTCACGGATTTTGGGCAGGATTGCGGGTTGCATGCGCATTGCCACCGCGATGTTTGACAACGGACCAACCGGCACCAGAGTGATATCGCCATCGCTTGCCATCAGGGTATCGATGATATATTTCACCGCATGGGTGCTTTCTGCCTGGCGGGTCAGCGGCTCGAATACCGGGCCATCCAGTCCGGTTTCACCGTGAATATTATCGGCAACGATTTGTTGACGCATAATGGGCTGCGGCATCCCCGCATAAACCGGAACATTAATCTCCAGTTTCTGGCAAACATTCAGGCCATTAATTAATGTTTTATCAAGAGTCTGATTACCCGCCACAATAGTGATACCTAATAAATCAATCGCCGGATGTTTCGCAGCCATCATTATGGCAATAGCATCATCATGACCCGGATCACAATCCAGAATAATTTTTCTCTTTTCCATTGTTTATTTCCTCTGTTTCCAGTTGCGTTATTTTTTCTACAGCAAAGAAAATTCGACCGGGTCGATGATTGAATCTTAACAACAGCGTACGTATGCTAAATATGAGAAATCTCATAGCGGATAAACATCGTGAAAGAAATCCACAATAATGAATTGAAGCAACAACTGATTAACGAATCCGCATTTAAGGATTGCTTTTCAACGGATGTTTCAGCCGATACGCGGCTGTTTCATTTTTTAGCGCGTGACTACATTGTGCAGGAAGGGCAACAGCCGTCCTGGCTGTTTTACCTGACGCGAGGCCGTGCCAGGCTTTACGCCACGCTGGCCAATGGTCGCGTGTCGCTGATCGATTTCTTTGCCGCGCCCTGTTTTATTGGCGAGATTGAGGTAATCGACAAAGACCATGAACCGCGTGCGGTACAGGCTATTGAAGAGTGTTGGTGTATTGCGCTCCCCATGAAACATTACCGCCCGCTGTTATTAAACGACACGCTATTTTTACGAAAACTCTGCGTCACCTTAAGTCATAAAAATTATCGCAATATTGTTTCTTTAACTCAGAACCAATCATTTCCGTTAGTGAATCGCCTGGCAGCATTTATATTACTCTCGCAGGAAAGTGATCTTTATCACGAAAAGCACACGCAAGCCGCAGAGTATTTGGGCGTTTCTTATCGACATCTTTTATATGTTCTCGCGCAATTCATTCACGACGGTTTATTAATTAAAAACAAGAAAGGGTATCTAATTAAAAACAGAAAGCAGTTGTCAGGACTGGCGCTGGAGATGGACCCGGAGAATAAATTCTCCGGGATGATGCAGTAAAAATTATGTGCAATAGCGCGATTGCCGGATACGTCTTATCCGGACTACAAATCGAGCATTACGCCAACCCAAGAAAGAACCCGGCAATAGTCGCACTCATCAGGTTGGAAAGCGTCGCTGCTGCCAGCGCCCGTAAACCAAGCTGGGCGATTTCCGGAGCACGTTTTGGCGAAATAGCCGAAAACGCCCCAACGACAACGCCGATAGAACCAAAGTTAGCAAAACCACACAGCGCAAAGGAGATAATTGCCACGGTTTTCACTTCCAGCGTGCCACCCGTTTGCAGATACGGTGAGAAACTCAGGTAAGCAACAAATTCGTTTATCGCCAGTTTCTGCCCAATCAGACTACCTGCAAGGTTAGCATCGCTCCAGTCTACCCCCATGATCCACGCCAGTGGCGCCAGCACATAGCCAAAAATACTTTCCAGAGAAGCATTGGCGAAACCAAACCAGCCGCCAATTCCGCCGATAATGCCGTTGATCAGCGCAATAATTGCGACAAACGCCATTACCACCGTCGCCACACCAGCGGCGATTTTCAGCCCGGTCATCGCACCGCTCGCCGCCGCTTCGATAAAGCTTTTTGGCGGCGTTTCGCTGAATGACAGGTTTTCAAATGTCACCTGCGAAGGCTCGGTTGCAGGGCTAAGAATACGCGCAAACAAAATACCGCCGGGGATAGCCATCAGCGATGCCGCTAACAGGTAGTCAATCGGCACGCCCATTCCGGCATAACCAATCATCATCGAACCTGCAATAGACGCCATCCCGCTACAAATTGCGGTAAACAGCTCGTTGCGATTCATGCGATCGATAAACGGTTTTACGATCGCCGGGATCTCGTTTTGCCCGAGGAAAATAGTGGTAACCGCAACAAAAGATTCGATTTTGCTGATGTTGAG
The DNA here is from genome assembly GCF_005781075.1 of Escherichia sp. E2562. NCBI lineage: Bacteria > Pseudomonadati > Pseudomonadota > Gammaproteobacteria > Enterobacterales > Enterobacteriaceae > Escherichia > Escherichia sp. E2562. The sequence goes on along the minus strand of NZ_VATM01000005.1, from coordinate 435,165 downwards.
GGCTTTCTGGAAAATACTGCCAAGAATACGAATCAGTAGTCCCATTACGCCAATGTAGTACAGTAGGCTGATAAGCGCAGTGACGAAGATAATCGCCGGGAGTACGCGAAAGGCGAAGATAAAGCCCGCGCCATCAAAGAGAACATCCATTTTCGGCCCAACCAGCGAACCAAAAATGAAGGCGCTACCGGCATCACTGTAAGACATCACTTTATGAACGCCTAATGCCGCCTGTTCTACTGCCCATTTTCCCGGCGGAAAATAGAGCATGATGCCACCAATGGCGATTTGCAGCAGCAGCGCGGCCCCAACCGTGCGCAAACTGATGCCCTTTTTATTCACCGACAACACAAACGCAATTGCCAGCAATACCACCATACCCACCAAACTTCTCATTATATCCATAATGATTTTCCCTTTATGCCAGTAAACCCGGCGCCAGCGCCAGGTTTCGGTATGTATGATCAGTACGGGCGACGGCTTTCTGCCCGTCGGAAATTAACCCGCGAGACGCTGGTATTCTTTGGCAATTTCACTCGCCAGAATGGCGTTGTTGAACACCAGCTGGATGTTGGATTTCAGGCTGTCACCGCCGGTCAGTTCAGCAACACGCGCCAGCAAGAACGGCGTACTTTCTTTACCAATAACACCCTGCGCTTCAGCTTCAGCTACCGCCTGATCGATCGCCGCATTGATAGTGTGTTCCGGCATAGCAAACTGTTCCGGGATCGGGTTCGCTACCACGAGGCCACCGTTCAGCCCGCTTTGCCATTTCACCGCCATCGCGCGGGCAATTTCTTTGGCACTGTCGAGACGAATGCTGACGTCAAACGGGCTGGTACGGCAGAAAAACGCAGGCAGCGCTTTGGTCTGATAGCCAATTAGCGGTACACCGAAAGTTTCTAAATATTCGGTAGTTAAGCCTAAATCGAGAATAGATTTCGCCCCGGCACAAACTACGGTGACATTGGTGTGCGCCAGTTCCTGCAAATCGGCAGAAATATCGAAGGTATGTTCCGCCCCGCGATGTACACCACCAATTCCCCCGGTGGCAAATACTTTAATTCCGGCAAGCGCCGCAATAATCATCGTTGAAGCAACGGTGGTTGCGCCATTTTTTCCGGCGGCAACAACAAAAGGTAAATCGCGACGGCTAACTTTGGTTACGTTATGTCCTTCACGACCCAGCAATTCAATTTCTTCTTTGCTTAAGCCCACTTTCATGACGCCACCAATAATGGCGATAGTGGCAGGTACAGCGCCCTGTTTACGAATAGTTTCTTCCACTTCAATTGCCGTCTGGGCATTTTGTGGAAACGGCATACCGTGAGAGATAATGGTCGATTCCAGCGCAACTACTGGTTTTTTGCTTTTTAAAGCATCCTGAACTTCCGGGGAAATTTGTAATAATTCAGGGGAAATGTTTAATTCAGACATTCTGCGTTCTCCACTAACGATATAACGTTGGCAATCGATAAATTGGGGTTATTGGTGTATTCACAGGAGAGCGCCATTGACGAACATCCCTGTGCAAAACGAACAGATTCGGCAAACGGCATACCGTCGACCCAACACGAAGCAAGACCTGCCATCATGGCATCGCCCGCTCCGGTAACATTAATGACATTGGTTTTAATCGGTGCAGACCAGCCGTTTTCACCGCCGATTTCACTGTAGTAAACACCGTCTCCGCCCATACTCAGTACCAGGCGGTTCAGGCCATGTTGATGGAACCAGGCGGCAACTTTTGCGACATCTTCACGCCCTGACAACGCAATCCCACTCAGGGTTTCCGCTTCAAGGCGGTTTGGCTTCAGGGTGTGGATCTGACTTAGACGGTCGCGCACTTTGACACATTTCCATGCCGAAACTGGATCGACAAATACAGGTACGTCGGCGGCATTATCCAGAATCCAGACCAACGCCTCTTCACTGATATTACAGTCAGCGACAATGACCTTTGCTCCCTGGATAAATTCACGGTGCTGTGCGAGATATTCCGCAGAAATACAGTTACTAATATTCATGTCATTTATAGCAACCAACATTTCACCGGTATCATCGAGCAATGATAAATAGCTCGACGTATTTTCCCCTGGCACAATCAGGCATTTCTCGACATAAACACCGGATTGATTGGTTTGCGTCAGGAGCGATTGACCATAAAAATCACTGCCTACAGCGCTAAGTAGCCAGACTTTGTTCCCCAGCAATGCCAGATTTTGCGCGATATTGCGCCCTACTCCACCAGGTGTAAATTTTATTTTCCCTGGATTTGAATCCGCATAATTCAATGATTCATGTGAATATCCGGCGACATCAATATTCGCCGAACCTATAATTACGACATATTCCTTTTCGCGCATAGCACGTCCCCTGGTAAAAAATTACCAACTCTGTCAATCCACAAGAATATAGGTACTGCAAATAACATTTAAACATGTGTTCGTATTTAAACATGTGCTCATAGTATGCATGTTTTACTTAAAGTAAATTGCCGCCAGATGAGCAAAATGGGCAGATTTGAACAGGCTCACAAAACGCTATTAAATGCATGGATTAAAAAAACGGAGAATTTGTGACGGGATGCACAGAACGGAAGCAATAAAAAAGGGCAGAAATTAATCTGCCCTTGAGGAAATAAGGTTAATGTTTGATGAAGATTTCAGGTTTCAACTTAAAGATAAAATAGATAAATTCATAGAGTTACCCTCAAGAACGGGTCAATCACCTTGCGATCTTCACATGATACAGGGCAGGAAATTTCTGCCCTGTAACACACCTTTTATTACGCTGCTTTCGCTACCGCGTCCACTTCCGGACGTTTCAGGAAGGCATAAGCCAAACCCGCCACCAGCGTACCGGCAATAATTGCCAGCAGGTAACCCAGTACCGGCGTAATTGCGCCCGGGATCAGCAGCACAAACAGACCACCGTGCGGTGCCATCAGTTTCGCACCAATCGCCATAGAGATTGCACCAGTCAACGCCCCGCCAACGATACAGCACGGCAGCACACGCATCGGATCACGGGCAGCAAACGGAATTGCACCTTCAGAAATAAAGCACAGTCCCAGAACCAGAGCTGCTTTGCCGCCTTCCTGCTGCGCTTTGTCGAATTTGCGACGCGCCACCATCGTTGCCAGCCCCATTGCCAGCGGTGGCACCATACCTGCCGCCATAATCGCTGCCATTGGGCCATAGGTTTGGGTACTCAGCAGACCCACACCGAACGCGTATGCCGCTTTGTTAACCGGGCCGCCCATGTCAGTACACATCATGCCGCCAAGGATCGCGCCCAGCAGAACAGCATTCGCAGTCCCCATCGTTTGCAGCCAGTGAGTCAGAGCTTCGAGGATGCCAGCAACCGGTTTACCGATCAGGTAGATCATCGCCAGACCAACCACCAGACTGGAAATCAGCGGAATGATCAGGATCGGTTTCAGCGCCTCCATACTCTGCGGCAGTTTCAATTGCGTACTGATTAACTTCGCAATGTAACCAGCCAGGAAGCCCGCAATAATACCGCCAATGAAACCAGAACCGGTGCTGACCGCCAGCATACCGCCAATCAGGCCAGGCGTGAGGCCCGGACGGTCGGCAATAGAGAAGGCAATATAACCTGCCAGTACCGGCACCATCAGCGCAAAGGCTGAACCGCCACCAATCTGCATCAGCGCCGCTGCCAACGTACCCGGCTCTTTAAACGCTTCGATACCAAAAGCAAAAGAAAGCGCGATACACAGACCGCCAGCAACGACCATCGGCAGCATGTAAGAGACGCCCGTCAGCAAGTGACGATACGCGCCTGCACTCTCTTTCTTGCCTTCAGTCGCCGCCGTTTGAGCTTTGCCTGCTGGTTCGTAAGGCGTCGCTTCAGCAACGGCTTTATCCAGTTCCTGCGCGGTTTTCTTCAGCGCCAGACCGGTAGAGGTGCGATACATCGGTTTACCAGCAAATTTCGCCAGATCGACTTCAATATCTGCCGCCACAATGACCAGATCCGCCGCAGCCACTTCTTCAGGGGTGATGGCATTACCCGCGCCAACAGAGCCACGAGTTTCAACTTTCACCCACCAGCCACGTTTTTTCGCTTCGGTTTCAATGGCTTCTGCCGCCATAAAAGTGTGCGCCACCCCGGTCGGGCAAGCAGTCACCGCAACTACGCGTTTCGGACCACTGGCAGCAACCGGTGCTGTCGCAGCGACCGGCGCAGTGTAAGGTTTCGCATGGCCTTTGGCTTCACTCAGGAACAGCTCAGGGTGCGCAACTGCCCGGGAAATATCGCCCAGCCAGACATTTTTACCGTTCAGCGCGCTGTCGTTCGGGATGGAATCACCGAGAACAATCGCCATTTCAGCGTCGTTCGGATTGTCGATGATTTCCAGTTTTGCTTTTCGCGCCGCCGCGCCCAGCAGGGTCTTCGCCATATAGGCGCGTGCCTGACCGAGATTAGCGTCAATAATCAGCAGCGTTTTCATTATGCCTCTCCTGCTGTCAGTTAAAAGGTTGTAAGTCGACGCGCGCCATCATTGCGGCCAACTGCGGACGATCGGTAATACCCACATTGCTTTGACTTACCGCCAGGGCAGCAACAGCTGTCGCCAGACGCAGAGTGTGTTCACTGGATTCACGCATCAGCAAGCCATAAATCAGGCCACCAACCATAGAATCCCCTGCGCCAACGGTGCTTACGACATCGACTGACGGTGGTTTGGCGATCCATTCGCCGGAGGCATTAACCCAAAGCGCGCCTTCGGCACCCAGTGAAATAACGACATGCGCGATACCTTGTTCACGCAGCGCATGCGCAGCTTCAATCACATCTTTCATTTCAGGCAGTTTACGGCCAGCCCAGATTTCCAGCTCGCGGCGGTTAGGTTTCACCAGCCACGGTGCCGCTTTCAAACCTGCCACTAACGCTTCACGACTACTATCAAAGATAATGCAAGGACACTGACTACGCAGGCGAGTCATCCAGTCGGTGAAGGCTTCCGGGCTGACGCCTGATGGTAAACTGCCGCTGACACAGACCATATCGAACTGACCAAGCCAGCTCAGAGAATCCGTCACAAAGCGTTCCCAGTCGGCTGGAGTGACTTCAAAACCCGAGAAGTTGAGGTCGGTCACTTCGCCGTCTTTTTCCGTCAACTTGACATTAATACGGGTGCGCCCCTGTACAACCTGGAAACGGTTGGCAATGCCCAGCTCGCTGAACAATTGCTGAAACCCATCCTGGTTATCTTTACCGAGGAAGCCGCCAACAGTGACATCAATACCCAGATCTTTCAGAACTTTGGCAACGTTGATACCTTTACCCGCCGCATGCAGACCGGTGGTTTTCACCAGGTTCACTTCGCCGCGTTCAATTTCCGGGCAGAAACCAACAAGGTCATAAGCCGGATTAAGGGTGATCGTAGCAACACGTCTGCTCATTACGCGCCCTCCCCAAGACCTGCGGCGATGGCGTCGCCAATGGCGTTCAGCGCCTGTTCAGCATCTGGTCCCTGGGCGGTAAAGCGTAGGCGATGACCTTTCTTAACGCCAAGTGCTACAACTTTCATCAGACTACGTCCGTTTGCCGGTTTGCCGGTGCCATCAAGGTTTGTCACGGTAATATCACTGTTAAATTGTTTAATGGTATTGACCAACATGGTGCCTGGACGGGCATGCAGGCCGTGTTCATTGCGCACAACAAACTCCGCGCTTAACACGTCGTCGGTCGGCGCATCATCGCTGGTCAGCAGTGCCAGCAGCGTTGCCGCATCTGCTTTCAGCAAGCGGTCAGCTTTATTGTCGAGCAGCAAATCGGCGAGACGCTTAAGAACCGCGACGGGCTGATCGTCATTCATCGCCACACTCACCAGCATGGCAGCCGTTTCGCCGTCCACATCAAAAGCATTTGCCGCACGGCTTACCGCAATCGCGCTACGCAGATTACCTTCGGCGCTATCGCTCAGCCAGATGCCTTGCCCGAGATTTAATGGCTGCTCGTTGATGGCTTTGGTGACGAAGGTAGCGTCAACTGCGCCCGCTTCTTTCAGACGAGCGGCGTTTAACGCTTGCAGGGTCAGCAAATCACTGGCAACGATATCCAGTGTCAGCATTTCGTTATCAAGCTTCAGCTGCTCACTCTGCTTTTCGCCCATCAGCAATGCGCGAAGTTCTTCTGCTGTTGTTGCTGACTTCAGTTGTTCAGCAACGGAATCATCGCTCAGTACATGGGTTAGTTGGCGCAGCAAGCCCAGATGTTCATCGGAGCTGGCGGCAATACCGATAGCAACATACGCTACCTGCCCTTCACCCCATGTCACACCTTCCGGGAACTGAAATACCTGAACGCCGGTTTTCAGTACCTGATCGCGGGTGTCGGTAGTACCGTGTGGAATAGCAATCCCGTTGCCGAGAAAGGTTGAGGTTTGCTGTTCGCGCGCCAGCATGCCATTGACGTAGCCTTCCGCTACATTACCGGCTTGCACCAGCGCCGCGGCGACCTTGCGAATAGCCTCTTCTTTGTCTCCGGCCTTCTCGCCCGGATGGATGTCCTGTACGGATAACTGGAACATAGTTCTCCTCTCTTGCTGAATTGAAACGATTCAGCTTCTATGAGAAAAAAAACGCCAACCTGGCTTAGGATTAAAGACAAGATCGCGCTGAAACGTTTCAATCAAGAATAATACTTCTTCTTCAGCACGCAAGGGAAGCCGCTAAATTATGTCCAAAAGTTTGATGTGCTGCACATTTTTTTGCCAAAAATCTGAAATGCTGACAGTGAAATTAGCCATCAGCATTAGCATTTCGGCGGCGTCAGCTGAGGATCAGCAAGAGTGAAATGCCATTTTGATTATTCGTAGCGAGTTTGATTTCACTGACTGTTTATTTTCTGACAGGCAGCGTAAACTCCGCGTCTTCATCTTTCACTGATCGACCAGCATGCATAACTCCCCCGCAGTTTCCAGCGCGAAATCGTTTGACCTGACGTCAGCGGCGTTTTTAATTGTTGCCTTTCTCACCGGTATTGCAGGTGCCCTGCAAACCCCGACGCTAAGTATTTTCCTCACTGATGAAGTGCACGCGCGCCCGGCGATGGTGGGATTCTTCTTTACCGGCAGCGCCGTTATCGGAATTCTGGTCAGTCAGTTTCTCGCCGGACGCTCTGATAAGCGCGGCGATCGCAAATCGCTGATTGTCTTTTGCTGCCTGTTAGGCGTGCTGGCCTGCACCCTTTTTGCCTGGAATCGCAACTACTTTGTTTTGCTATTCGTTGGCGTCTTTCTTAGCAGCTTTGGCTCGACCGCTAACCCGCAAATGTTTGCCCTTGCCCGTGAACATGCCGACAAAACCGGACGTGAGGCTGTGATGTTCAGCTCTTTTTTACGCGCTCAGGTTTCACTGGCATGGGTCATTGGCCCACCGCTGGCTTATGCCTTAGCGATGGGTTTCAGCTTTACGGTAATGTATCTGAGCGCAGCGGTAGCATTTATTGTTTGCGGCGTGATGGTGTGGCTGTTTTTACCGTCGATGCAAAAAGAGCTTCCGCTGGCGACCGGCACGGTTGAAGCGCCGCGCCGTAACCGTCGCGATACGCTGCTGCTGTTTGTCATTTGTACATTGATGTGGGGCTCGAACAGCCTGTACATCATCAACATGCCGCTATTTATTATCAACGAACTGCATCTTCCCGAGAAACTGGCCGGTGTGATGATGGGGACCGCCGCCGGGCTGGAAATCCCGACCATGTTGATTGCCGGATATTTTGCCAAACGTCTGGGTAAGCGTTTCTTAATGCGCGTTGCTGCCGTGGGTGGCGTCTGTTTTTACGCAGGAATGCTGATGGCGCATTCACCTGCCATTCTGTTGGGCTTGCAGCTGCTAAATGCTATTTTTATTGGCATTCTGGGCGGCATCGGGATGCTCTATTTTCAGGATTTGATGCCCGGTCAGGCAGGTTCAGCCACCACGCTCTATACCAACACGTCGCGCGTGGGCTGGATCATCGCAGGATCAGTGGCGGGCATCGTCGCCGAGATCTGGAATTATCACGCTGTGTTCTGGTTTGCGATGGTGATGATTATCGCCACTCTGTTTTGCTTACTGCGGATTAAAGATGTTTAAGGCGCGGTCAGGATTTCCAGATCGATAAGCCAGGTCATGGCCTGCTGACGCGAGTTACCGCACATTTCAGCACTGGCTTGTAAGCCTGCACAGACTTTAGGTCGCAGTGGCGAGGTGAAAATTTTACAGCGTTGCTGTTCATCAAGCTGAATGCAGGGCGTATTGGCGGGCTTGCCATCTGGCATACCGGGAATAGGGCTGGAAATTGAAGGGGCAGTGCAACACGCCCCGCAACCCGGACGGCATTCCATACGTTGTTCTCTTAAGGTTAACCACCGGATTGATGAGCGCGCACAGTACCACCTTTTTTGCACCAGCAAAAGTGCGAATACCACTTGCCCGAAAGGCCTGTCGCGAGTACTTTGTCGCGATATTTTTGACATTTTCGACTACAGGAATTTTTCGATGCCAAGAGCGAACGAAATTAAAAAAGGTATGGTACTGAATTACAACGGCAAACTGCTGCTGGTTAAGGATATTGATATTCAGTCGCCCACTGCCCGCGGTGCCGCTACGCTGTACAAAATGCGTTTTTCTGATGTCCGTACCGGGCTGAAAGTAGAAGAGCGTTTCAAAGGTGATGATATCGTTGACACCGTGACGCTGACCCGCCGTTACGTTGACTTCTCCTATGTCGATGGTAACGAATATGTCTTTATGGATAAAGAAGACTATACCCCGTATACCTTCACCAAAGATCAGATTGAAGAAGAGTTGCTGTTTATGCCAGAGGGCGGCATGCCGGACATGCAGGTGCTGACCTGGGACGGTCAACTGCTGGCGCTTGAGCTGCCGCAGACCGTTGATCTGGAAATCGTTGAAACCGCACCAGGCATCAAAGGGGCATCTGCCAGCGCCCGTAACAAACCGGCGACATTGAGCACTGGTCTGGTGATTCAGGTACCAGAATACTTAAGCCCGGGCGAAAAAATTCGTATCCATATCGAAGAACGCCGTTATATGGGGCGTGCTGACTAACTTCAGCCGCATGCAGAAAAGGGATAGCTCAGGCTGTCCCTTTTTTAATTTATTATACCAATCTTCTATTTTGCGCTTCCTGAACACCTTACGCCCGCAATATTCACTCGTTGATTGATCGCCCTCACACTTCATCGCATTAACAATCCAGACCAATTTCAATTGCTGTCATATAACTTTACACTGTCATTGTTAATTAATCGTTACTAAGACGTGACTCCTATGAATACAATCGCCTCCGTTACGCTCCCGCATCATGTACACGCTCCACGCTACGATCGCCAGCAGTTGCAATCACGTATCGTTCATTTTGGCTTTGGAGCCTTTCACCGCGCACATCAGGCGTTACTGACCGATCGTGTGCTGAATGCCCAGGGCGGCGACTGGGGGATCTGTGAAATCAGCTTGTTCAGCGGTGATCAACTGATGAGCCAGCTCCGCGCACAGAACCATTTATATACCGTGCTGGAGAAAGGTGCGGACGGCAATCAGGCGATAATCGTCGGTGCCGTTCACGAATGCCTGAATGCAAAACTGGATTCCTTAGCGGCAATTATTGAGAAATTTTGCGAGCCACAGGTGGCAATTGTTTCCCTGACGATTACCGAAAAAGGCTATTGTATTGACCCAGCCACCGGTGCACTCGACACCAGCAATCCGCGGATTATTCACGATCTACAAACCCCTGAAGAACCTCACTCCGCGCCAGGTATTCTCGTCGAAGCACTGAAACGCCGCCGTGAGCGCGGCCTTACACCGTTTACCGTGCTCTCCTGCGACAATATTCCCGACAATGGCCATGTGGTGAAAAACGCGGTGCTGGGAATGGCAGAAAAACGTTCGCCAGAACTCGCCGGGTGGATAAAAGAACACGTCAGTTTTCCGGGAACCATGGTCGACCGCATTGTTCCGGCTGCAACCGACGAATCACTGGCGGAAATCAGCCAGCATCTGGGGGTGAATGATCCCTGCGCGATTAGCTGCGAACCGTTTATCCAGTGGGTGGTGGAAGATAACTTCGTCGCTGGGCGTCCTGCCTGGGAAGTCGCAGGTGTACAAATGGTGGATGATGTCCTGCCGTGGGAAGAGATGAAACTGCGCATGCTTAATGGCAGCCACTCTTTTCTCGCTTATCTGGGCTACCTGGCTGGATTCGCCCATATTAGTGATTGCATGCAGGACCGCGCATTTCGCCATGCCGCCAGAACATTAATGCTGGAGGAGCAAGCGCCAACGCTACGGATTAAAGATGTCGATTTAACATACTATGCGGATACGTTAATTGAACGTTTTGCCAATCCAGCGCTGAAACATAGGACCTGGCAAATCGCGATGGATGGCAGTCAAAAATTACCGCAACGCATGTTGGCAGGGATTCGCATCCATCTGGCGCGCAAAACGGACTGGTCGTTGCTGGCATTAGGCGTTGCTGGCTGGATGCGTTACGTCAGCGGCGTAGATGATGCCGGAAATGCCATTGATGTTCGCGATCCGCTTAGCGATAAAATTCGCGAACTTGTTGCGGGCAGCAGTAGTGAACAACGCGTCACCACCCTGCTTTCCCTGCGTGAAGTGTTCGGTGATGATCTGCCAGATAACCCGCATTTTGTGCAGGCCATCGAACAAGCCTGGCAACAAATCACGCAGTTCGGCGCGCATCAGGCGCTATTAAACACCCTCAAAATTTAACGATTTCTGCGGTTAAAGCGGATGGAGCATCGCTTCGTCCGCCCTCTCTCTTCTCTTTTCCGCCTTTTTTAGCCAGGATTAACGCACAGTTAACTCATCTGATTATTGCGGAGCCGTTGTGACCAGGACCAACCTCATCACCGGTTTTCTCGGCAGCGGGAAAACAACCTCTATTCTTCATCTGCTAGCCCACAAAGATCCCAACGAAAAATGGGCGGTTCTGGTTAATGAATTTGGGGAAGTCGGAATTGATGGTGCTTTGCTCGCTGATAGCGGCGCATTGCTGAAAGAGATCCCCGGCGGCTGCATGTGCTGCGTTAATGGTTTACCCATGCAGGTAGGGTTGAATACCTTACTGCGCCAGGGAAAACCAGACCGCTTGCTGATAGAGCCGACCGGACTGGGTCATCCGAAACAGATCCTCGATCTGTTAACCGCGCCGGTCTATGAACCGTGGATCGATCTGCGCGCCACGTTGTGCATTCTCGATCCGCGCCTGCTGCTGGACGAAAAAAGCGTCGGTAATGAAAACTTCCGTGATCAACTGGCTGCCGCAGACATCATTGTCGCCAATAAATCCGACCGTGCTACGCCAGAAAGCGAGCAAGCGTTACAACGCTGGTGGCAACAAAACGGTGGCGAACGGCAATTAATTCACAGCGATCATGGGCAAATTGAAGGTCATCTTCTGGATTTACCTCGTCGAAATTTAACTGAGTTACCCGCCAGCGCTGCCCATTCGCATCAACATAACGAGAAAAAAGGATTAGCGGCATTAAGCCTGCCAGAGCATCAACGCTGGCGTCGCAGTCTGAATAGCGGACAAGGACACCAGGCCTGCGGTTGGATATTCGACGCTGATACCGTGTTCGACACCATTGGCATTCTGGAATGGGCGCGACTTGCGCCGGTCGGACGCGTAAAAGGCGTGATGCGGATACCAGAAGGTCTTGTGCGCATCAACCGTCAGGGCGATGACCTGCACATTGAAACGCAAAACGTTGCACCACCAGATAGCCGCATTGAGCTGATTTCCAGCAGCGAAACTGACTGGAACGCCTTACAGAGCGCGCTGTTGAAGCTTCGTTTAGCGACCAACGCGTAAGGTTGCCTGCGTTTTTCAGTAAGATAATTAGAGAAAATATGATCAAAAATTTGCCGCAAATAGTGCTGTTAAATATTGTCGGCCTCGCGCTGTTTCTTTCCTGGTACATTCCCGTCAATCATGGATTCTGGTTGCCAATTGACGCGGATATTTTTTATTTTTTTAATCAGAAACTGGTCGAAAGCAAGACTCTTTTATGGCTGGTTGCGTTGACTAATAATCGCGCCTTCGACGGTTGTTCACTGCTGGCGATGGGAATACTGATGCTGAGTTTCTGGCTGAAAGAAAACGCACCCGGCAGACGGCGTATTGTGATTATTGGTCTGGTCATGCTGTTAACCGCAGTGGTATTAAACCAGTTGGGCCAGGCATTTATTCCGGTAAAACGGGCCAGTCCGACATTGACCTTTACAGATATTAACCGCGTCAGCGAACTGCTATCTGTTCCAACGAAAGATGCCTCACGAGATAGTTTTCCCGGCGATCATGGCATGATGCTGCTTATTTTTTCCGCTTTTATGTGGCGATATTTCGGAAAAGTCGCAGGAGTAATCGCCCTTATTATATTTGTGGTTTTTGCATTTCCCAGAGTGATGATTGGCGCACATTGGTTTACCGATATCATTGTCGGTTCCATGACGGTGATATTGATTGGGTTGCCCTGGTGGCTAATGACACCTTTAAGTGATCAATTAATCGCCTTTTTTGACAAATCATTGCCTGGAAAAAATAAACATTCATAAAACAAATAACTCACAGTAATTAACATCATCAGGTTTATTTTCATAGTAGGGATAATCCTGATGATGTGCGACTTTGCTCTCGTTCATTAAGTGAAATGATCATTCTCTAAGCAAATGAATGGATTGCGCGTCTTTTAGACAACAGTGCTTTAATTGACCAATCCCGTTTATTAACTTTCTGTATCACTTTTTCTTATAAAAAATCATGTAAAACCGCTCGCCAAGACCGCGTCAATCGGGTAATCTCGAACACGTTTTGCCTCGGCGGTAGATTATCCTCACAGCATATAATTTTGTGCGTTAGTCCACAGATTTGGCCTTAAGGAATTGTTTCAACGTGCCCAGGTAATTAGTCTCGTGTCGCTTGGCATTTTTTTATAACGATATTTGTCGTTAAGGACTTCAAGGGAAAACAAACAACATGGTCAAATCTCAACCGATTTTGAGATATATCTTGCGCGGGATTCCCGCGATTGCAGTAGCGGTTCTGCTTTCTGCATGTAGTGCAAATAACACCGCAAAGAATATGCATCCTGAGACACGTGCAGTGGGTAGTGAAACATCATCACTGCAAGCTTCTCAGGATGAATTTGAAAATCTGGTTCGTAATGTCGACGTAAAATCGCGAATTATGGATCAGTATGCTGACTGGAAAGGCGTACGTTATCGTCTGGGTGGCAGCACTAAAAAAGGTATCGATTGTTCTGGTTTCGTACAGCGTACATTCCGCGAACAATTTGGCTTAGAACTTCCTCGTTCAACTTATGAACAGCAGGAAATGGGCAAGTCAGTTTCCCGCAGTAATTTACGTACAGGTGACTTAGTTCTGTTCCGTGCTGGTTCAACTGGACGCCATGTCGGTATTTATATCGGCAACAATCAGTTCGTTCATGCTTCCACCAGCAGTGGTGTTATTATTTCCAGCATGAATGAGCCGTACTGGAAAAAGCGTTACAACGAAGCACGTCGGGTTCTTAGCCGCAGCTAATAAACCGTTTGGATGCAATCCCTTGGCTATCCTGACGAGTTAACTGAAGGCACTGCTTAAGCAGTGCTTTTTTGTTTTCATTCATCATAGAAAATGATGTTTCCGTGCCTTGAACCAGGCTATAGTCCCGTCATTCTCTTCCACTTCAGCGTTGTCGTAATCTCGGGAATATTAACGGAACCATGTTCATACGCGCTCCCTCTTCCGGACGTAAGATCCTGCTTACCTGCATTATTGCGGGCGTGATGATTGCAATACTGGTCAGCTGTCTTCAGTTTTTGGTTGCCTGGCATAAACACGAAGTCAAATACGACACACTGATTACCGACGTACAAAAGTATCTCGATACCTACTTCGCCGACCTGAAATTAACCACTGACCGCCTACAGCCGCTCACCTTAGATACCTGTCAGCAGGCTAACCCTGAACTAACTGCCCGCGCGGCGTTTAGCATGAATGTTCGCACATTTGTGCTGGTGAAGGATAAAAAGAGCTTTTGTTCATCAGCGACGGGGGAAATGGATATACCGCTCAATGAGTTGATCCCGGCGCTCGATATTAACAAAGACGTCGATATGGCGATGTTGCCAGGCACGCCAATGGTGCCCAACAAACCCGCTATCGTCATCTGGTATCGCAACCCTTTATTGAAAAATAGCGGCGTTTTTGCAGCATTAAACCTGCACCTGACGCCATATCTTCTCTATAGCTCTCGTCAGCAAGATTTCGACGGGATCGCACTCATTATTGGCGATACCGTGCTTTCGACATTTTCGTCGCATTTGATGAACGTCCGTGAGTTATCCGGCAAACCCGTACGCGAAACCAAAATAACAGGCATTCCGCTGACTGTGCGTCTTTATGCTGATGACTGGACATGGAACGATGTGTGGTATGCGTTTTTACTGGGCGGTATGAGTGGAACTGTCGTTGGCCTGCTCTGCTATTACCTGATGAGTGTGCGTATGCGCCCTGGCAGAGAAATTATGGCTGCTATCAAACGTGAGCAATTTTACCTGGTGTATCAACCGGTGGTTGATACGCCAACGCTGCGGGTCACGGGCCTGGAAGTGCTGCTACGCTGGCGTCATCCTGTTGCAGGTGAAATCCCGCCGGATGCCTTCATTCAATATGCCGAATCGCAAAAGATGATCGTGCCGCTGACCCAGCATCTGTTTGAGCTTATAGCCCGTGATGCGGCTGAATTACAAAACGTACTGCCGGTGGGCATAAAGTTTGGCATTAATATCGCACCGGAACATCTGCACAGCGAGAGCTTTAAAGCGGATATACATCGGCTGCTCGCCTCCCTACCCGCGCACCATTTCCAGATTGTACTGGAGATAACCGAGCGCGATATGCTGAAAGAGCATGAGGCCACAAAACTGTTCGCCTGGCTGCACTCTGTCGGCGTGGAAATTGCTATTGATGACTTCGGCACCGGACACAGTGCGCTTATCTATCTGGAACGCTTCACGCTCGAGTATCTGAAAATTGACCGTGGGTTTATCAATGCTATAGGTACGGAAACGGTCACATCTCCGGTGCTTGACGCGGTGCTCACGCTGGCGAAACGTCTCAATATGCTGACGGTTGCTGAAGGTGTCGAAACACCGGAACAGGCGCGCTGGCTACGTGAGCGCGGTGTTAATTTCCTGCAAGGCTATTGGATTAGCCGTCCCTTACCGATAGATGATTTTGTCCGCTGGCTGGAGAAACCGCATACGCCGCAGTGGTAAGGTGTGCTTGTGTCCCTTATTATTCATAGTTGAAGCATGCCGGATTGCGGCTAATGATGAGTAAAAGGAAATCCGTTGCAGATGATTGTGCGCATACTGCTGCTGTTTATCACCCTGTTCACCTTCGGTGCGCAGGCGCAAGCTATCAAGGAAAGCTATGCCTTTGCGGTGCTGGGGGAACCCCGGTATGCTTTTAATTTCAACCATTTTGATTATGTGAATCCTGCTGCGCCGAAGGGTGGGCAAATAACGTTATCCTCCATTGGTACCTTCGATAATTTTAACCGCTATGCACTACGCGGAAACCCCGGCGCACGCACCGAGCAACTGTACGACACGCTATTTACCACTTCCGATGACGAACCCGGCAGTTATTACCCGCTGATTGCCGAAAGCGCACGCTATGCTGACGATTATTCCTGGGTAGAAGTCGCTATCAATCCGCGCGCCCGTTTTCATGATGGTTCGCCGATTACGGCGCGCGACGTTGAGTTTACTTTTCAAAAATTTATGACCGAGGGCGTGCCGCAGTTTCGCCTGGTATACAAAGGCACAACGGTCAAAGCCATAGCGCCATTAACCGTGCGTATTGAATTAGCCAAACCAGGCAAAGAAGATATGCTGAGTCTGTTTTCGCTGCCGGTATTTCCAGAAAAGTACTGGAAGGATCATAAACTTAGCGACCCGCTCTCTACACCTCCGCTGGCCAGTGGTCCGTACCGCATTACATCCTGGAAAATGGGCCAGAATATTGTCTATTCTCGCGTTAAAGATTACTGGGCGGCCGATTTACCGGTAAATCGTGGTCGCTGGAATTTCGATACCATACGCTACGATTATTATCTCGACGATAATGTTGCCTTCGAAGCGTTTAAAGCTGGCGCCTTTGATTTGCGTATGGAAAACGACGCCAAAAACTGGGCTACGCGCTATACCGGTAAGAATTTCGATAAAAAATACATTATCAAAGATGAGCAAAAGAACGAATCAGCCCAGGATACGCGCTGGCTGGCGTTTAATATTCAACGATCGGTATTCAGCGATCGCCGGGTCCGGGAAGCCATCACCCTCGCCTTTGACTTTGAATGGATGAATAAGGCGTTGTTTTACAATGCCTGGAGTCGCACGAACAGTTATTTTCAGAATACCGAATACGCGGCCAGAAATTACCCCGACGCCGCTGAGCTGGTGCTTCTGGCGCCAATGAAAAAAGATCTACCGCCAGAAGTGTTCACGCAAATCTACCAGCCACCAGTGTCCAAAGGCGATGGCTACGACCGTGACAACCTGTTAAAAGCCGACAAACTTCTCAACGATGCAGGCTGGGTGCTGAAAGGTCAGCAACGCGTTAATGCCACCACAGGCCAGCCACTCAGCTTTGAATTATTGCTTCCTGCAAGCAGCAATAGTCAGTGGGTATTGCCGTTCCAACATAGCCTGCAACGGCTGGGTATCAACATGGACATTCGCAAGGTGGATAACTCGCAAATCACCAACCGAATGCGCAGCCGCGACTATGACATGATGCCGCGCGTGTGGCGGGCGATGCCGTGGCCCAGTTCCGATTTACAGATTTCCTGGTCATCGGAATATATCAACTCCACTTATAATGCCCCCGGCGTGCAAAGCCCGGTTATCGACTCGCTAATTAACCAAATTATTGCCGCCCAGGGAAATAAAGAAAAATTGCTGCCTCTGGGGCGCGCCCTGGATCGCGTATTAACGTGGAATTATTACATGTTGCCGATGTGGTACATGGCGGAAGACCGTCTCGCCTGGTGGGATAAATTCTCCCAGCCAGCCGTGCGCCCCATCTATAGCCTCGGTATCGATACCTGGTGGTATGACGTCAATAAAGCGGCCAAACTGCCGTCCGCCAGCAAACAGGGAGAGTAGATGGGCGCTTACCTGATTCGCCGTCTGTTGCTGGTGATCCCAACATTATGGGCGATTATCACCATCAACTTTTTCATCGTGCAAATTGCGCCTGGCGGCCCCGTCGACCAGGCCATCGCCGCCATTGAGTTTGGTAATGCCGGAGTATTACCCGGCGCAGGCGGCGAAGGCGTTCGTGCCAGCCATGCGCAAACGGGCGTCGGCAATATCAGCGACAGTAATTACCGTGGCGGACGCGGGTTAGATCCCGAAGTGATCGCTGAGATCACCCATCGCTACGGTTTCGATAAGCCGATCCACGAACGTTACTTCAAAATGCTTTGGGACTACATTCGCTTTGATTTTGGCGACAGCCTGTTTCGCAGCGCCTCGGTGCTGACGCTGATTAAAGACAGTCTGCCTGTTTCCATCACCCTCGGATTGTGGAGCACGCTGATTATCTATCTGGTGTCGATTCCGCTGGGTATTCGCAAAGCCGTTTATAACGGCAGCCGCTTTGATGTCTGGAGCAGCGCATTTATCATCATCGGCTACGCCATTCCAGCCTTTTTGTTCGCCATCCTGCTGATTGTCTTCTTCGCGGGCGGCAGCTATTTCGACCTGTTCCCTCTACGCGGCCTGGTTTCCGCTAACTTTGATTCGCTGCCGTGGTATCAGAAAATCACGGATTATCTGTGGCATATCACGCTGCCGGTGCTGGCTACGGTGATTGGCGGCTTTGCGGCGCTGACCATGCTGACAAAAAACTCATTCCTTGATGAAGTGCGTAAGCAATACGTGGTGACCGCACGTGCGAAAGGGGTAAGTGAGAAAAACATTCTCTGGAAACATGTGTTCCGCAACGCCATGCTGCTGGTGATTGCCGGTTTTCCGGCGACGTTTATCAGCATGTTTTTCACCGGCTCTCTGTTAATTGAAGTGATGTTTTCGCTCAATGGCCTCGGTTTACTGGGCTACGAAGCAACCGTCTCGCGCGATTATCCGGTGATGTTTGGCACCCTGTACATTTTCACCCTGATTGGCCTGCTGCTGAATATTGTCAGTGATATCAGCTATACGCTGGTCGATCCTCGTATTGATTTTGAGGGACGCTAATGTCGCGACTCAGCCCCGTCAATCAGGCCCGTTGGGCGCGTTTTCGTCATAATCGCCGAGGCTACTGGTCGTTATGGATTTTCCTCATCTTGTTTGGTTTGAGTTTGTGTTCTGAACTGATCGCCAACGATAAGCCATTGCTGGTACGTTATGACGGCAGCTGGTATTTCCCGTTGCTGAAAAACTACAGTGAGAGTGATTTTGGCGGCCCGCTGGCAAGTCAGGCTGATTATCAGGACCCGTGGCTGAAACAACGGCTGGAAGATAAAGGCTGGGTATTGTGGGCGCCGATTCGCTTTGGCGCTACCAGTATCAACTTTTCCACCGACAAGCCCTTCCCCTCCCCACCTTCCCGGCAAAACTGGCTGGGAACGGATGCCAACGGCGGCGATGTGCTGGCGCGCATTCTGTATGGCACGCGGATCTCGGTTCTGTTTGGTCTGATGTTGACACTCTGCTCCAGTGTAATGGGCGTGCTGGCGGGGGCGCTGCAAGGTTATTACGGCGGTAAAGTCGATCTCTGGGGGCAACGCTTTATTGAAGTATGGTCGGGGATGCCGACGCTGTTTTTGATTATTTTACTTTCCAGCGTCGTACAGCCTAACTTCTGGTGGCTGCTGGCAATTACTGTCTTATTTGGCTGGATGAGTCTGGTCGGCGTGGTGCGGGCTGAGTTTTTACGTACCCGTAATTTCGACTACATCCGCGCAGCGCAGGCGCTTGGCGTCAGCGATCGCAGTATCATCCTGCGTCATATGTTGCCGAATGCCATGGTCGCTACTCTCACCTTTTTACCGTTTATTTTATGTAGTTCGATAACCACCCTGACCTCGCTCGATTTCCTCGGCTTCGGTCTGCCGCTCGGTTCACCATCACTCGGCGAACTGCTGCTACAAGGGAAAAATAACCTTCAGGCTCCGTGGCTTGGGATCACTGCCTTCTTGTCGGTGGCGATATTGTTGTCTTTGCTGATCTTTATTGGTGAAGCCGTCCGCGACGCATTTGATCCTAATAAGGCGGTGTAGCATGACGCAAACTCTGTTAGCGATTGATAATTTGTCGGTGGGTTTTCGCCATCAGCAAACTGTTCGTACCGTAGTGAATGATGTTTCACTACACATTGAGGCTGGCGAAACGCTGGCGCTGGTGGGTGAGTCAGGTTCTGGCAAAAGCGTTACCGCGCTGTCAATTTTACGCCTGCTCCCTTCCCCGCCGGTTGAATATCTCTCTGGCGATATCCGTTTTCATGGCGAATCACTGCTTCATGCCAGCGAGCAAACATTGCGTGGCGTACGCGGTAATAAGATTGCCATGATTTTCCAGGAGC
Organism: Escherichia sp. E2562; assembly: GCF_005781075.1. Classification (NCBI taxonomy): domain Bacteria; kingdom Pseudomonadati; phylum Pseudomonadota; class Gammaproteobacteria; order Enterobacterales; family Enterobacteriaceae; genus Escherichia; species Escherichia sp. E2562. Next base: position 415,491 of record NZ_VATM01000005.1, on the reverse strand, counting down.
CGATGGTGTCATTAAACCCATTGCATACACTGGAAAAACAGCTTTATGAAGTGCTTTCACTCCACCGCGGAATGCGTCGGGAAGCGGCGCGTAGCGAAATTCTTAACTGCCTTGATCGCGTCGGTATCCGCCAAGCGGCAAAGCGGCTGACAGATTACCCGCATCAGCTCTCCGGCGGTGAACGCCAGCGGGTGATGATTGCGATGGCGCTGTTAACGCGACCGGAATTATTAATTGCCGATGAACCAACCACCGCACTGGACGTCTCTGTCCAGGCGCAGATTTTGCAGCTGTTGCGCGAACTGCAACATGAACTGAATATGGGTATGCTGTTTATTACTCATAACCTCAGTATTGTCAGAAAACTGGCCCACCGCGTGGCGGTAATGCAAAATGGTCGCTGTGTGGAGCAAAATAACGCCGTTACGCTCTTTGCCTCCCCTGAACATCCTTACACGCAAAAACTACTCAACAGTGAACCGTCAGGCGACCCGGTGCCGTTGCCAGAACCGGCCTCAACGTTGCTTGATGTTGAACAGCTTCAGGTCGCCTTCCCCATTCGCAAAGGGCTACTGAAACGTGTCGTCGATCATAACGTGGTCGTCAAAAACATCAGTTTTACGCTGCAAGCGGGTGAAACGCTGGGCTTAGTAGGCGAGTCTGGTTCCGGTAAAAGCACAACGGGGCTGGCGCTACTGCGGTTGATTAACTCTCAGGGCAACATCGTTTTTGACGGTCAGCCATTACAAAATTTAACTCGTCGCCAGCTATTGCCCATTCGCCATCGCATTCAGGTGGTATTTCAGGATCCAAACTCCTCGCTCAACCCACGACTCAACGTGTTGCAGATTATTGAGGAAGGGTTACGGGTTCACCAGCCGACGCTCTCTGCCGTGCAACGCGAAGAACAAGTGATAGCCGTGATGCATGAAGTGGGGTTAGATCCTGAAACGCGCCACCGTTATCCGGCGGAATTCTCGGGTGGTCAGCGGCAACGTATTGCGATTGCCAGGGCATTGATTCTTAAGCCTTCGCTGATCATTCTTGATGAACCGACATCATCGCTCGACAAAACGGTACAAGCGCAAATATTGACGCTATTGAAATCATTGCAACAAAAGCATCAACTGGCCTATTTGTTTATCAGCCATGATTTGCACGTTGTCCGCGCGTTGTGTCATCAGGTTATCGTGCTGCGACAGGGAGAAGTGGTGGAACAAGGACCGTGCGCGCGCGTGTTTGCCGCACCGCAGCAGGAGTATACGCGTCAGCTACTGGCGTTGAGCTGACGCTTAAAATGGATTGTAGTTTGAGAAAGGTTCGGCAATGGCCACACCAAAATTTTTCAGTCGACACGTCGCCGCAAACTCGTCCTGACGATTCACAAACAGACATGGCTCACCTTCGCACTCGAGAACAGAGCACGGAACTTCAATATCGCTTAATGCCTGGCTGAGTTTGTACATCACCGACCATGCGTTATCGCCATCAGGGCTAAGTAATTTAAGCGCCACCAGGCTGTTGTCGCCGCACTGTCCATTTTGCGGAATCGGTTCAACTTTCGAACCTGCGAAACCTGCAGACCAACGATAGTTCTGCGGCAGTCGATGGACGATTGAGAGTTGTAATGAAGTCACTTATTTTCCCCGGAAGCACATTTACTTCACAATTTATTTACATTAATTTTAACACACCATCAACAATCTGTCCTTCAACAGATCGTAAAGATTGATGCCTCGCCTGCGTGGCCGCTATTGTTCTGATTTAAATGATATCTGCGGGCGTGGTCACGTTTGCGGGGCTATATGTACCCGTTTCTGCGATCTAACTCAACCTTTTTAACTACAATGATGTGACTTTTTACATAAATTGAGTTTACATAAAATAAACATATATCGGGGGAATGATAGATTTGCGGTTGACATGCATCAACAAAGGAAGCCTTTTAGCTTCCCCGTTGTGCAATAGATCACCGTTTTTTCGGTCGACTGGCGTAAAGACAGAAGAGAATGGAACTGGTCGCACAGAAAGCAATGGACCAGATCATTGGCCATGCAGAGTTAAACGTCGCCAGCGAAAGCAGTGCGCCAACAATGGCGCCAATACCAAAACGGAAGGTTCCTGCCAGCGACGACGCAGTTCCCGCCATATGGGGGAATTCGTCCAGAATCACCGCCATCGCGTTAGAAGACACCATCGATACGCAGCCCACAAACGCCGCAACGCCAACCACCAGCGACCAGAATCCCAGCCCCAGTAGCGCGCTGATAACCATCCACGCCGCCATAATAAATTGTATCCACAACCCCGAGCGGAACATATTTAACGCACCAATACGGCGAACGAAGCGGCTGTTAAAGATGGTCATCACGAACAGGAAAACAATGTTTAGCGCAAAGTAATAACCAAAGTTTTCCGGCGCAACGTGGTTGATTTCAATGTAAACAAACGGTCCGGCGCTTAAGAACGAGAACATCCCGGCAAAGCTGAAACCACTGGCCAGCATATAACTCAGGACACGCTTATGGCGGAACAGCGCAGCAAAGTTACCGATAGTGGTACGAATGTGGAACGGTTGGCGACGCTCCGGCGGTAACGTTTCTTTGATCAGGAAGAAGATCATTGCCGAAGCCAGAATTGCCGCCACAGCGAGGATCCAGAAGATGTAATGCCAGCTCAACCACACCAGCACCCAACCGCCAACAATCGGTGCCATCAACGGTGCAATGGTGGTCACCAGCATGACAAACGACATCATCCGCGAGAACTCTTCTTTCGGGTAGATATCGCGCATCAAAGCGTTGATAACCACGCTGGCCGCAGCCGCCGCCAGACCGTGGAAGAAACGCATCACAATCAGCTGATCGATGGTTTGCGCCAGCGCGCACGCCACCGCCGCCGCGGCAAACACCAGCGTACCACCGAGGACAACCGGCTTGCGCCCGAAGCTATCCGCCATCGGCCCGTAGATTAACTGCCCCAACGCAAAACCCAGAATATAAGTACTCAGGGTCATCTGCGTGCTGCCCGCTGGCACACCAAACTGCGCTGAAATCACTGGCAGCGCGGGCAGATACATATCAATCGACAGCGGCATTAACATGGCCAAAAGGCCAAGAATAAAGACAATAGCAAACGACGAATGCTGTCGAGTGGTCACAACGGGCTCCTGAATAAAATGAAAGTGTTAACCGACGCTGGCAATTTCTTCTGCAGTTAATGGACGATATTCACCTGGGGCTAAATCTTCATCCAGAGTAATACCGCCAATGCGTTCACGATGCAGCTCAACCACGTGGTTACCCACGGCGGCGAACATGCGTTTAACCTGATGATAACGCCCTTCACTGATGGTCAGACGGACCTGCGTAGGGGTAATCACTTCCAGCACCGCTGGCTTAGTGAGATCTTTTTCGTTATGCAGCTGTACGCCTTTAGCAAATTGCTCTGCCGTATCGTCAGCTACGGGTGATTCAAGCGTCACCAGATAGGTCTTCTCGCAATGATGACGCGGAGAAGTAATGCGATGCGACCACTGACCGTCGTCAGTCATCAGCACCAGACCGGTGGTATCAATATCCAACCGCCCCGCCGCGTGCAGTTTCCACGCCACAGGTTCATCCAGAAAATAGAGCACCGTTGGGTGATCCGGGTCATCAGTTGAGCAAACATAGCCCTGGGGCTTGTTGAGCATGAAATAACGTGGGCCGTGTTGCTGCGCCAGCGGATTGCCGTCATAAGCTACATCGTGCTCAGGGAGCAGTTTGAACGCTGCATTGCGGACGATTTCGCCATCGACGGTGACACGATTGCCGCGGATTTCACGCCCGGCAATAGCACGGCTAACACCGAGTTGCTGTGCGATAAATTTATCAAGTCGCATGTGTGTGATTTTGCCTGTAAAAAACGGAGGTCGGGCATAGACCCGAAAATCAGAACTGTTGTCTGCCCAGTATAGCGGTCTAATAACTTCCCTCAAGGGAAAAAGATCCGTGGCATACTATTAGCAGATTAATCTACCTACGCTAAACCATGATTTTTACACTTCGTCCATACCAGCAAGAAGCCGTGGATGCCACGCTCAACCATTTTCGTCGTCATAAAACCCCTGCCGTTATCGTGCTGCCTACCGGAGCAGGTAAAAGCCTGGTGATTGCCGAACTGGCACGGCTGGCGCGTGGTCGAGTTCTGGTGCTGGCACACGTCAAAGAACTGGTGGCGCAGAACCATGCTAAATACCAGGCGTTGGGGCTGGAAGCCGATATTTTTGCCGCCGGGCTAAAACGCAAGGAGAGCCACGGTAAAGTGGTATTTGGCAGCGTGCAATCGGTCGCCCGTAATCTTGATGCCTTTCAGGGTGAATTTTCGCTGTTGATTGTCGATGAATGCCACCGTATTGGTGACGACGAAGAGAGCCAGTATCAGCAAATCCTCACTCACCTGACAAAAGTGAATCCCCACTTACGCCTGCTGGGGCTGACTGCCACGCCCTTTCGGCTGGGCAAAGGCTGGATTTACCAGTTTCATTATCGCGGCATGGTACGCGGCGATGAGAAAGCCCTTTTCCGTGACTGCATTTATGAGCTACCGCTGCGTTATATGATTAAACACGGCTATCTGACGCCACCAGAACGGCTGGATATGCCGGTAGTGCAATACGATTTCAGCCGCTTGCAGGCACAGAGTAACGGGCTGTTCAGCGAAGCTGATCTCAACCGCGAGCTGAAAAAACAGCAACGCATTACACCGCACATCATCAGCCAGATTATGGAGTTCGCCGAAAAGCGTAAAGGGGTGATGATTTTCGCCGCGACGGTTGAACACGCAAAAGAGATTGTCGGTTTGCTACCCGCAGAAGATGCTGCACTGATTACTGGCGACACGCCCGGCGCTGAGCGCGATGTATTAATTGAAGATTTTAAAGCCCAGCGTTTTCGCTATCTGGTCAACGTTGCGGTGCTGACCACCGGATTTGACGCCCCGCACGTCGATCTTATCGCCATTCTGCGCCCTACCGAATCAGTGAGCCTTTACCAACAAATTGTCGGGCGCGGTCTGCGTCTGGCGCCGGGTAAAACAGATTGCTTAATTCTCGATTATGCGGGCAATCCTCATGACCTCTACGCACCGGAAGTTGGTACACCGAAAGGCAAAAGTGACAACGTCCCGGTGCAGGTTTTCTGCCCTGCCTGTGGCTTTGCCAACACCTTTTGGGGCAAAACTACCGCCGATGGGACATTGATTGAACACTTTGGTCGCCGCTGTCAGGGATGGTTTGAAGATAGCGACGGCCATCGCGAACAGTGTGACTTCCGTTTCCGTTTTAAAAATTGTCCGCAATGTAACGCGGAAAACGATATTGCCGCCCGCCGTTGCCGCGAATGTGACACCATTCTGGTTGACCCGGATGATATGTTAAAAGCGGCGCTACGACTGAAAGACGCGCTGGTATTACGCTGTAGCGGCATGTCTTTGCAGCATGGGCACGACGAGAAAGGCGAATGGTTGAAAATCACCTATTACGATGAAGACGGCGCTGATGTGAGTGAGCGTTTCCGTCTGCAAACGCCCGCCCAGCGTACTGCCTTCGAGCAGCTTTTTATCCGCCCACATACGCGTACACCGGGCATCCCTTTGCGCTGGATCACCGCTGCCGATATCCTCGCCCAACAAGCCTTATTGCGCCATCCGGATTTTGTCGTCGCACGAATGAAAGGCCAGTACTGGCAGGTGCGTGAAAAAATATTCGATTACGAAGGTCGTTTTCGGCGGGCGCACGAATTACGCGGTTAATGGTAGTTTTGATTGATGTATAAGGCGATTGAGTATAGAATCTCGCCCGCTTTTGCATACGCAAAGCAGATCACTTACCTGTTGCTGGGTCGCCTGTAGCAGGAATCATTTAAGAGAGAAAGAAATGTTTACTATCAACGCAGAAGTACGTAAAGAGCAGGGTAAGGGTGCGAGCCGCCGCCTGCGTGCCGCTAACAAGTTCCCGGCAATCATCTACGGTGGCAAAGAAGCGCCGCTGGCTATCGAGCTGGATCACGACAAAGTCATGAACATGCAAGCTAAAGCTGAATTCTACAGCGAAGTTCTGACCATCGTTGTTGACGGTAAAGAAATCAAAGTTAAAGCTCAGGACGTACAGCGTCATCCGTACAAACCGAAGCTGCAGCACATCGACTTCGTTCGCGCTTAATCGCTGAATAAGTTGTAAAAAACCCCGCTCCGGCGGGGTTTTTTGTATCTGCAGATTAGCGTCTTTGCAATGCCTGATTACGGCATTGCTATTTTGGGTAGACCAGATAAGGCGTTCACGCCGCATCTGACATTCATAACACAACCCCGATTAATTGCCGCCAGAGGTCCGACGCTGCAATTGATCACGCAGGTTTGGCGGCGTACCTTTAATGGTCAGCGTATCGGTCGCTGGATCCCAGAAGATGCGTTCACCTAACAGCATCGCATCAAAGTTAATGGTCAAGCCACCGCCGCTACCGGCAAACTTCGTCAACTGACGCAGCGTGCTGCGGTCTGCCGGGAAGCTCTCTTCCAGTTCATACCCTTTTTCAGCAGCAAACTCCGTGAAGCTCACTTCGCTGACGCCCGCCAACTCTTTTGACAGCGACTCCAGTTCAATCTCCTCGCCCGCCTGCAATTGCTCATTACAATAGCTATAAACTTGCTGGCGAACGTTCTGCCGTTCTGCTTTATCCAGTTGCGCTTCTGCGGTGAAGTCGTCGACCGCTTGCAACAGACCGCGGTTTTGCGCTTTGGCGTTCAACCCTTCGCTGGCACCGAGGAAATCCATAAAGAAATCGGCGACTTTGCGTCCGACTCGCCCTTTCAGGAAAGTCAGGTAGCGTGTCGATTCCGGATTGGTTTCCCACTCAGTTAAATCAATACGCGCCACAATATCCGCATGATTGATATCAAGATAATGGGTCGGGTTGATGTCGAGATTTTCGTTGACGCGCATACTGCTTAAATTGCTCAGCACGCAAATCAGCAAATACTCAACTGCCAGATAACGATAGTGGCAAAACAGGACGAAACCGCCATCAGCAAATGGATATTTTGCCAATTCGTCACGCAGGCGACCGGTTGCCGCGCGGCTAAATGCCAGAAAGTCCTCTTCGCCCTGACGTTGCAAGCGCAGCGTCTGCGCCAGTTCACTCTCTTCGCTGAACAATCCGTAGGCTTTGTTCTTGGCGCTATAGACCCGATGCAACTCTGCCACCATCTCAACGACGGTTTCCGTCGGTTCCAGCAATGAATCGCGCAACACCAGCTCAAGGTTCTGCTCATCACGCTTGATAAGCTGGTGCAGAGCAATCTGGTTGATATCCAGACTCATGATAAACTCTCCTTTAAGACCGGGCGGTATTCAACCACCACCGGTAAAGCGACGCAATAAAAGTTGGCGGCCATTTTACAGAAGGCTGCGTAAGGAGAATGATTGAAAGCATAAAAAAGCAGAAAAAAAACCGTTGCTACGGTAATATGTTGCCCTTTCATCAACTAACTGATTTCGATTTATGCCACAAATTTCCCGCTACAGTGATGAACAGGTTGAACAATTGCTCGCAGAGCTGCTCAACGTACTGGAAAAACATAAGGCTCCGACCGACCTTTCCCTGATGGTGTTAGGCAACATGGTCACTAACCTTATCAATACCAGCATTGCCCCGGCTCAACGCCAGGCAATTGCCAACTCTTTTGCCCGCGCTTTGCAGTCCTCGATCAACGAAGACAAAGCGCACTAAGGGAAACAGATAACAGGTTATGGTAACTCATCGTCAGCGCTACCGTGAAAAAGTCTCCCAGATGGTCAGCTGGGGGCACTGGTTTGCACTGTTCAACATTCTGCTCTCACTTGTCATTGGCAGTCGTTACCTGTTTATCGCCGACTGGCCGACAACGCTTGCGGGTCGTATTTATTCCTATGTAAGCATTATCGGCCACTTCAGCTTTCTGGTGTTCGCCACCTACTTGCTGATCCTCTTCCCGCTGACCTTTATCGTCGGCTCACAGAGGCTAATGAGGTTTTTGTCCGTCATTCTGGCCACTGTGGGAATGACGCTGTTACTGATCGACAGCGAAGTCTTTACCCGTTTCCATCTCCATCTTAATCCCATCGTCTGGCAGTTGGTTATCAATCCGGACGAGAATGAGATGGCGCGCGACTGGCAGCTAATGTTTATCAGCGTGCCAGTTATTTTATTGATTGAACTGGTGTTTGCGACGTGGAGCTGGCAAAAGCTGCGCAGTCTGACGCGTCGTCGGCGCTTCGCCCGTCCGCTGGCCGCATTCTTATTTATCGCCTTTATCGCCTCACACATGGTGTATATCTGGGCCGATGCTAACTTCTATCGCCCTATCACCATGCAGCGCGCTAACCTGCCGCTTTCGTACCCGATGACGGCGCGACGTTTTCTTGAGAAGCATGGTTTGCTTGATGCGCAGGAGTATCAACGCCGTCTGATCGAGCAAGGCAATCCAGACGCTGTTTCCGTACAGTATCCGTTAAGCGAATTGCGCTACCGCGATATGGGCACCGGGCAAAATGTGTTGTTGATTACTGTCGATGGCCTGAACTACTCACGCTACGAGAAGCAGATGCCTGCACTGGCGGGTTTTGCCGAACAAAATATTTCATTCACGCGCCATATGAGTTCAGGCAACGCCACCGACAACGGTATCTTTGGCTTGTTCTATGGCATCTCGCCAAGCTATATGGACGGTATTCTGTCGACCCGTACGCCTGCGGCGTTAATTACCGCGCTCAACCAGCAAGGCTATCAGTTGGGCTTATTCTCGTCAGATGGCTTTACCAGTCCACTGTATCGCCAGGCATTGTTGTCAGACTTCTCGATGCCGAGCGTACATACACAATCCGATGAGCAGACCGCCACGCAGTGGATCAACTGGCTTGGCCGCTACGCGCAAGAAGATAACCGCTGGTTCTCTTGGGTATCTTTCAATGGCACCAATATTGACGACAGCAATCAGCAAGCATTTGCCCGGAAATATAGCCGCGCAGCTGGTAATGTCGATGACCAGATCAATCGCGTCCTGAATGCGTTACGTGAATCCGGGAAACTGGACAACACGGTGGTGATTATCACTGCTGGTCGCGGCATTCCGCTGAGCGAAGATGAAGAAACCTTTGACTGGTCACGTGGCCATCTTCAGGTGCCATTAGTCATTCACTGGCCAGGCACACCGGCACAGCGTATTAATGCCCTGACCGATCATACTGATCTTATGACCACGCTGATGCAACGCCTGCTACACGTCAGCACGCCTGCCAGCGAATACTCACAAGGTCAGGACTTGTTCAACCCTGAGCGCCGTCATTACTGGGTAACAGCCGCGGATAACGATACGCTGGCAATTACCACACCGAAAATGACGCTAGTACTGAACAATAACGGTAAATACCGCACTTACAACTTACGTGGTGAAAGAGTGAGAGACGAAAAACCACAGTTGAGTTTGTTATTGCAGGTGCTGACAGACGAGAAGCGTTTTATCGCTAACTGATTAATTATAAATCAGTTAGCAAAATATCTTACTTGCAATCGGTGTGGAAAACGGTAGTATAAGCAGCCACGAGTCGGCACGTAGCGCAGCCTGGTAGCGCACCGTCATGGGGTGTCGGGGGTCGGAGGTTCAAATCCTCTCGTGCCGACCAAATCGCCCATTATTAATTATCGTTTTTATGAAAAAAGCCCGCTAATTCATTGAATAGCGGGTTTTTTTATTGTTTTTAGTCATCGTTATTCGACGGTAACAGTGGTTTTCAGCCGTTTTTTTTAGTTATATGTTTAGTTATACGGGCTGGCGCATAGCTAAATCCGTATAACTAGAACCTGTTTTTTCCCGTGGATTCATAAACGTATGGCAAGAAAGGCGACCCCACTCACCACCACACAGATCAAAGCAGCTAAACCAGCGGAAAAAGAATACACCTTACAGGATGGCGGCGGGCTTTTTCTCGTTATTAAGCCGTCTGGTTCGAAACTATGGCGATTCAACTACTATCGACCGTCGAACAAAAAACGAACAATCATTAGTTTGGGATCGCTTGATGAAGTCTCCCTGGCTGATGCCAGAAAACGCCGTAGCGAGTACAGGACGTTAATTGCGGCAGGAACCGACCCGCAGGAATACGAACGGCAAAAACGCGAAGCAGAGGCTCGACGACAGGGCAACACGTTCGAAAATGTGGCCGCATTGTGGTACGAAATGAAAAAAAACCAGAATCTCGCCCACAATACGATCAAGGACATCTGGCGCTCGCTAGAGAAATATGTATTCCCGTATATCGGAAACACACCGATAGATACTCTCACCGCTCGCCGCTTTGTTGAGATACTCACGCCCATCAAGGCACGTGGCAACCTGGAAACACTGAAACGCGTTTTACAGCGCATCAATGAAGTGATGGATTTTGCTGCCAACAGTGGACTGATTGACATCAACACCGCCGCGAACGTTCGCAAGGCATTCCCTTCCCCCACCAAAAAGCACATGCCAACCATCCGACCGGAACAACTACCGCAGCTAATGCACGATTTATCGATCGCCAGCATAGAACGGCAAACCAGATTGCTGATTGAGTGGCAGTTGTTAACCGCAACCCGCCCAGCCGAAGCCTCCGCCGCACGGTGGGAAGAAATCAACCTTGAGGCGGCAACCTGGACGATACCAGCCGGACGCATGAAGATGCGCCGTGATCATGTGATCCCCCTTTGCGCTCAGGCGATGGCAGTGCTTGAAGCCATGAAGCCGATTAGCGCACGAAGGGAGCATGTTTTCCCAAGTCTTAAAAATCCAGTGCAATCAATGAGCAGCCAGACAGCAAACGCAGCATTACGACGAATGGGTTACGCTGGTGTGCTGGTATCTCACGGACTACGCGCAATATTCAGCACGGCGGCGAATGAAGAAGGATTTGAACCTGACGTGATCGAAGCCGCACTAGCCCACGTGGACACAAACGAAGTTAGACGGGCATACAACCGAAGCAACTACCTGGAAAAACGTAAAGTGTTAATGTGCTGGTGGGGTGATTTTGTGGAAGCAGCCGCAACCGGAACAACCATCGCCAGCGGGCACAGAGGATTACGCGGAATAAAATAAAATATTTAAAAAATTATTAGCTCCTAATTGGTATCAGTTAGGAGCTAATTTGTGTCTCATTACTTTCTCAATACTGTCTCATTTTGAGAAACATTTAAATTCTTTTTATGTTAGAAAATTAAAAAATAACCAATCACATAGCTCTTATTAAATAATTCTTGACTGTCTTTTTTATAGATTTGTATGCTTATTACATTACTTACCGTTATTTTCATTCAAAAAGCGATATTTTGCTGTCCAGAGGAGAAATAGGATGAGGGCTATTCTTTTACGACCAGAGGTAAAGGCCTTGCTACGCATTAAATCTGATTCGACCCTAACGGAGATGGTTAACAAAGGCGGGTTCCCCAAAGGATTCCGTATCGGGCTGCGTCGCATTGGCTGGTATGAAGATGAGGTACTCGCCTGGTTGAAAGAACGTGAGAGAGAAACTCGTGAAGCATAAGTGTGATTAACGCTGGCCTGATTACTATCAAGCAACAAAACAATTAAGAGAGAACATTATGAATACTGGCAAAAATGCCCAAACAGGGGCAGGTTTTCGTTCAACCATAAAAAATTATGGCTGATGTTATTATTCAGTTCAAACCGTACGAACGAATTAATTGAACTAATAGCACTTCCGTTTTAAACGGAAACGTACAATCGCATAGCTTAAACGACAAAAGAAATATGTTGCTTACGAATAAAACAAAGGCGACCGCAGAGGGTCGCCAGAAGGCATATATTAAACTTGAATGCATAGCCAACAATGCCATATTTCCGGCTGGTGAGCAATGTGATTTGTGTGGTGGGCACACCTTCAACACATCCGACCACATGAGCAAGAAAACGGGATATACTCCCTGCGCACCTCATAAAACGGGTGTCGGGATTACCACCCCGCTGGAGTTACAGGCGATACAGACGCGCCAGGCGTCTTTTTTTGTATCGGCGCACGCGCACGCCTTATCAATGGTGGGCTGTATGGGGCTGACTTCGGTCAGGCTGGTTTCCTGTAACACCAGTTGTGGTAACCCTGTACAGTCCACCGCCAGCGAGCTTACCACCTCCGGCGGTGGGTATATCCCAACGTTACAGGAGGCTGCCAAATGGCTACTCCCCCTACCCTCGAACATTCTCAAAACACATTTATCTGGCGCTTTGTCATCTTTAATCCGACTGATTCCCGTGTTGTTCACGTCGAGGCATCAACCGAACGAGAAGCGCGTAACTGTTGCCCGTCCGGCTGTGTTGCTGTATTCGCTGCCCGTATTCGTCAGGGGGTGAGGCATGCTTAAGCGATTTCAGATAACCGCACGCGCTGTAAATCATCAAGGCCACGTTATTGATAATCAGCAAAACGTGAACGCCACCAGCGTTAATGCAGCTATCGCAATATTGAAAGAAGAGTTAATCGGCTGTGGGTTCACGCAGGTGATGATCCGTGCCGTAATTGAAGTGGCGACAGTTCATTAATCTCATTAATACAGCTTTAACAAAAACGTAATTCGATAAATGAAAGCAAAAAATTCTGGCTTTACTGCCAGCGGTAAAACTCGTCCTGAATTCATGCACGGCGATATTTACCGCGATAAATACGGCAGCACGGTAATGATTAAGGGCGTGAGTGAACGACGCATGACCTACCGCCGTGAAGGATACGAATATGACTGCGTGATGCCTGTTTATCAGTTCCAGCGTGATTTTACGCTGGTGGATCATCGTGAAACCGTAAATCAGAACCGTGCAGCAAGATATATCCGCAAAATCCGCGAAATGCTGGTTACTGGGGGCAAGAAATGAAACGCGCACCGAACTTAAAGCACCAGCCAGCCGACAAAATGACGGAGGTTATCATTTTTGCGGGTAGTGATGCGTGGAGCCATGCGAAAGAGTGGCAGGAATGGGCAGGTAAGCATATTGCCGCCGACAATGTGCCGCCTGTCGTTCTGTCAGATGAACACCTGAAAGATATTACCGGTTATCAGATTATTGATGATAGCCGTCAGTGTGTGCGTGTTTACCGCGCAGGGCACATCACTGAACGTAGCCTTACACAGGTCGTCACATTGCTGGCTGTGGCTGGCGTGAAGACCGTATACGAATATGCGGGGATAACTGACACCAGCCCGGCGGATTTATCCGACCAGTTGCCTCGCCTCAAAGACGAATACGAGCGCGGGGAAAGTCTGGTGTTGCCCTTAAAGAAAAAAATCACAGAAAGCCAGGGCGATGATGAATTAAAACCCCGCGTTGAAAGTCGCGCCGATGGTGTTTTCTGGGTAACGCCCAAAGTTGACAAACAGTCAGGCGAAATTATCCGGCCTGAGGCGTGGTTATGTTCCCCGCTTGAACTACTGGGAACGGGAACGATCGGTAAAGAGCATTACCGCGTGATGCGCTGGAAAAAATTAGCAAATCATGAAGTCATCACAATGGCGATCCCGTGCGGTGGCATTGGCGACCGTGACGGCTGGCGGCTGCTGAAAGACCACGGACTCAATGTGACAACCAACGGCAAATACAGGGCTATCCTGGCTGACTGGATGCAGTTAAGCGGAAACCATGAGGAATGGCAGTTAAGCACAACAACGGGGTGGCATTTTGGCGCGTACATCATGCCGGACGGTTCAGTCATTGGTGAGTCTGAAAAACCGATCCTGTTTACCGGAAAAACGGCTGCCGTTAATGGTTATTCCGTAGCAGGAACGACAGAGGGCTGGCGCGATACAGTGGCGCGACTGGCTGGTGGTAATCCGTCCATGATGCTGGGTGTGGCGGTATCGTTATCAGCACCATTAATCGGGCTGGTGGGCGCTGACGGCTTCGGGGTACATCTTTTCGAACAATCATCGGCAGGGAAAACCACCACACAGAACATCGCATCAAGTTTATGGGGAGAGCCGGACGCGCAACGGCTGACCTGGTACGGCACAGCGTTAGGTATCGCTAACGAGGCAGAGGCGCACAACGACGGGCTGTTACCCCTGGATGAAATAGGCCAGGCCGGAAACGCGCGGGAGGTGTCCACGTCAGCCTATACGCTGTTTAACGGTTCCGGGAAATTACAGGGGGCGAAGGACGGCGGCAACCGGGAGATAAAACACTGGCGCACGGTGGCGATCAGTACCGGAGAAATGGACGTTGAAACATTCCTCAAAAGTGAGGGGATAAAAGTCAAGGCGGGGCAGCTTGTCAGGTTGCTTAACGTGCCGATGGAGAAGTCTACGCAGTTTCACGAATACAGCACAGGAAAGGCGCACGCAGACGCGTTAAAAGCCGCCTGGACAGAAAACCACGGGGCGGCGGGTCGTGAATGGGTTAAATGGCTGGCAGCCCACCAGCAGGAGGCTAAGGACACGGTAAGGGCGTGCCGTGAACGGTGGCGCAACCTAATACCGGAGAGCTACGGCGAACAGGTTCATCGTGTAGGGGAACGATTCGCCATACTGGAGGCCGCGCTTGTGCTGTCCGGTCATGTTACGGGCTGGAATGTTCAGACGTGCTGTGATGCCATTCAGCATAACTTTAATGCCTGGGTGAAGGAGTTCGGCACGGGTAACAAGGAACACAGGCAGATTATTGAACAGGCAGAGGCATTTCTTACTGCCTACGGCATGAGCAGGTTTGCGCCTGTCAATTATGACCCTGCAAGCCTGCCGATTTCAGAACTGTACGGCTACAGGGAAAGCGAGGGGCGTTACGGTGAGCCTGTTTTGTTTTACGTCCTGCCGGAGCCATTTAAATCGCATGTGGCGAAGGGATTTAACAAGGATGCCGTAGCAAGAGCCCTTCACGAAGCCGGAATGCTGAAAAAGCCAGCCAGCGGGGAAGGATGGCAAATCAGAACACCACGTCTTAAGCACATGAAGGGGGCACGACTAAGGGTGTACGGCCTTTTACTTGCACAGGATCATGATGATGAAGGTGGTTAATCTCTCGCGTGTAGGTTTAAAGACTCTTGTCCCACCTGTCCCAACCTGTGAGAAACACACATAACATACTGAATTATATTGGGTAATATCAGAAAAAGTGGGACAAGAGCGGGACAAGTTAAGGTGATTTTGGGACAAGTTAGGAGCATTTTGGGACAAGTCAGCAGGCGTTATTTTTTGCCTGGCTGGTGGACATTAAAAATCCAACCAACATTTAAAACCGGAGAGCAGACAATATGACGGCACAAATATCAGCTTACGGGCGGTTGGTGGCTGACCCGCAGTTAAAAACCACCAGCAAGGGAACACCAATGGCGCTGGTGAGTATGGCTGTTCCCCTTCCGTGCAGTCAGGCATATGACGGAACAGCGACGATGTGGTTATCCGTCCTGGCGTTTGGCAGACAGGCCGATGCACTGGCAAAACACCAGAAAGGCGAACTGGTGAGCGTGGCGGGTAACATGCAGATAAGCCAGTGGACAGACCAGAACGAGGAAATGCGGCAGGGCTGGCAGGTCATCGCAGACAGCGTAATCAGTGCGCGAACCGTGCGACCAGGAGGCAGGAAAGGACAGCAAGGGCAGACTACTGACGCACTGAACAGAACAAAGCAGCAGACGGGCCAGCAGGATGACCCGTATGAGGACGAAATACCATTTTAACTGCCAGTGGATTCACTAACAGAGGTTAACAAATAATGACTACACTGACTATTAGCAGAAAACCGAAAGGCATTTACGGCATACCACAGAAAAAGACACAGACGACACAGCAGCAGGATAAAACCACATCAGCGCATAAAGTGATACCCGGCAATCAGAACGCACAGCAGAGCCGCAAACAGAAGCCCACAGGGGCGACACCGTGGCGGCATATGACCAAACGCCAGGGCAAAAACCGCAGGCGCGTTAACCGTCTTATTGAACTATGGCCTGAATTATTCAGCCTGGAATCACCGAAGCCGCTTAAGGTAGGAATATTTGAAGACCTGATACAGGATATTGCCGTCAGGGCGCTGGCTTTTGGGTCAGGGGCATTACGTGCGGCGCTAGCATCTTATGCTCATTCTCCGCGTTATTACCGTGCCTTAATGGCTGGTGGTGTGCGTTACGATCTGAATAGCCAGCCATGCGGCGAGGTGACACAACAGGAACAGCAGGACGCGGAAGCACGACTGATGGCACTGAAAGAGAAGCGCAAACGTAAGTCGAACAAGGAGCAAGCTGGCGTATGAGTATGATTCACGACAGCAAAGCGGAAGATCTGGAGGCTAAAGGCCTGTACCGGAGAGCGGCGGCCCGATGGGCTGAGGTCATGCAACAGGTGAACACCGATAAGGAGCGCGAACAGGCAGTAAAGCGTCGCGCGGAATGTATCCACAAGGCAGCACGTTCGCCCGTCATGCTGGATAATTTCGGGAGCTTGAGAGAGGCAGCACACCGCACACAGGCGGATATGGGGATAGAAATCGCAAAATCTGTCTGGCGGAACTACCAGACAGACAAGGTTTTATAGTGGCAGTTCTGCATTATTTTTTGTGTTATTGAGTTGTAGAGCGTTTCAGGAGTTTTTTGAATCACATGAACGTTTCGCTGGTGGATATTCTCGACAAGTTGCAGCCAGGCCGACGCGTGCCAGCTCGCCGCAGTGCCTGGCATCTTCCGTACATCGTCTTTCTCGAACGGCGCGGAAACGATTTGATTGCGTTGAATCCCGTCACAGAGGATAGCGTTACGCTATCTCCTGAGAGCCTACTAGCCACAGACTGGGAGTACTGCTAAAAACAAACGCATCGAGGGTGCTGGCGTGTTGCCAGCCCCACCCCCTCCGAAATGATCCCCCAAAAAGTGCAAAATGATCCCCCATTAACGAACAGAAAACAAACAAATAAAGAACAATAAACGAGCATTATTTGCAATTCTTGACAAAAACGCCCCCTATTTATAACCCTACCAAATTTAAAATTACATCTACAAAACAATAAGTTACAAAATCACCAACGGATCATTTCGGAAAAAACGGTTAGTGCCTTTTTCGAAAGGGGATCATTTTGTTGCTTAAACTCATATGCGGATTACATATCAATACACTAGTGATAGCCGTTCTTGAATGCCACAGAAACGCGCTGTAATCGATTCTGGCGCAATTAGCTGTGCTAGGTAATGATTTCCTATCTGGGGATGTTGCGCACGTCTGGATTGCGTTACCACCGAAGATTGTGCGCGTATGGTGGCTGTTACGGTGGCCTCCCGACAACGCAAAATTGCGGCAGCACTGTCGGTTTACCGCGCTAACACGGCTTGATTCACTCGCTCGACTTGTCCCACCTCCCCCCCCAACTTGTCCCAAAACAGCCTGGACTTGTCCCACCTTACCTAATTTATTTCTAACAAAATCAATTTGTTAGGTGCCAGTGGGACAGGCGGGACAGGTGGGACGGGTGGTTTTGTATATATATACGAAAAATTGCATTCAGGAGGGTGGGCGAAATTCCTGCAATCCATTACTTATGGAACTGTCCGCCCCGTCAAATTTTTACGCCCGCGCAATTAAAAAAATGCGTCACGCTGGTGGGCATGATGCCGATATGCTTGTCGGGTTCAGCTTTTAAGGCGGCTGTAGATGTCAGGTTATCCGTGCTTATCCACCAGCCAGCTTCATAGCGGATAGCCGGAAAATGATAACGGTTAAAGCTGTACATTTTTGCAGCAAATCATTTTAGTTATACGTTTGGATATACGATTTCAAAACTCAATTAATCTACATCTTTAAAATCATACAGTTACAGGCTCAATTAAACTACTCTCGTGGACCAAAAATCCCAAGAAAACCAACCACAAAGGTTGGTTTTTTTATATCTACGTCAATCCCCCTCTACCCACACTTACAGTTTTCACTACATGCCCATACATAAAATGGGGTAACATTCACGCGCCTGGTAGCGTTACCAACGCTACGCTCAAACATAATGATTCTAATAAAACCTCAGGAGACTACTATGCCTGAAGCAACGCCTTTTCAGGTGCTGATTGTGGATGATCATCCACTTATGCGACGCGGTGTTCGTCAGTTACTGGAGCTTGACCCTGGCTTTGAAGTGGTCGCCGAAGCAGGCGACGGCGCTAGTGCTATCGATCTGGCGAATAGACTGGATATCGACGTGATCTTGCTGGATCTCAATATGAAAGGTATGAGTGGCCTGGATACCCTCAATGCCTTGCGCAGGGATGGCGTTACCGCGCAAATTATTATCCTGACTGTTTCAGATGCCTCCAGCGATATCTTTGCATTGATAGACGCAGGCGCTGACGGTTATCTGTTGAAAGATAGCGATCCGGAAGTGTTGCTGGAAGCGATTCGCGCCGGAGCAAAAGGTAGCAAAGTCTTTAGTGAACGCGTCAGTCAGTACTTACGCGAGCGTGAAATGTTTGGCGCTGAAGAAGACCCCTTCAGCGTGCTAACGGAGCGTGAATTAGATGTTCTGCACGAACTGGCACAAGGACTGTCCAATAAGCAGATCGCTTCGGTACTGAATATTTCTGAGCAGACGGTAAAAGTCCATATCCGCAATCTGCTGCGTAAACTCAACGTCCGCTCACGCGTGGCGGCCACCATTCTGTTCCTGCAAAAACGCGGGGCGCAATAAAAAAATAGCCCGATGGATTTACCATCGGGCTGATATTGATGACAAACGCAAAACTGCCTGATGCGCTACGCTTATCAGGCCTACGCGGATCGAGCAATGTATTGAATTCGCACGATTTTGTAGGTCGGATAAGGCGTTTACGCCGCATCCGGCATAAACAAAGCGCACTTTGTCATCAGTCTGGCCCCGATGGCATCACCATCGGGCTTCTTCTTATTTACTTTCGTGTGGTGATAAATGCTGCATCGCCTGCGCGATACTGCGTTCAATAACCGCACGGCGTGTATCGTTAGAAGGCAGCATTTTTAACATCATCTCCCACGCGGCAACGGCTTCGCCAAATCGCTGCTGCTCAAAGGCATTAAACGCATACATACTTAACACACGAATATTGCTGTGGTCCGTTCTCACCAACTGGCGTAGCAGTTCGCCGCCGAGGCGGTTGTCGTTGGGATCAGATGAACGTGTCAACGCTTCCGCGTAACCCAGTGCGGCATCGCTGTTTTTCGGATCGAGGCGATACGCAGTAGCGTATGCATCGGTCGCGATACTGGCGTTACCCAGCGCCATCCCAACGCGGCCCAACATAATCCAGCCTTCTATATCTCCCGGATTTTTTTGCAGTTGAGTACGCATTCCAAGTGCAAGGCGCGACATCTCTTCTTCATTGAGCGGATCGGCTTTAGGATCCAGCGCCCTGTCCAGCAATGCCGGAGCCTGCGCAGTGGCCTGCTGCCAGATTTTTACCTGCTGATAATTGCCAGTCTGGTAGTAGCCGACGCCTGCCACAATCAACGCCACAACAATCCCCGGCAGGTAAACAGCAAATCCGGCACGCTTACCTTCCGGCACGCTTTGTTCAGGAAACTCCTCCACCGCCAGCCGTACACGCCGCCGCGAGCGGGCATAAATAACCCAACCGCCGATACCAATAGCCACCACTGGCAGCACCCACAGCAAGACGGTCAGCGGCGTTAACGGCGGATCGTAAGTGACGAAGTTGCCGTAACGCGCCACCATATAATCGACAATCTCTTTCTTACTTTTACCTTCCTGCATCAGTTCGTACACTTTCTGGCGCAGGTCGGTGGCAATCATCGAGTTGGAATCGGCAATGCTGTTGTTCTGGCATTTCGGGCAGCGCAGTTCTTCAGTAAGCTGACGGAACTGTTGTTCCTGTGCTTCATCTTTAAACTGCAACACGTCGATGGTCGCCAGCGCTGAGCCGGAGATCATTAGCATCAGCACGCCCAATAAAAACCTCATTGTGCGGCCTCCGTACTGTATTTCTCCCACAGCGGCTTGATCTCTTCTTCCCAGACGCGAGGGTTGAGATCGCCTGCATGGCGATAGCGAATGATGCCGTTGCCGTCAATAAGGAACGTTTCTGGCGCGCCATAGACACCGAGATCCAGCCCTAACATGCCGTCGCCATCAAACAGACTTAGCGCGTAAGGATTACCCAACTCTTTCAGCCAGCTAATCGCTTTCTGGCGATCGTCTTTATAGTTCATGCCGACCACGCGGATACCCTGCGCAGAAAGCTGATTCAGGTATTGATGTTCCGCACGACAGGTCGGACACCAGGTCGCCCAAACGTTAAGCAGCACTGGTTTACCCTGAGTCAGCACATCCGCCTGATAAAACTGGCCCGGATTGTCCAGTGATTCGAGGCGAAATTTCGGCACAGGCTTGCCAATGAGCGCCGATTCCAGATTGGTCGGATCATCCCCTTCGGCATTACGCGCCAGCTGCCACAGCAGCGCCGCGGCAATCGCCAGGAAGATAATCAAAGGAAGTAACAATACTTTGCGCTTCATACAGCCTCCGGCGCAGTTGTTTGCGGACTCACGCGCTTACGATAGCGAGGATCAAACAGGCACAGCAGCCCGCCCAACGCCATCATCAGCCCGCCCGCCCAAATCCAGCGAACAAACGGTTTGTAGTAAAGGCGCACAGCCCACGCGCCGTTTTCCAGCTCTTCACCGAGCGCCGCGTACAGGTCACGCGTGATGCCGCCGTCAATCGCCGCTTCAGTCATCATTGAACCGGCGGTGTTGTAATAACGTTTTTCCGCATACAGCACCGTCTCCGGCTTGCCATCTCGCGTTACGCCGATAGTCGCCACACCGCCACGCCAGTTCGGGCCAGTCACCTCTTTGACATCACGGAAGGTGAAGCGATATTCATGAATATCGACGCTATCGCCGGACTTCATGCGCACATCACGCTCAACGCTATAGTTCTGGCTAAAAGCAATGCCAACAATTGTCACTGCCAGCCCCAGGTGAGCCGCCACCATCCCCCAATAACTGAAGGTGGTTTTCGTGCCGCGTGAAATACGCAGCGCAGCTTCGGCAATTGCCAGCACCGCAATCCAGCAGGCCATTGCCAGGCCGAGCACCGTCATCGCCACAACTTTGCTTTCAAACAGCCACGGCAACAGCAGCGATAACACCAGTGTGCTGATGAAGGCGATAATCAACAAATTGCGGATTTTACGCGGTCGGTCGCGCCCCCAGCGCACCAGCGGACCAATGCCCAGCACCAGTGCAAATGGCACCATCAGCCAGGTAAACATGCTGTTAAAGAACGGTTCGCCAATCGAAATGCTGCCCAGTCCCAGTTGCTTGTGCACCAGCGGTAGCAGCGTCCCCAGCAATACCACCAGCATCGCGGCGACCAGCAAAACGTTGTTCGCTAACAGCAAAGATTCCCGCGACCACAGCGCATTGTTTACGCGTGAGCGAACTTTGTGTCCACGCGCGGCAAACAGCAGCAGCGAACCGCCAATCACCAGCACCATAAAGGCGAGGATAAACATACCGCGCGCCGGATCAGACGCAAACGCGTGTACCGATACCAGCACGCCAGAACGCACCAGGAAAGTCCCCAGCAGACACAGCGAGAAAGCACTGATTGCCAGCAGTAATGTCCACGCTTTGAAGCTGGCGCGTTGTTCAGTGACCGCCAGCGAGTGCATCAGCGCAGTACCCACCAGCCATGGCATAAACGAGGCATTTTCTACCGGATCCCAGAACCACCAGCCGCCCCAGCCGAGTTCGTAATAGGCCCACGCGGAACCGAGTACGATGCCGAGCGTCAGGAAGATCCACGCTGCCAGCGTCCACGGACGAGTAAAACGTGCATAAGTGCTGTCCAGACGCCCACTCAGCAAAGAAGCAATGGCAAAAGCAAATGCCACCGAGAAACCAACGTAGCCCATATAAAGCAGAGGCGGATGGAAGATCAGCCCCGGATCCTGCAACAACGGGTTAAGATCGCGCCCCTCAATCGGGAAGTTCGGCAATGTGCGAGAGAACGGGTTAGAGGTAAAGAGAATGAACAGCAAAAAGCCGACGCTGACCATGCCCATTACCGCCAGTACGCGCGCCACAATATCCAGCGGAATACGCTGGCTAAAAATCGCTACCGCAAACGTCCAGCCGCTCATCAGCAGAACCCACAGCAGTAGCGAGCCTTCATGCGCGCCCCAGGTAGCCGCCACGCGATACCACACCGGAAGCTGGGTATTGGAATTGCTGGCAACATAGGTGACGGTAAAATCGTTGACCACGAAGGCGTTAACCAGCACCAGAAACGCGCCAGCCACGCACATAAACAGCAGCCAGGCAAACAGCCGGGAGGAGGCCATCATCCGTGCATCACCACGCGCCACACCCCATAGCGGATAAACAGACAGCAAAAGTGCAATCCCTAACGCCAGGCACAGCAGTCCGTTACCAATTTCTGGCATCATGATGCGGGATCCTTATAAGCACTTGCCGGGCGACGGTGGTTAGCCTCCATCGCTTTCTCAACTTCTGGCGGCGTGTAGTTTTCGTCGTGTTTCGCCAGCACTTCTTTCGCGAGGATATGATTGCCTTTTTCCAGTTCGCCCTGCACCACAACGCCCTGCCCTTCACGGAACAGATCCGGCAAAATGCCTTCGTAAGAGACATCTACTGAACCTTCAGCGTCGTAAATGGTGAAAGTTACTTTTAGCGAATTAGGATCGCGCTGCACGCTACCCGGCATCACCATCCCGCCAACGCGCAGACGTTGACCGACTTCCGGCATCTGCTGCGTTTCACGCTTACCGTAGAGAATTTCTCCCGGTGTATAGAAAAGATCGATATTAGAGCGCAGCGCATACAGCACCAGACCGATGGTCAGCGCCAAACCTGCCAACACGGCGCAGGCAATCCACAAACGATTTTTACGGCGAATATTCATGCGGCCTCCTGCTGTTGCATGGCACGTAACCGCGCCTCACGCGCCCGCTGTTGCGCCACACCACGCAAAATTGCGCGATGCCGCATCACCGAGTGCACGACCAAAGCCACCAGCGGAATAACGGTCATCACCACCGCCAACCAGACAAAAAAGGCGTAACCGCCCATTGCGAAAAATTCATTCCAGGAAGCAAATGCAGGGGTCATTTACGGCCTCTTTTCAGTATCAGTTCACTCACCCACGGACGGCGTTTTTCCATCAGCAAAATCAAATTACGCATCCGCATCAGCGTCAGCGTGGCAGACAGCAGAAGGAAACCAAAAATCGACCAGCGCAGCGGCGAACGCATTGCCGGATCGATACTTTGCTGCATCCGCGTTGATCCCTGATGTAGGGTGTTCCACCACTCCACGGAATAATGAATAATCGGCAGGTTCACCACGCCAATTAGCACCAGAATACCTGCCGCACGGCCCGCCAGACGGCGGTCGTCGAAAGCGTGCCACAGGGCAATCACACCCACATACAAAAACAGCAGCACCAGTTCGGAAGTCAGACGCGCGTCCCATACCCACCAGGTACCCCACATCGGTTTTCCCCATGCGGAGCCAGTAACCAGGGCAATAAAAGTAAATACCGCGCCAATAGGCGCCATCGCCGCGACCGCCAGGTTAGCCATTTTCATCTGCCAGACAAGACCGATGAACGCCGCTACCGCCATCGAGGCATAAATACCCATCGACCAGATTGCCGCAGGCACATGTAGATAAATAATGCGATAGCTATTTCCTTGCTGATAATCCGCCGGAGCAAAGCCGAATCCCCAGATCCAGCCGACGGTGAGCACGACCACACTGGCGATTGCCAGCCACGGTATAAACCAGCCACAGATTTGATATAACCGTGGAGGGATCGCCAGTTGATGTAGTGTTTTCCACATAATTTCGATACCAGACTCGAACAAAAATCAGTAATCCAGCGTTATTGAATGCTGATTCGTAACGCTGCCGCCGTCGCAAAAGGACTTAATGTCGCGGTGCCAGCCAGCAACGCGCCTAAAATTGCCAGATACCCGTCCACGGGCAAATGCATCGAAGCCGCGTCCATCGCAGCGGTGGCAAAGATGAGTAAGGGGATGGTGAGTGGTAACACGAGAATGCTGAGTAGCACTCCACCGCGCTTAAGTCCGACCGTCAGCGCCACGCCTGGCGCACCAAGAAAGCCAAGCGTGGGGGTTCCCAACAACAGCGTTAGCGCCATCACTTGCCAACCGTACACGTCCATTCCCAGTAGCAATGCCACCAGTGGTGAGAGAATGAGCAGAGGCAAACCTGTCACCATCCAGTGCGCCATCACCTTCGCCAGCACAACGGCGGGCAAGGGTAATGGCAACAACATCAGTTGTTCAAGACTGCCGTCCTGCAAATCGTCACGAAACAGTCGCTCCAGCGCCAGCAATGAGGAAAGCAGCGCCGCCACCCAGATAATGCCCGGTGCAATCCTCGCCAGCAATTGCGGCTCCGGACCGATACTAAGTGGAAAAAGGGTAATAACAATCAGGAAGAACCACAGCGGGTTAGCGATTTCGGCGCTATGGCGAAACGCCACGCGCAGCTCAAGACGGAAAATGCGCCAGAACATCATGCGCCCCTTGTATGCGTCAGAGAAATGCGGTGGATTTTACTTTCAGCAACGTTGAGCGGCTGGTGGGTGGTCAGAATCACAATTCCCCCCTGCTCCGTATGCTGCGCCATGCGCTGGGTCAGACGATCGACGCCGTTGACGTCAATCGCGGTAAAAGGTTCGTCGAGGATCCACAACGTAGCGCGGGTCAGCCATAATCGCGCCAGCGCGACGCGGCGTTGTTGCCCGGCAGAGAGCTGGTTTACGGGAATATCTTCGAATCCGGCAAGCCCGGCCTGCGCCAGGGCGTCCAGACATTGTGCGGTATCACCGTCACGGTGATAGAAATGCAGATTTTCTAACGCCGTCAGCCGGGTTTTAATCCCCGGCTGATGGCCTATCCATAACAGGTTTTGATGGTAGCTGTCGCGTATCTGATGCAAGGGCTGCCCTTGCCAGAGAACGTCTCCCGCATCAGGGCGAGACAACCCCGTCAGCAAACGGAGAAGCGTTGTCTTCCCCGCGCCGTTGCTGCCGGTGATTTGTACCCACTCTCCTGCGTTCAGCGTAAATGATAAACCACTAAATAAGGTTCGTTCATCCCGCTCGCAAAGTAACTCTCTGGCTTCAAGCATACCCACGCAATAACCCTGTTAAAAACCTGGCTCGACTTCACGCATATCGGGCAGCTTGTGCGCTATCCCTTTATGGCAATCAATACAGGTTTGCCCATCTTTCACCGCCTGGTCATGCATCTTCGCGGCAACCGATTTCTGGGCGGTTGTATCCATATACTCGAAGTTGTGACAGTTACGGCACTCCTGCGAGTTATTGTCCTTCATGCGCCGCCACTCATTCTGTGCCATCGTCAGGCGATGAGCTTCAAATTTCTGCGGCGTGTCAATAACACCAAAAATTTTACCATACAGCTCTTTACTTGCTTTGAGCTTGCGTATCATCTTCGGCACAAACTCGTGCGGAACGTGACAATCCGGACAGGTCGCACGTACGCCGCTACGGTTGTTGTAATGCACGGAATCCATGTATTCCTGATATACCGTGTTGCGCATTTCGTGGCAGCTAATGCAAAACTCTTCAGTGTTAGCTTTTTCCATCCCCGTGTTAAAGCCGCCCCAGAAGACGATGCCGCCAACAAAGCCGATCAACAGCAGCGTCCCCAGCGCCAGACGGCTGGGGGTACGCCACCATTTCCACAGGCGCTTAATCAGACCAGGCTTACGGTCAGAATTTCCCATAATAACCTCTTATTTCCCGTAACCTTTTGATGGGGTAAAGGTATTCCCCACGATTGGCGCGGTATCGGCCTGCGGTACGTGACATTGCAGACAGAAATAACGACGTGGAGCCACTTCCGCGCCCACTTTGCCGTCGCTGTCCATAAAGTGAGTAGGACTGATGCGCGGTGCGCCAGTGGTGCGATAGCTTTCGACACCGTGGCACTGCAAGCAGCGGTTGGTATTGGTCGTTACCTGATAACCTTCAACGCTATGCGGGATCATTGGCGGCTGATTCACATAGTTCAGCGGCATCCGATCCTGCTCTTTTGGCATCCGAATGGCCCCTTCCTGCGTCCCGGATACTTCCGGCGACTGGCTAAAATCGACGCCATTTGCCGCCCAAACCGCGCCGCTCACCACCAGGGCCAGCATCGCCGTCCATTGACACAGCGCTTTCTTCAGGTCATGGCTTTTCATGATTTCGCTCCCGAACTCCATCGTGTAGTTATTGTAAATACATCCTCAGAACAGACATCCACGCAGCGACCGCATGTCATGCAATCGCGGCTGGTGACCTGCACCGGGCTTTGTTCATCCAGCACCGGGGCACGTAGCACATGCGGTTCCGGGCAAACATGAAAACAATCCATACAGCGGTTACATTTCTGTCGATCGGTGGCCGCAACGGTGACAACACCTTTGCTACCCAGCACGCCATACAGCGCGCCGACCGGACAAATATGGCCGCACCAGCCGTGTTCAACGACCAGTAGATCAAATAAAAACAGCGCGAGAATAAGCAGTGCGCCGCTGCCGAATCCCATTACCAGGCTACGCCCCATCAGAGAAACGGGGTTGATCCATTCCCAGATGAGCGTGCCAGTTAAGGCTGAGCCCACCAGAATGACCACCAACAGCACGTAGCGAATGTGGCGAGGGATCGTCGCAGACTGATTGAGGTCAAAGCGCCTGCGCAACCAGTTCGCTAAATCGGTAATCGGGTTCAGCGGGCAGACCCAGCTGCAAAATAATCGCTTTCCTGCCAGGGCGTAGAGCACGGTGATAATCACCGCACCGATCAGCGCCACCGTGGCAGGCAGATGGCCGCTGGCAAGGCTTTGCAGCGTCATCAGCGGATCGGTCAGCGGAACGGTGTCGAATAACAGGCTACTGCTGTAGTTGCCATGCAAGATCCACACACCAAACCACGGGCCGCTCAAAAACATCCCCAGCACGAAGAACTGACAAAGGCGACGCAACACCAGCCAACGGTGACTGCGCCACCAGCCTTTCTTCGCCAGTGCCTCGCGCCCGGCGTCACGTTTACGATTTGCCATTGTTCCCCTCCAGCCAGCCGAAGCGGTAATGGTGACCTAACTCCCCTTTCGCCAGTGACAGCGGTAACACCTTGATTGCCGGTTGTTCCAGCACACACACCTTTTCGCACTTACCGCAGCCGGTACAGGCGTCGCTGTGAACCGTCGGCAGAAAACGGGCGTGCTTACCGGTACGCGTGTTGCGCTCCAGCTCCAGGGTGATTGCCTCATCAATTTTCGGGCATTCGCGATAACAAACATCACAGCGCAGCCCCTGAAAGTTGAGACAGTTTTCTTGGTCCACCAGCACCGCCAGCCCCATCCGCGCGTCGTCGATCGATTCGATCTCACGATCCAGCGCACCGCTTGGGCACACTTTGGCGCACGGAATGTCCTCACACATTTCGCAAGGAATATCCCGCGCGACAAAATACGGCGTACCTGCCGACAGACCAGAGGCCAGCGTCGCCAGTTTTAATGTGTCGTAAGGGCAAGCCTGAACACACTGACCGCAACGCACACAGGCACTGGCAAAGGCGTTCTCGTTTATGGCTCCGGGCGGGCGCAACCGCACGCCAGATGCGCGTGCGGTTTGCTGTTGTAACCCCAGCGCCACACCCACGGCTGCCAGCCCGCCTGCTGTGCGAACAACATCGCGCAGAAAGCGGCGGCGACCATTTTGAGGTTTCGCTGACCGGGACATAATGGCTTACACCTTCTCCAGTTTGACCGCGCACTTCTTGAAGTCCGTCTCTTTCGAGAGCGGATCGGTCGCGTCCAGCGTCAGTTTGTTAACCAGCTGTGCAGCGTCGAAGAACGGCATATACACCAGGCCCTGCGGCGGACGGTTACGACCGCGCGTTTCGACAATCGAGATCACTTCGCCACGGCGAGAAACCACTTTCACTTTGTCGCCACGACGCAGATCGCGCGCTTTCGCATCCAGCGGGTGAATAAACAGGACCGCTTCCGGGAAGGCGCGGTGCAGTTCCGGTACACGGCGAGTCATACTGCCGGTGTGCCAGTGCTCCAGGACGCGTCCGGTAGAGAGCCACAGGTCGTACTCTTCATCCGGTGCTTCCGCCGCCGGTTCGAACGGCAGCGCGAAGATCACCGCTTTGCCATCCGGTTTACCGTAGAACTTATAGCCTTCGCCCGCTTTCACGTACGGGTCGTTACCTTCGCTGTAACGCCACTGCGTTTCTTTACCGTTCACTACCGGCCAGCGCAGACCGCGTGCTTTGTGGTAGTCATCGAACGGTGCCAGATCGTGACCGTGACCGCGACCAAACCATGCGTACTCTTCGAACAGCCCTTTTTGCAGATAGAAGCCCAGCTCGCGGGATTCATCGTTCAGCTGATCTTCTGCCAGTTCGGATACCGGGAATTTGCTCACTTCCGGAGTGGCATACAGAACTTCGTACAGCGTTTTGCCACGCAGTTCCGGTTTCTTCGCCAGCAGCTCTTCCGGCCATACTTCTTCAGTTTTGAAGCGGCGGGAGAACTGGACTAACTGCCAGAGATCCGATTTCGCTTCGCCTGGCGCCTGCACCTGCTGACGCCAGAATTGAGTACGGCGTTCGGCGTTACCGTAAGCACCCTCTTTCTCTACCCACATTGCTGTCGGCAGGATCAAGTCCGCTGCCAGCGCACTGACTGTCGGATACGGATCGGAGACGATGATAAAGTTGCGCGGATCGCGCCAGCCCGGCATACGCTCTTCATTAATATTCGGCCCGGCCTGCATGTTGTTGGTACACATGGTCCAGTAAACATTCAGCTTGCCGTCTTTCAGCGCACGGTCCTGTGCTACCGCGTGCAGACCGATTTTCGCCGGAATGGTGCCGCTCGGGATATTCCACTTCTTCTCGCAGATATCACGGTGTTTCTCGTTAGTCACCACCATGTCCGCAGGCAGACGGTGAGCAAAGGTGCCCACTTCACGCGCAGTACCACATGCGGAAGGCTGCCCGGTCAGGGAGAACGGACCGCAACCCGGCTGGGAAATTTTGCCGGTCAGCAGGTGCAGGTTGTAGACCAGGTTGTTGGCCCACACACCGCGGGTATGCTGGTTGAAGCCCATCGTCCAGTAGGAGATGACTTTCTTGTTCGGATCGGCATACAACTGCGCCAGCTGTTCCAGCTGATCTTTTGGTACGCCAGTCATTTCGGCGGTTTTTTCCAGCGTATACTCGGCAACGAAGGCTTTGTAATCTTCAAAGCTCATCGGTTCGGAGGCGTCAGAACCCGGATTCTTCGCTGCTTTTTCCAGCGGATGGGTCGGACGTAAACCGTAGCCGATGTCCGTCGCCCCTTTGCGCAGGTTAACGTGCTTGCTGAAGAAGTCCTGATTTATCGCATTGTTTTGAATGATATAGTTGGCGATGTAGTTCAGGATCACCAGGTCAGATTGCGGCGTAAAGATGATGCCGTTATCCGCCAGCTCGAAGCTACGATGCTGGTAGGTAGAAAGCACCGCCACGGTGACGTTCTGGTTAGAGAGACGACGGTTAGTGATGCGCGACCAGAGGATCGGGTGCATCTCCGCCATGTTTGCGCCCCACAGCACAAACGCGTCAGCCTGCTCGATGTCGTCATAGCAGCCCATCGGCTCATCCATACCAAAGGTACGCATAAAGCCAACTACTGCCGACGCCATACAGTGACGCGCGTTCGGGTCGATGTTGTTCGAGCGGAAGCCCGCTTTGAACAGCTTGGACGCGGCATAACCTTCCCAGATAGTCCACTGACCAGAACCGAACATACCGATCGATTCCGGCCCTTTTTCTTTCAGGGCGGTTTTGAATTTCTCTTCCATCACATCAAAGGCTTGATCCCAGGTGATTGGGGTGAACTCGCCTTCTTTGTCATATTTACCGTTTTTCATACGCAGAAGCGGCTGCGTCAAACGGTCTTTACCGTACATGATTTTGGGCAGGAAATAGCCCTTAATGCAGTTCAGGCCACGGTTAACCGGTGCGTCCGGGTCGCCCTGACAGGCCACCACACGCCCCTGCTGCGTTCCGACCAGAACGCCGCAACCAGTACCGCAGAAACGGCACGGCGCTTTATCCCATTTGATGGCTTCCTGCTGACCAACAACGGCGCGGGCAACGCCCGGCACGCTGAGACCGGCAGCCGCCGCAGCGGCCGCAACGGCGTTAGCTTTCATAAAGCTACGACGACTGAGTTTCATGGTGTTTCCTCACCTTGCTCTTCCTGCTGGTGATAAACCAGCGACACCGCCAGCACGCCCTCTACGTTGCGTACTGACTCAATGGTTTGGATCAGCGTTTCGCTGTCTTCTGCTTCCACCACCACAATCAACTGACCGCTCGGCGCGTCGCTGACAGCAACTTCACAGCCGGGAAAGGCGTTCAGTTGGGTGCTGATGTCTGAAATTCGTTCGCTTTTGGCCTGCACGACCAGGCTGCAAACTTGCCAGTTAGTGTGCATGGAGATACTCCGCAGTTATGGCTGATACCGGACAACTGGCTGCACATGCTCCACATCCGTTGCAAAGTTGGCTATTAAGTTGCGGCTGGTAGATCCCGGAGAGCGTCGGGCGAAAGATAATTGCCATTGGCTCACAGCTATCCTGACAGCGGCGACATTCAACTGACTGATACGCCAGGCACGCGTCCCCAATGGTGAACTGCAAATCCCAGGCCCTGGTGTGGCGCGGAGAAAATAGCGATTCGGGGCAAGCCTGCGCGCAGGCGTAACAGAAGCTGCACTCGTTATTTTTGAAATTAACGCTCGGATAGCCACCCGCGCCGCGTTGCAGAATGTTGTTTTCACAAGCATTAATACAGGCATCGCAGCGGGTGCAATGGGTCAGAAAATGAGATTCATCACCGGACCAGGGCGGACGGATACCGTTACTGGCTTTGCGCCAGCGACCAGTGAGTATGCCCCGACGGGATGCATCAATCTTCACATTGACCTTCCATCATTAACGCGCTCTGAAAATTGAGAGCGACCAAAGAAACCGCGTAATTAATAAGCCATTTTTATAGGCGCTAAGATATTAAAGGATGTGTCAAAGATGCATACCCCGATCGGGGTAAAACATGTAGCAGGATCAAAAGAGTGGCGGGAAGGCTGGCAAAAATGGGCTTTTATTCACATTTCAATCGGTTATAAACAATTTTACATAGCGATAAATTCACCAAAGATATTCTTCCAGGCTTCGCTATCCATCAGCATATAACTCCAAAAGAGAAGGTAAAGTTGTCTGAATATTCTATGCATTATTCATAAAGCAAATTAATAAATCTGATGAATATGTTAACCTTCAGCGACATCATCGGTGAAAACCTATAAATGAAGAAGGAAAGCAAAAATGAAGACTATTCTACCTGCAGTATTGTTTGCCGCTTTCGCCACAACTTCAGCCTGGGCGGCAGAAAGCGTTCAGCCACTGGAAAAAATCGCCCCTTATCCGCAAGCTGAAAAAGGGATGAAGCGTCAGGTGATTCAGTTAACCCCGCAAGAAGATGAATCTACCCTGAAAGTAGAACTGTTAATCGGTCAGACGCTGGAAGTTGACTGCAATCTGCATCGTCTCGGCGGGAAACTGGAAAGCAAAACGCTGGAAGGCTGGGGCTATGATTATTATGTCTTTGATAAAGTTAGCTCCCCGGTTTCCACGATGATGGCCTGCCCGGATGGCAAGAAAGAGAAGAAATTTGTCACCGCGTATCTGGGCGATACCGGAATGCTGCGTTACAACAGCAAGCTGCCGATCGTGGTGTATACGCCAGACAATGTAGATGTGAAGTACCGCATCTGGAAGGCGGAAGAGAAGATTGACAACGCAGTAGTTCGCTAAACACAGCGTACCGCCCGTCGGTCGGATAAGGCGGTTACACCGCATCCGACATCTAACGTCCGAGCCGGTTGCCTGATGCGACGCTGACGCGTCTTATCAGGCCTACGCCACGGTGAAGTGCTGCACCTCGTAGGTCGGATAAGGCGGTTACGCCGCATCCGACATCCAACGCCCGAGCCGGTTGCCTGATGCGACGCTGGCGCGTCTTATCAGCATACGCCACATCCGGCATACCATGCCGAATGTGGCACATCATTACAACGCAATATCCGCGACTACTTTTTGAACGGGTTGCGGTTTCAACTGCGGTTTCGGCGTACTGTCTGCCGCCTGCGGCTTGTCGTATTTCAGCCCCAGCACTTCGCTGGTGTACTGCAACTCACGCTCTGTTGCTGCCACATCACCGTTCAGCTTACGTCCATAAGACGGAACGATCGCTTTCAGCGTGGCCTGCCATTGCGGGCTGGAAACACGATCACCAAACACTTTTTCCAGCAGATTCAACATAATCGGTGCGGCGGTTGACGCCCCCGGCGATGCCCCCAGCAGCGCAGCAATGGTTCCTTGCTGGTCACTGACCACTTCTGTTCCCAGGCGCAGTACGCCACCTTTCGCGGCATCACGCTTGATAATCTGTACGCGCTGCCCCGCTTGCCATAAACGCCAGTCCTCTTTTTTCGCCTGTGGATAGTACTCTTTCAGCGCTGCAAAACGATCCTCTTCACTCAACATCACCTGACTCACCAGGTATTTCACCAGATCGAAATTATCCAGCCCGACGTGCATCATCGGCATCACATTAGAGGTGGTGGTGGAACTCATCAGATCCCACAACGAACCGTTTTTGAGGAATTTGGTTGAGAAGGTGGCAAATGGTCCAAACAGCACTACGCGTTTACCGTCCAGAACACGGGTATCGATATGCGGAACCGACATCGGCGGCGCACCGACAGATGCTTTACCGTAAACCTTCGCCAGATGGTGATTAACCACGTCAGGGTTTTCCGAGACGAGGAACTGACCGCCCACCGGGAAACCAGCGTACTCTTTCGCTTCCGGGATACCGGATTCTTGCAAAAGCTTCAGCGCCGCACCGCCCGCACCGATAAAGACAAATTTCGCGCGAATGTTCTGTACTGTGCCATTTTTCAGATCGGCAATGGTGACGGTCCAGGTGTTGTCGTCATTACGTTTGAGGCCGCGGACTTCGCTACTGAGTTGCAGCGAGAAGTTAGATTTTTTCTGCAAGGAAGCAATTAACTGGCGAGTGATTTCACCATAGTTCACATCGGTGCCGATTTCTGTACGTGTCGCAGCCACTTTCTGCTGCGGATCGCGTCCTTCCATCACGAGTGGCGCCCACTCTTTGATTTGCGCGTGATCTTCGGAGTAACGCATACCGCGGAACAACGAACTTTGTTGCAAGGCCGCGTAACGGGCGCGCAGGAAGTTGACGTTATCTTCGCCCCAGACAAAGCTCATGTGCGGAACGGTATTGATAAATGAACGCGGAGTACGCAGCACGCCGCGCTCGACCTGGTGCGCCCAGAACTGGCGGGAAATCTGAAATGCTTCGTTAATGGCGACTGCTTTTTCGATACTGATGCTGCCATCGGCGTTTTGCGGGGTGTAGTTCAGTTCCATCAGTGCAGAATGCCCGGTTCCGGCGTTGTTCCAGCCGTTCGAACTCTCCTGCGCGACACCCTCCAGGCGCTCCACCATGGTCATCGACCATTCAGGCTCCAGCTCGCGTAAATAGGTCCCCAACGTGGCGCTCATAATGCCGCCGCCAATCAACAGTACATCAGTTTCCTGCTCCTCGGACGCTTTCGCTTTTGCCGCCATCGAAACGGCATTAAGCCCCACGGCCATCGAGAAGAGCATGGCAGTCACTTTTTTCATCTTGTTAATGCCTTACTTTTAGTCGCTTTATTGCAGGTGAGATTTGCGCGGCATCAACGGTAACACTTAAGTAACAACATTTAAATAATGTTTATAAATTATCTTCTAATTTTATAAACATTATAATTTCGTTGATTAATTATAGGGTTATTAGAAACGGGGGGATTTTTAGAATATTGACCTGGCGACAGTATCCCGCCAGGTCAGCGCCAAAATATTATGCCGTCCGGGCAACGGCATCACGCGAAGCAGCGTCACGCTCTTCGCCGGTCAGCTCGCTAAGTTGCCCGTTGCGCATTTCCAGCAGGCGGTCGGCGTGGATAAAGTAATGATCATCATGACTGATGGCGAAAATAGTTTTCCCCATCTCCTGCATCAGCGGCAGCAGCACCTGATAAAACTCACGGCGGAAATGTGGATCCTGATCCGCCGCCCATTCATCCAGCAGAATAATATCGCGTTCTTCTGCCAAAGCCAGCAACAGCGCCACGCGTTTTTTCTGCCCTTTCGATAACTTCAGGTTAACAATACGCCCGTTACTTAACTCAAGCTTATGACCCATTTTCAGCTGCGCCAGCCACTTCTCAACCAGTTGCGGGTTAGCAGGTTTGCCCTCCGGCCCCAGCAGTTGATCAAATAACCAGACATCGGTAAACACCGCCGAAAACAGTTTGCGATAATCTTCCGGTTGTTCGCCGCTGACAGGTTTGCCATCCAGCAAGATTTCGCCGCTTTGTGGCTGATACAACCCCGTCAACAACATCGCCAGCGTCGATTTGCCGCTACCATTGCCACCAATCAGAAACAGCAGTTCGCCACGTTTAATGGTGAAGTTAATCGGCCCAACGGAAAACGCGTTATCCTGATAAGCAAACGTAACATTACGCAGCTCAAGCGTTTGCCAGTTGGGAAACGCCTGCGGGCGCGGAAACTCCGCTTTGAAAGGTGCGAGCGCGAATTTGTTCAGCTTGTTAAACGCCACCTGCGCCGTCAGCAGCGTCGGCAATGCGCCAACCGCCGAAAGCAGTGGCGTACGCAGGAATAACAGCGTCAACGAATAGGTCGCGGCAACGTTGGTATCAGCCCAACCCAGGCTATTTGCCATCCAGAATACCAGGCCGATAGCACCCAGCATCATAATGTTCGACCAGTTCACGGCACTTAGATGGAAGGTGTCTGCGCGGATAATATGATGGCGATACTCTTGCGCATCAGGAATGTAGAGATTGTTAAACACATACTCGGCGCGCTCACGGTTCAGAGTCAGCTCTTTGCGCCCTTCGAGTACAGTTTGAAAATCCGAGTACAGTTTGTCTTCGGTTTCACGCAGAGTCGCCATATGCTTGTACACCCGCGCCACCAGTACAAAACCGCCCCAGATGGTGACTGCCATCCAGATAGCCGTTACCAGCAACATTTTGCCCGACAACATCCAGAGATACGCCGCTGAACCGATAGTGAGAATGATCCCCTGCACCAGTTCCGGCAGACGCACAAAAGCAATGGTGATATTGCGCACATCGCTGGTTAACCCCGCCAGCAACGAGGCGCTACCAAGTTGTTCGATACGCTCGACGTGGGTATCCAGTATCCGCTTGATAAATTCGCTACGCAGTCGGTAAACGAAGTGATGGCCCAGCGTAGTAAGTGCCAGTTGCGATCCCAGTGTTACCGCCATTAACAGCAGCAATAAACCCAGAAACTCCGGCAACACCAGCAGACTGGTATCCGCCGTTTCGATAAGGCGCTGATTGATAAAAGCAATTAAGCCAATGCCTAATGCCGCACTGGCGAGGCTTAGCGCCATCACACTGATAAATGGCCAGCGATACTGCCGCCAGACAAGTACAAGAAGTTCCATGCAGAAAACCCGGACAATGAATTACAGCCCGCAGTTTAAACATCTCCGCGCACACAGCAATAATAATTCTTATTTTTATTCTTTTTTACCTGCCTGACGGAAGGTCAGGTTGTAGCGGCAGTCGGCGGTGAGTGGATGAAACCCAGCTTTTAGTGGTTGAATACCGTGATAAAACAGCCGTGATTCACCGCCCCACACCACCACATCGCCATGTTCCAGCAACAAACGTTTGAGCGGATCATTTCGTTTCAGGCCGCCAAATTGAAAAATCGCGGGTAAGCCCAGAGAAACAGAAACAATCGGTGCGCGCAGATCCGGTTCGTCTTTATCCTGATGTAGCGACAGTTTCGCGCCCGGGGCGTAGCGGTTGATAAGGCAAGCGTCAGGCTGGAAATCTGGATAGCCCGCTGCCGTGGCCGCGCGCCGACATAAATCATAAAAACTTTGCGGCATGGCGGGCCACGGTTGACTTGTTTGCTGATCAATGGGCGAATAGAGATAACCTTGCCGATTGGTCGTCCAGCCCAGATGCCCGCAGTTGGTCATCGCCACCGACATGGTATATCCGCCAGGAGTGACCATCTGGCGAAACGGCGACTGGCTGGCAATGCCACTGATATCGTGCATCAGTTGTTCCGCAACGTTAAAAGTAAAACGGCGCAAAATCACCGCGCCGGAAGCCAGCGATTCGTGCCACGGTTCAGCATCGGCAAACAGATCCAACATTACCTCTCCTCATGATCAGCTTCGCGGCGCAGCAAGTGCGCTTTGCGCGACACGCCCCAGCGGTAACCAGAAAGTGCGCCATCACCGCGTACTACCCGATGACAAGGGATAATAATAGCTAATCTATTGGCGGCGCAGGCACTGGC
Source organism: Escherichia sp. E2562 (assembly GCF_005781075.1). Classification (NCBI taxonomy): domain Bacteria; kingdom Pseudomonadati; phylum Pseudomonadota; class Gammaproteobacteria; order Enterobacterales; family Enterobacteriaceae; genus Escherichia; species Escherichia sp. E2562. The sequence goes on along the minus strand of NZ_VATM01000005.1, from coordinate 378,895 downwards.
TACGGCGCGAACGGCTTTTGGTTTGCCAATCGCGTTCGCCAGTTGCTGGTAACTCACCGTTTCACCACAAGGTATAGTGCGAAGCGCCTGCCAGACTTGTTGTTGAAAAGCGGTGCCGCGAATATCCAGCGGTAACGTCAGCGGCGTATCGCGGTTATTGAGGCTGGCGATAACCTCACGTATATGTTGCTGAAACGTCAGGTCAGCTGGCGCGTTGTCAGCGGCAGGAAACATCTGACGGAGTTCGCTAATCAACGTCCCGTCATCGTCGCCCAGCAGAATCGCGCAAATCCCCCGCTCGCTTTCTGCCACCAGGCAGCGCCCCAGTTCACAATCGGCCAGCGCATAACGCACAGCCAGGTTTTCGCCACCGTGACGAAACTGTTTAGCCGTCATACCCAACGTTTCGTCGGCTTTGCGGTAGTAACTGCTGCCGTCGGGGAATCCTGCGTTCAGAATCGCCTGGGTGACACTCTCCCCTTTCGCCAGCGATTCGCGCAAGCGACGAGCACGCCAGGCCTGTTGCCAGGCTTTTGGCGTCATTCCGGTGGTGGCTTTAAATAAACGATGCAGATGGAATGGACTCATCGCCACCTGGTCGGCTAAGGCTTCAAGCGTTACAGGCGTTTCCTGTTCCAGTAGTCGACACGCGTGGGTGATTTTATCCAACCGGTGTTGCTGGGCATTGGCTTTATCAGGTTGGCAGCGTTTGCAGGGGCGAAATCCGGCGACGAGTGCCTCGCTGGCATTTGCGTAGAAGGAGACGTTTTCCCGCAAGGCATGTCTCGCGCGGCAAGACGGACGGCAAAAGATACCCGTGGTGCGCACGGCGAAAACGAATTCGCCGTCGGCATTCGGGTCGCGGGATAAGACCGATTGCCAGCGTTGATCGTCAGTTAAGCGTGTGGCGTTTTTCATAATCAGCTCCCAGGTTAAGGATAGCCTTTAGTCTGCCCGGTCACCATCACGCAAAAACCAACAATCTTGCGCTTTAATTTTTTTCGCTGACAAGGAAGCTTTTAAACTGCGGCGACATCCAGGTTTTAAAACTATCACCTTCTTTGGTGATCATATAAACCGCCAGCCCTTCCCGGCGAACGACTTCTTTGGCTTTCTCTGGCCCGAGCACCATCAAACCTGTATCCCAGGCGTCAGCTTCCAGTGCCGTCGGAGCAATCACCGTCACGGACACCAGATTATGTTCGATAGGTCGTCCGGTTTGCGGATCGATAACATGGGAAAGGCGTTTGCCGTCCAGTTCGTAATAGTTGCGATAGCTGCCGGAGGTACTGATACCGTGACCGTTGATATCCACTACCGCCTGAACTGCGTTTTCTTTATCGGTTGGTTTTTGAATTGCCACTCGCCACGGCTGACCTTCGCCGTTCATACCGCGGCTGTTCAGCGCTCCCCCCACCGACACCAGGTAGCGGGAAATACCTTCCTGCTCCATCAAGCGTGCCAAATGATCGGCGGCATAGCCTTCGCCGACGGTCGAAAGATCGACATATAAATCCGGAAGATCTTTTTGCAGGTACTGCTGATGATACTGATTGATGACCGTCAGGTGCTGTAAGCCGGTTTTGGCTTTCATTGCATCAATTTGTTCCTGGCTCGGAATTTGTACCGGTTGTTGTTCCGGACCAAAGCCCCACAGATTCACCAGTGGCCCGACAGTAATATCCATCGCGCCATCGGTCTTTGCGCCAATACGCAGCGAGGTAGTGACGATATCCGCCATCGCTTCATTTACCGGCCACGGTGTCAGGCTTTGCGAGTCGTTAAAGCGCATCAGAGCAGAGTCTTTTTTATAGGTCGAAAGCAGCTGATCGTCAGCGTCCAGCTGGGTCTGAATCTTCTCTTTGAGCTCGGCACTACGTTTGGCGTCAATGCCCGGGATGCTGGCACGCCAGAAGGTTCCCATGGTTTTGCCTTCCAGAACAGTCACTTCAGTAGCGTGGGAGTTGGCGGGTTGTGGTTTTTGATCGCAACCGACAAAGAAGAGCATGGCAGCCAGCAATGCCACGCGGGTAAAGTTTATTTCCATATGTGATTATCCTCATGCGAACGGTCGCAAGAGTACACCAAAAAAACGCGTTTGTACGCTGAAAACAATGAAAAAAGGGCCCGAAGGCCCTTTGTCGATAGAAATCGAAATTAGAACTGGTAAACCAGACCCAGAGCTACGATGTCATCAGTGTTGATGCCAGCAGCGCGGGTGAACTGGTTGTCGTCCAGCAGGTTGATTTTGTAGTCAACGTAGGTGGACATGTTTTTGTTGAAGTAGTAGGTAGCACCAACATCAACATATTTCAGGATATCTTCGTCGTCGTAGTTACGACCAGCAACGACACCCAGGTTTTTACCTTTAGACTGCAGGTATGCTACAGACGGACGCAGACCGAAGTCGAACTGGTACTGAGCAACAGCTTCGAAGTTCTGTGCTTTGTTCGCCCAACCCAGGGAACCTACGCGAGTTGCGTTGTAGGTCTGGGTGTACTGAGCAGCCAGGTAGATGTTGTTAGCGTCGTATTTCAGACCACCAGTGTAGGTTTCAGCACGGTCGCCGTTACCGATGTAAGCAATGCTGTTCTGATCATCAGTACGTTTGGAGCTGGAAACTGCAGCACCGATACCGAAGCCTTCGTAATCATAAGTGATAGAACCGCCGACACCGTCGCCGTTCTGACGCAGAGCGCCACGACCGTTGTTGGTCATGCCTTCGCCGCTTACGCTACCGTTTTTGCCCTGGTACTGAACTGCAAAGTTCAGGCCGTCAACCAGACCGAAGAAGTCGGTGTTACGGTAGGTCGCGAAGCCGTTACCACGCTGCTGCATGAAGTTGTCAGAACCGTAAGTATCGCCACCGAATTCTGGCAGTACGTCGGTCCAGGAAGTTACGTCGTAAACAACGCCGTAGTTACGACCGTAGTCGAAAGAACCGATGTCCTGGAATTTCAGACCAGCAAATGCCACACGGGTCCAGGAGTTGTTTTCGCTTTCCGGAGCGTTGCCCTGGATCTGATATTCCCACTGGCCGTAACCGGTCAGCTGGTCAGTAACCTGAGTTTCACCTTTGAAGCCAAGACGCATGTAGGTCTGGTCGCCATCTACAGACTTGTCGTCAGAGAAATAGTGCAGGCCGTCTACTTTACCGTACAGATCTAATTTGTTGCCGTCTTTGTTGTAAACTTCAGCAGCATTTGCTGCGCCTGCTACCAGCAGAGCTGGGACCAGGAGGGACAGTACTTTAACTTTCATGTTATTAACCCTCTGTTATATGCCTTTATTTGCTTTTTTATGCCACTGCATACTGATTAACCCTCATTAATCAGTCGGCAGGTCCATTCTCCCCAAAAATGCAGAATAATCCAACACGAATATGATACTAAAACTTTTAAGATGTTTCAAATATCCACATAGGTATTTCAAAATGTAAATGTGATGGAACTTTTTCAAATTCTAATGGTTGAGCAAATAACGCACTAAACATCAAGTAAGATTATTTCGACCTTTAAAACAATAACTTAATCTTAAGTCTTTGACCGCACTGAATGTTAAAACAAATTCTTCACTCGCAACTAAAATATCTCTCGCTATCATCATTAACTTTATTTATTACCGTCATTCATTTCTGAATGTCTGTTTACCCCTATTTCGGCCGGATGCATCGCATCCGGTTTTTTTTACCCTTCTTTACACATCTTTTATTTTCCTGTGCTACCGTAGCAAAATTATAACAATCGTTAACTATTTCGTAAAAAACGACAACAATTACCGACAAAATCTATCTGCGCTATTTTCCTGATAATTTTCTTCATGCCTGTGGGTTATTTGTACATTAACAACGCATTTGTACATTTATTTACCGCAGCGCAAAATGTGAAATATCGTCGGCTAATGCCTTAACATCAATCAGGTAAGAGTCTGGAATTTCACACTGTACCCTTTATACTGCCCTATCACTTTGCGAAGTTTTAACAGGTCATAAACACGAATGCGTCAGAAAGAGACAACGGCCACGACCCGCTTTTCACTCCTACCGGGGAGCATTACCCGCTTCTTTTTACTGCTGATCATCGTGTTACTGGTGACGATGGGTGTAATGGTACAAAGCGCCGTTAACGCCTGGCTGAAAGATAAAAGCTACCAGATCGTTGATATTACCCATGCCATACAAAAGCGCGTCGATACATGGCGTTATGTGACCTGGCAAATCTACGACAACATTGCCGCGACGGCCTCTACCTCCTCCAGCGAAGGGTTGCAGGAGACGCGCCTGAAACAGGATGTCTATTATCTGGAAAAACCGCGCCGCAAAACGGAAGCCCTGATCTTTGGTTCCCACGACAACTCAACGCTTGAGATGACCCAAAGAATGTCCACTTATCTGGACACATTATGGGGCGCAGAGAATGTCCCCTGGTCGATGTACTATCTGAACGGCCAGGATAACAGCCTGGTTTTGATCTCCACCCTACCGCTCAAAGATCTCACCTCGGGATTTAAAGAGTCGACCGTCAGTGACATTGTTGATTCTCGTCGCGCAGAGATGTTGCAACAGGCCAACGCCCTGGATGAACGCGAAAGTTTTTCTAACCTGCGTCGCCTGGCCTGGCAGAACGGCCATTATTTTACCCTGCGCACCACCTTTAACCAGCCGGGGCATCTGGCGACGGTAGTCGCTTTTGATCTGCCTATTAATGATTTGATCCCGCCGGGGATGCCGCTGGATAGTTTCCGTCTGGAGCCAGACGCGACAGCTGCGGGAACCAATAATAATGAGAAAGAAGCGACGGATAGCGTCAGTATCCACTTTAATAGTTCGAAGATTGAAATCTCTTCGGCGCTAAACTCCACAGATATGCGTCTGGTCTGGCAGGTTCCTTATGGCACATTGCTGCTGGATACGTTGCAAAACATTCTCCTGCCGCTGCTGCTGAACATCGGTTTGCTGGCGCTGGCGCTGTTTGGCTATACCACCTTCCGCCATTTCTCTGGCCGCACCACCGAAAGCGTACCCAGCACGGCAGTGAACAATGAACTGCGCGTTTTGCGGGCCATCAATGAAGAGATCGTGTCACTGCTGCCGCTCGGCCTGCTGGTTCACGATCAGGAATCGAATCGCACAGTAATAAGCAACAAAATTGCCGACCACCTGCTGCCGCATTTGAATCTGCAAAACATCACCACTATGGCAGAGCAGCATCAGGGCATCATTCAGGCGACGATCAATAACGAACTGTATGAGATCCGTATGTTCCGCAGCCAGGTCGCGCCGCGTACACAAATCTTCATTATTCGCGATCAAGATCGCGAAGTACTGGTGAACAAGAAACTCAAGCAGGCGCAGCGTCTGTACGAGAAAAATCAGCAAGGCCGGATGGCCTTTATGAAAAATATTGGCGATGCACTAAAAGAACCTGCACACTCCCTGGCGGAAAGCGCAGCCAAACTCAACACACCGGAAAGCAAACAACTGGCGAATCAGGCTGATGTGCTGGTGCGCATGGTCGATGAAATCCAGTTAGCAAATATGCTTGCCGACGATAGCTGGAAAAGCGAGAGCGAGCTTTTCTCCGTGCAGGATTTAATTGATGAAGTCGTGCCTTCCGTGTTGCCAGCCATCAAGCGTAAAGGTTTGCAGCTATTGATTAACAATCATCTAAAAGCACACGATATGCGCTGCGGCGATCGCGATGCCCTACGCCGTATTTTGCTGTTACTGATGCAATATGCTGTCACCTCAACGCAAATGGGGAAAATTACCCTTGAGGTTGACCAGGACGAATCTTCCGAAGAACGTCTGACTTTCCGCATTCTGGACACCGGAGATGGCATAAGTATTCATGAAATGGATAATTTGCACTTCCCGTTCATCAACCAGACCCAAAGCGATCGTTACGGCAAGGCGGATCCGTTAGCATTCTGGTTGAGCGATCAACTGGCGCGCAAGCTAGGCGGTCATTTAAACATCAAAACGCGCGACGAGCTTGGTACACGTTATTCCGTGCATATCAAAATGCCCACTGCGGAACCGGAAGTAGAAGAGGAAGAAGAGCGTTTACTGGATGATGTTAGCGTGATGATGGACATAACTTCCGCAGAAATTCGGAATATTGTCACTCGCCAGTTAGAAAATTGGGGGGCAACCTGCATCACACCGGATGAAAGATTAATTAGTCAAGATTATGATATCTTTTTAACGGATAATCCGTCTAATCTTACTGCCTCTGGCTTGCTTTTAAGCGATGATGAGTCTGGCGTACGGGAAATTGGACCTGGTCAATTGTGCGTCAACTTCAATATGAGCAACGCTATGCAGGAAGCGGTCTTACAATTGATCGAAGTGCAACTGGCGCAGGAAGAGGTGACAGAATCGCCTCTGGGCGGAGATGAAAATGCACAACTCCATGCCAGCGGCTATTATGCGCTCTTTGTAGACACAGTACCGGATGATGTTAAGAGGCTATATACTGAGGCAGCAACCAGTGACTTTGCTGCGTTAGCCCAAACGGCTCATCGTCTGAAAGGCGTGTTTGCCATGCTTAATCTGGTACCCGGCAAGCAGTTATGTGAAACGCTGGAACATCTTATTCGCGAGAAGGATGTCCCAGGAATAGAAAAATACATCAGCGACATTGACAGCTATGTCAAGAGCTTGCTGTAGCAAGGTAGCCTATTACATGAACAATATGAACGTAATTATTGCTGATGACCATCCGATAGTCTTGTTCGGTATTCGCAAATCACTTGAGCAAATCGAGTGGGTGAATGTTGTCGGCGAATTTGAGGACTCTACAGCACTGATCAATAACCTGCCGAAGCTGGATGCGCATGTTTTGATTACCGATCTCTCCATGCCTGGCGATAAATACGGCGATGGCATTACCTTAATCAAGTACATCAAGCGCCACTTCCCAAGTCTGTCGATTATTGTTCTGACCATGAACAACAACCCGGCTATTCTTAGCGCGGTACTGGACCTGGATATCGAAGGGATCGTTCTGAAACAAGGTGCGCCGACCGACCTGCCGAAAGCGCTCGCCGCGCTACAGAAAGGTAAGAAATTTACTCCGGAAAGCGTTTCTCGGCTGTTAGAGAAAATCAGTGCTGGCGGTTACGGTGACAAGCGCCTCTCACCAAAAGAGAGTGAAGTTCTGCGCCTGTTTGCCGAAGGCTTCCTGGTTACCGAGATTGCTAAAAAGCTGAACCGAAGCATTAAAACCATCAGTAGCCAGAAAAAATCCGCAATGATGAAGCTGGGAGTCGAGAACGATATCGCTCTGTTGAATTATCTCTCTTCTGTGACGTTAAGTCCGGCGGATAAAGAGTAATTTCCCGCATTCCCGATAAACTCCGATTACCGGATGCAGCGTAAACACCTTATCCGGCCTACAAATCCCATTATTTCAATGGATTACGATAATGTAGGCCAGACAAGACGCGTCAGCGTCGCATCTGGCATTTGCTCCGATTGCCGGATGCAGCGTAAACGCCTTATCCGGCCTACGAATTCCATTATTTCAATGGATTACGATAATGTAGGCCAGATAAGACGCGCCAGCGTCGCATCTGGCATTTGCACCGATTGCCGGATGCGGCGTAAACGCCTTATCCGGCTTACGATTCTCGCGCTTTCCTGACCCTCTCGGCATACATCGTCAGCGTCTGTTTTATAACATCCAACGTCACTGGCTTAGACAGACAGCTATCCATACCGGACTCCAGACACCGCTGTTTCTCTTCAGCCAACGCATTGGCCGTTACCCCTATTACCGGCAACGTGAGTCCCAACTGGCGGATACGTTGCGTTAACCGGTAACCATCCATATTCGGCATGTTGACATCACTTAACACGATATCAATGTGATTCTTACTAAGAACATTAAGCGCATCAACACCATCATTCGCCGTCTTACACTGATAGCCCAACGATCCAAGCTGATCGGCCAACAGACGACGGTTAATTGGATGATCGTCCACGACCAGAATCATCATATCGTCGTTATTGCTGACCACTTTGTCGGTCGACGGCAGAGAGTTAGCAGGATCGTCGCTCTCCATTTCTATCAGATAGATGCGCGCCAGCAATGTCGGTAGCTCGTGCGGAGCTGCCACACTGTGTACCCATTCACCAGGCGCTTTCTCAAGAGGGATACCGATATGGCGACGACAGAAAGTCACAACCGCCCTGCCCTGCCATTTTTTACTCATCACATCATCGGTGATCAACACATCTTCGGAAGTCGGCTCCTGCCCTTCGTATGTAGCAACGACTATGCCGCTACGCTGCAAACTGGTTTCAAGGAACTGACAGAGCGACGCATTGCGTACCGCCAGCCAGCAACGTTTACCCGTTAATCCTTCGACACCTTTTTTCTGCGGATACTGCGCGCCATACAGTGGAATACGCACCGCAAACTGGCTGCCCATTCCCGGTTCAGAATCCACCGAGATGTCACCGTCCATCATGCTGATCAGTTTTTCACAAATCGCCAGCCCCAGACCAGTACCCTGGAAGTTACGCTGTACGCCCGTCCCTACCTGGAAGAACGGATCAAATAACCGCACCACTTCTTTAGCTGGAATGCCCACCCCGGTATCGCGTACGCGAATAGAAAGATAATCACCATCAACGCGAACATGCAGAACAATGCAGCCGGTATCGGTAAATTTAATAGCATTACTCAACAGGTTGGAGATCACCTGCTGTAAGCGCATTGGGTCGCCATTGAGCGCCATCGGTACATCTGGCTCGATAAAACAGTACAAACCAAGTTGCTTGCGAACCACCAGCGGCAAATAGTTGGCGGTGATGTGGTTCATGACTTCGCGCGGTGAAAACTCGCGTGGTTCGATTTTCAACTGTTCCGATTCAATCTTCGAAAAATCGAGAATGTCGCTAATAATTTTCAATAACAGGCTGGAAGAGTTATTCATTGCCGTCACCAGACGGTCAACACCTTTTGGTAACTCTTTGGTTTGTAATAGATCCAGGTTGCCGATAATGCCATACAGCGGCGTTCGCAGTTCGTGGCTGACGGTAGCAAGGAACATCGATTTTGACTGGCTCGCCTGTTCTGCTGCCTGCGCCATTTCTTGCAGCGACTCTTCCATCTTCACACGTGAAGACACATCTACCAGTACGCAAATTGCCACGTTTTCATTACGATAGCGCGAATGAACAAAGCTGATTTGCAGGTTGGTATTGTTACTGGTAAGGACATCGACAAAATTGACCTGCTGGCCACAAATAATTTGCGTCAGCCGTTGGCGATCCTCATGCGTAAGCATGTTGAGATAGGTATGCGCCAGTTCGTTACTCAAAATATTAACGCCATCGACAGTTCGCAAAATGCAGATCCCCACAGGCGCTGAGGCGACTATCTTGCGGTTAAACTGCTCATGCTCTTCCAGTCGCTGGGCGTCACTTTCCGCCGGAATAAAAATACGTCGCTCATACATCCGTGCGAGGGTAAACAATGCAGCACCCGCAATCACGTTCAGCAAAATCGCGTTAAGTATCAACATGCGAATACGTTCCAGCACCTGATCAACAGGCACGGAATAGACAATACTTAGCGAAGAAGGCGGTAGATTTTTTTTCAGCACCAGCTCACGGAAACCTGGCGTATAGCCAAACCAGGATCGCTCCTGCATCCAACGCGGTTCGGCTTTAATCTTACTTTCCGGTCCGGTCAGCGAAATCAGGGTATGGCCATTTTCATCAAGAATGGTGACGCCCATCGGCAACGTCCCCGGCAGGAAGAAGTTCTCCATCCGAATTGTCTGTTCTACGCCTAAAAGCGCTTGCAAACGGTTTGCCAGATAAACCGGCGTCAGCGCGTAGAAATATCCCACCCCAGGACGCGGCCCTTCACTGATCCAGAAAAGATTACTGCCACTGTCATCCTGTGGCGCGTTACGATATTTGTTAATGCGTTCATGCAGGGCTTTCAGAGCGGTGTCACGTTCGACGGGCATATCACGCAGGCCAAAGTTAGCCATACAGAGGTTATCGCTGCCGATTAAAAACACGCGGTTGAGATCGTAAGCCGCAGAGAAATTATCGCGCCAGTAGCGCATAAACCACGCCAGTGACTCCAGGGAGCCTCGCCAGGTATTGCTCATTGCGGAACAATCGGAATCAGCAAACAGCGGTTCGAAAACCGGCACATCTGCTTGCGTTTCACGCCCACGCGGAGAAAGCACGCCGTTTTCCACGGATAAGCGATTTTCAGCAATGTACTTCAGCTCTTTCATGACATCAGAGGTGCGCTGAATAAACCGCTGGGCCTGATCGGAGCTCAGATTAAATTCCTGACGAATCTCAGATTCTCGTTGATGTAAAGCGTTGACGATGTAAAACACTGATGAAAAAGCAATCAACAGCCAGATCAATAACGCCAGCGCTCTGAACATGTAGCGCGAGACTTTCAGGGTTGTGCGAAAAGAAGCAAGGTATTTCAAAGGGGCGAAGCTCCGCCTCAGGTGACCGATGGAGTGTGGTTAAGGTAGCGGTAAAAGCGTGCCACCGCAATGTTCTGTCTTCTCTGGAATATGATACACCGCCGAGAAATCATTACCTTAACCCCTGATAATCGTCGTTTGCCTGAAAAACCAACCCGGATACCCAGCATGCACTCTCTGAAGTGGTTGTACCCACGTCGTCTGCGCAACCAGCTCATTATGATGGCAATCCTGATGGTCATCATTCCGACGCTATCTATTGGTTATATCGTAGAAACTGAGGGTCGGTCAGCGGTCTTATCTGAAAAAGAGAAAAAATTAGCGGCAGTTGTGCAGTTGCTGAACGCCGCACTGGAAGAACGCTTTGCGCTTTACCAACATCTGCCTCGTGAGGCACGCATCCAGGCACTGAATCATGAGTTGGCTCCCATCACTGAACGTATTACCCGAGCATTTCCCGGTGTCGGGGCTGGCTATTACCACAAAGGACTGGATGCAATTATCACTTATGCCCCGTCGGCACTCTATCAAAGCAATGTAGGTATTAGCATCACCCCGGATCATCCCGGCAATATCGTCATGCAAACCAACACGCCACAACTCTTTTCCGGCAGGCAAGTCCGCGGCGATATTATGAATTCCATGATCCCAATAGAACGCCAGGGCATCGTGCTTGGTTATATATGGGCGAATGAATTAACGGAGGATATTCGTCGTCAGGCATGGAAAATGGACGTGCGGATAATCATTGTCCTTTCTGCCGGTCTGCTGATTAGCCTGCTGTTGATTGTGCTTTTTTCCCGTCGTTTAAGCGCCAACATCGATATCATCACTGCGGGTCTGTCGACGCTGGCGCAGAATAATCCTACGCAATTGCCACCGCTACCTGGCGAACTAGGGCAAATCAGCCGTTGTGTGAATAACCTTGCCGATGCGCTTCGTGAATCGAAAACACTCAATGACCTGATTATTGAAAATGCCGCCGATGCCGTGATTGCCATTGACCGACAAGGCGATGTGATCACCATGAATCCCGCAGCGGAAGCCATTACCGGATACAAACGTCACGAGCTGGTAGGCCAGCCTTACGCCACGCTATTTGCCAACACCCATTTTTATAGCCCTGTCCTCGATACGCTGGCGCACGGCATTGAACATATGGCACTGGAAATCAGCTATCCCGGACGCGACCGAACCATTGAAATCAGCGCCACCACCAGCCGAATCCATGACGGACATGGCCAAATGATTGGCGCTTTAGTGATTTTTTCCGATCTGACGGCGCGTAAAGAGGGCCAGCGGCGACTGGCGCAGACGGAAAGACTCGCCACCCTGGGGGAACTGATGGCGGGCGTAGCCCATGAAGTGCGCAATCCTCTCACCGCCATCCGGGGTTACGTGCAAATCATTCGCCAACAGACTCCCCAGTCAGAGCACAAGGAATATCTCTCAATTGTGCTGAATGAGATTGATTCTATTAATAAAGTTATTCAGCAGCTTTTGGATTTTTCCCGTCCGCGTAAAAGCCAGTGGCAACAAGTGTATCTCAATGCCTTGATCGAAGAGACGCTGATTCTTGCCCAAACCTCCGGCGTACAGGCACGGATCGACTTTATTACAGAGCTTGATCCTTCACTCACTGCGATCGTGGCAGATCGAGAACTACTCAAGCAGGTAATCCTGAATATGTTGATCAATGCCGTGCAAGCTATCACCGCGCGCGGGGAAATCCGCATTCGCACGTGGATGTATACGGCTAACCAGCAGGCGATCACGATTGAAGACAACGGCTGCGGCATTGACCTGTCACTACAGAGAAAAATCTTTGATCCCTTCTTTACCACCAAAGCGTCCGGTACGGGACTTGGCCTCGCCCTAAGCCAACGAATTATTAATGCGCATCAGGGCGATATACGCGTCGCCAGCCTCCCCGGCTGTGGTGCCACATTTACCCTTATCTTACCGATTGATCCGCAGGAAAATTTGCCCTTATGAATGCTGTTTACCGAATCCTGATTGTCGACGACGAAGAGAATGTGCGTCGTATGTTGTCCACCGCATTTTCTTTGCAGGGTTATGACACTCACTGCGCCAGTAATGGACAAGAAGCCTTGCCTCTGTTCACCCGTGTGCAGCCGGACGTAGTGCTGATGGATATCCGGATGCCGGAAATGGATGGCATCAGCGCGTTAAAAGCGATGCGTGGTCACAACCCTCGTACGCCCGTTGTCCTGATGACCGCGTATGCGGAGGTCGAAACGGCGGTGGAAGCCTTACGCAGCGGTGCATTTGATTACGTAATCAAACCGTTTGATCTGGATGAACTGAACCTGGTCGTGCAGCGCGCATTACAGCTGCAGTCAATGAAGAAAGAGATTCGCCAGCTACATCAAGCGCTAAGCGCCAGTTGGCAGTGGGGCCACATATTAACCAACAGCTTGGCCATGAAGGAAATCTGCAAGGATACGGCAAAAATCGCCCTCTCCCAGGCCAGCGTATTAGTCAGCGGCGAAAGTGGTACGGGTAAAGAGCTGATCGCCCGGGCGATCCATTACAACTCCCGACGCGCCAATGGGCCATTTATTAAAATTAATTGTGCCGCGCTACCAGAATCCCTGCTTGAAAGCGAACTTTTTGGTCATGAAAAGGGCGCATTTACTGGTGCACAAGCGCTACGTCAGGGGCTTTTTGAGCGTGCCGACAGCGGAACGTTATTCCTGGATGAAATAGGTGAAATGCCATTGGTATTGCAGGCCAAATTATTGCGTATTTTACAGGAAAGGGAATTTGAACGGATTGGTGGTCATCAAACCATCAAAGTCGATATTCGCATTATTGCCGCTACCAATCGTGACCTGGACGCAATGGTAAAAGAAGGGACTTTCCGTGAAGATCTCTTTTATCGCCTTAACGTAATTCATTTAATATTGCCGCCGCTTCGCGAGAGACGTGAAGACATTTCCCTGTTAGCCAACCATTTTCTGCAAAAATTCAGTAGCGAAAACCAGCGCGATATTATCGAAATAGACCCCAGCGCGATGTCGTTGCTCGCCAGCTGGTCGTGGCCAGGCAATATCCGAGAGCTTTCCAACGTCATTGAACGCGCCGTGGTAATGAACTCAGGACCGGTGATTTTTGCAGAAGATCTACCACCACAATTTCGCCAGTCTGTAAGCCTGAATAGCGATGCGAAGAGCACTCCAGTTGGCGAACGCAATCTCAAAGAAGAGATTAAGCGTGAAGAGAAACGGATCATTATTGAAGTGCTGGAGCAACAGGAGGGAAACCGTACCCGCACCGCACTGATGCTCGGTATCAGTCGCCGCGCGTTAATGTACAAACTGCAAGAATACGGTATTGATCCAGCTGGTACGTAAGACAAAAACTGCTATGCAGAAATTTGCACAGTGCGCAAATTTCTGCATAGCAGTGTATTACCTCCTTCCCTCCTTATTTTTTTAATTCCCTTTTTTTCAATACATTAGAAATCGACATCGAATAACTTCATTCTGGCACTCCCCTTGCTATGCCTTCTGTGTACCCACAACGGTGTATTCAAGAGGGATAAAAAATGAAAACAAAATTGATGAGCATAGAGGACGCCGCCAGCTTCTTTCGTGATGGCATGACCATTATGGTTGGTGGTTTTATGGGAATTGGCACGCCTCCCCGCCTCGTTGAGGCATTACTGGAGTCCGGTGTCAGGGATCTGACATTAATCGCCAATGACACGGCATTTATTGATACTGGTACTGGCCCGCTGATCGTCAACGGTCGGGTCAGCAAAGTCATCGCTTCACATATCGGCACCAACCCGGAAACCGGACGGCGTATGATTTCTGGCGAAATGGAGGTCGTTCTCGTACCGCAAGGTACGTTGATTGAGCAAATTCGCTGTGGCGGTGCCGGACTTGGTGGTTTTCTCACCCCAACCGGTGTCGGCACCGTCGTCGAAGAAGGCAAACAAACGCTCACCCTCGATGGCAAAACCTGGTTGCTTGAACGTCCATTGCGGGCAGACCTGGCGTTGATCCGCGCCCACCGTTGCGACGCACTCGGAAACCTCACCTACCAACTCAGCGCCCGCAACTTTAACCCCCTGATTGCTCTCGCAGCAGACATCACGCTGGTGGAACCCGACGAACTGGTCGACACCGGCGAATTGCAACCTGACCACATTGTCACCCCCGGTGCCGTTATCGACCACATCATCATTCCGCAGGAGAGCAAATAATGGACGCAAAACAACGTATTGCGCGCCGCGTGGCGCAGGAACTTTGTGATGGTGACATCGTTAACTTAGGGATCGGTTTACCCACAATGGTCGCCAACTATTTGCCGGAGGGTATTCATATTACTCTGCAATCGGAAAACGGCTTCCTCGGTTTAGGCCCGGTCACAACAGCGCATCCAGATCTGGTTAACGCAGGCGGACAACCGTGTGGCGTTTTACCCGGCGCAGCGATGTTCGACAGCGCGATGTCATTTGCGCTGATTCGTGGTGGTCATATTGATGCCTGTGTACTCGGTGGCTTACAGGTCGATGAACAAAGCAATCTCGCCAACTGGGTCGTGCCAGGAAAAATGGTACCTGGTATGGGTGGTGCGATGGATCTGGTGACCGGATCGCGCAAAGTGATTATTGCCATGGAACATTGCGCCAAAGATGGTTCAGCAAAAATTTTACGTCAATGCACCATGCCGCTAACCGCCCTTCACGCAGTTCATATACTGGTGACAGAACTGGCGGTGTTCCGCTTTATCGATGGCAAGATGTGGCTCACTGAAATTGCCGAAGGTTGTGATTTAGAAACTGTGCGTGCCAAAACTGAAGCGCAGTTCGCCGTCGCTGATGATCTTTTGCTCCCACAGGGGGCGCTATGATCGGTCGCATCTCGCGTTTTATGACGCGCTTTGTCAGTCGCTGGCTTCCCGATCCCCTGATCTTCGCCATGCTACTGACATTAATCACCTTTGCAGTAGCACTCTGGCTAACGCCACAAACTCCAGTCAGCATGGTGAAGCTCTGGGGCGACGGCTTCTGGAATCTGCTGGCATTCGGGATGCAGATGGCGCTCATCATCGTGACCGGACATGCACTCGCCAGTTCTGGTCCGGTGAAAAGTTTGTTACGTACTGCGGCGTCAGCAGCCAAAACGCCTACCCAAGGGGTCATGCTGGTCACCTTTTTTGGTTCCGTCGCCTGCGTAATCAACTGGGGATTCGGTCTGGTGGTTGGCGCAATGTTTGCTCGCGAAGTTGCACGTCGGGTACCAGGCTCCGACTATCCGTTGTTGATCGCTTGCGCCTACATCGGCTTTCTCACCTGGGGCGGTGGTTTTTCCGGCTCAATGCCGCTACTGGCAGCAACACCGGGGAATCCCGTTGAGCATGTCGCCGGGTTAATTCCGGTCAGCGATACCCTGTTTACTGGCTACAACATCTTTATCACCCTGGCCCTGATTGTGGTGATGCCGTTTATCACCCGCATGATGACGCCTAAGCCTTCCGACGTGGTGAGTATCGATCCGAAGCTGTTGTTGGAAGAAGCGGATTTCCAGAAGAAGCTCCCTGCAGACGCCCCACCTTCAGAGAAACTGGAAGAAAGTCGCATCCTGGCGTTGATTATTGGTGCTCTGGGCATTGCTTATCTGGTGCTGTACTTCTCCGAGAAGGGATTCAACATCACCATCAACACCGTCAACCTGATGTTTATGATTGCCGGTCTGTTGTTGCATAAAACGCCGATGGCCTATATGCGGGCGGTAAGTGCGGCTGCGCGCAGTACCGCCGGGATTCTGGTGCAATTCCCCTTCTATGCTGGGATCCAGTTAATGATGGAACACTCCGGCCTCGGTGGCCTGATCACCGAATTTTTCATCAATGTCGCCAACAAAGATACCTTCCCGCTGATGACCTTTTTTAGCTCTGCGCTAATTAACTTCGCCGTGCCTTCTGGCGGTGGACACTGGGTTATTCAGGGGCCATTCGTCCTTCCTGCCGCGCAGGCGTTAGGGGCCGATCTGGGTAAATCAGTCATGGCGATTGCTTACGGTGAACAGTGGATGAACATGGCACAACCGTTCTGGGCGCTACCTGCACTGGCAATAGCCGGGCTCGGTGTCCGAGACATCATGGGCTATTGCATCACCGCCCTGCTCTTTTCCGGCGTCATTTTCGTCATTGGTTTAACGCTGTTCTGACGGCAACTCATAAAAGGAAGAAAAATGAAAAATTGTGTCATCGTCAGTGCGGTACGTACTGCCATCGGTAGCTTTAACGGTTCTCTCGCCTCCACCAGTGCCATCGATTTGGGGGCAACGGTGATTCAAGCCGCCATTAAACGCGCGAGAATCGATTCACAACATATCGATGAAGTGATTATGGGGAACGTGTTGCAAGCCGGGCTGGGGCAAAACCCGGCGCGTCAGGCGCTGCTAAAAAGTGGACTAGCTGAAACGGTGTGCGGATTCACGGTCAACAAAGTGTGTGGTTCAGGTCTGAAAAGCGTGGCGCTTGCCGCACAAGCGATTCAGGCAGGTCAGGCGCAGAGCATCGTGGCGGGTGGAATGGAGAACATGAGTTTAGCACCCTACTTGCTCAATGCAAAAGCACGCTCTGGTTATCGACTGGGAGACGGACAGATTTATGACGTAATCCTGCGCGATGGCCTGATGTGCGCCACCCACGGTTATCACATGGGGATTACCGCCGAGAACGTTGCCAAAGAGTATGGAATTACCCGTGAAATGCAGGATGAATTGGCGCTACATTCACAGCGTAAAGCGGCAGCCGCCATTGAGTCCGGTGCTTTTACAGCCGAAATCGTCCCGGTAAATGTTGTCACTCGGAAGAAAACCCTCGTCTTCAGTCAAGACGAATTCCCGAAAGCGGATTCTACGACTGAAGCGTTAGGCGCATTACGCCCGGCCTTCGATAAAGCAGGAACAGTCACCGCCGGGAACGCATCTGGTATTAACGACGGTGCTGCCGCTCTGGTGATTATGGAAGAATCTGCAGCACTGGCGGCTGGCCTTAAACCACTGGCACGCATTAAAAGTTATGCCAGCGGCGGCGTGGCCCCCGCGTTGATGGGAATGGGCCCCGTTCCCGCCACGCAAAAAGCGTTACAACTGGCGGAGCTACAACTGGCGGATATTGATCTCATTGAGGCTAATGAAGCGTTTGCTGCACAGTTTCTTGCTGTAGGGAAAACACTGGGCTTTGATCCTGAGAAAGTGAATGTCAACGGTGGTGCCATCGCGCTCGGGCATCCTATCGGTGCCAGTGGTGCTCGTATTCTGGTCACACTATTACATGCAATGCAGGCACGCGATAAAACGTTCGGGCTGGCAACACTGTGCATTGGTGGCGGCCAGGGAATTGCAATGGTGATTGAACGGTTGAATTAACGAACAAAAACGCCCGATAGCGAAAGTTATCGGGCGTTTTCTTGAACATCGACAGCGAAGGTAACCCCATTAATCACCAGTCAAAACTTTTCACCAGCGTCAGCTCGCCAGCATTACGCATCGGTACAATAAAAGTTTCCTGTTTCTCATTGACCGATCCTTCATCGGTGATCAGCGTCAATTGGGCGGTGGTTAATTCCGTTTCGCTGCGTCCGCCATAGTAGTTGATATACACCTGATAACGGCCGTGAACTGGCGCTGGCATGGCGAAAATCTCGGGTCCGTACCCCGTCGTGACATCCATATCCAGTGCACCACTGTTTTTCAGCACCGTGTTACCGTACCAGGCATGCTCTCCATCGGGCGTAACAACGTGAAGGTCGAGGTCAGTATTGTCCGTATCCCAGGAGAGAACCAGTCGTAAACGCGCGCGGATCACTCCAGCGCCCGGCGTTGAGTAAAACTGCATTTTTTGTCGGCTTTGCCCATCGGGGCTGATGACCTGCACGCTGTTACTGCCTTCCGTGAAAATATAAGGGCGCGCAAAAGAACCATCGGATTCAATTCTCTGCGGCATACTGGCACCGTTGACCACCAGTCGCCCCTGCTGGACTTTGCCCGCCGCAGCATAATTTTTTATTTTGCCGCGGATTTGCGCAGAGATATTTTGATCATCAGCCATGTTGACGGATGACGCCGAGTAATTGATCGATTGTGAAAAACTGGCATCTTCGCCCTCTGCCGGATGCCAGCCAGAGAGCGGTGCATCAATCTCGACTTCCTGCACACCTTCACTGTGAGCGACAGGCGAAAGCGCCACCAGTAACAACGGAAGAAAAATCTTTCGCATAGCATTAGTCCATTAATAATTGTCGGGTCAGCGTTTCGATATAGTTCTCATCAAGCCCGGTGGGATAACCATCAAAGGCCAGGTGCAGATACTCATGGGTTAAATCCAGCCGATCCTGAAGCGTAAAGAAGTTACGAATAAACAGCCGTTTCTGCTGCCGATCGGTATAGGGGAAACCTGAGACTAAACGACAGACCGCAAACACGTCTGGTTCGTTGTACCCCGTCTCGCCTTGTAATATACGCCGCCACTGCGGCATTTTTTTCGCCAGCCAGGCTTTCGCTTTGGGTAATAACTGGCAGGTTGAGCGTGGCGCTCCCCAGCGGCTAAGGCTGTTATCGGGATAAGCAAACGCCAGTATCTGGTCGTAACGCTCTCCCTGCCCTGCCTGGGCCGTGGCTTTACGCCAGGATAGCGTCCCTTCGGTAGCGCGACTGCCATGATAATGAACCGGATCGCCCGCATAGATGAGATCCTGCGTCCAGGCGGTCATCGTTCGCGCCCCCGTGGTAGCTGGCGAAGCAGAAACACGCTGCGTGGCGCTGCTGTCGGGAATGGTCAGGCAATCGCCTTCCCGATTGGCGTTTTGCTGTAAAAAAGTGCGAATCGCCACGGTCATGGCTTTCGCTGCCTCAGGGGGCGTACTTTTCGCCTCGCGATCCAGAACTCTGGCAACGTACTCTTCACGATCGAGATGCGACTGTAATTTCAGTTTGCCCTTCTCCGTCAGTAACGTCGTCTCACCACGGCTAACAAACGTAATGTGGTTACCATTGGCGAACGTCACACGATAGCGCCCATTGAGCACACCAGGTTTTACTGCCGTCGTGCTCTTTTCCTCAGTGACTTTCTTCAACGGATAGCGAGCAAACAGATCCACCAGTACACATTGCCCGCTGGCAACTTGCGTCGGCACAGGCAAAACCTGATTAAGTACCGTCGCATAACGGGTCAGTACTGTCTTGCTGGTGCCACCACCTGCAACCCACAGCGGCGTGCCATCAGTTAACCATCCGGCAAAACCACCCTGGCGGATTTCCTGTTTATCATCGACAAACCAGCTCCAGGTTTTCACCCGCACCCGACTACCGAGCATAGACGCAACACCGATTTTCGCCTCGTCCAGCACCACATCCAGTAAGACTTCCTGAGCTTTGTTTTGCGCGGGTAAAGTCGCTAATGAATCAAGCAGCGATGTAACGGTTACCGACGTTTCTGGTTTCAGCGTAGAAAGAGATGCTAACCACGCCGGAGCCTGACGCTGTTGCCAGTATTGCCCCCATACATCCGCGCTAATGTGCAACCGCTGCGGTGCAAAATAGAGTCCGCAGGAGCGTACCAGCGCGGTATCGCGCGTTATGCTCTCCCCCGCCTGGCAACAATAAACTTCTTCCGGGGAGTTGCCGCGACACTGGTATGGCTGCTCCGGTTGATGGGTATCCTCCAGCCAGGCGTAAACATACAGTTTCCACAAACTCCCTAACGGCGTGGTGAGCGTGTCAGGTAACGTCGAGACATTTGTCACGCCTGACGACGATAACTGATACAGTTGGTCATGCTGCGCGCCCCGCAGCGCCAGTTGTAACGGCGTCTCCTGTGCAAACGTCGGCAGGGTAACCAGCGTTAATAGCCAAACGACTCTGCGCCAGTTCACTTATTTCACCTGCATTCCGGTCCATTCGCTACCTGCCGCAACGCTTTGCTGCGCAGGTGCATAGGAACGCACATAGCGAGCAGGCGGCAGAACGAATTGCCCTTTTTGTGAGAAGCGCAGCAGATGGCGGAAAGTGACCGTTCCCGTCAGTTCTTTCACCGGCACCATATAGGCCAGTTCGCCCATTTCATTACGCGCTTTTTCCAGCGATTGCCCCTGCTGTTTCGCGGCGTTGGGTTTATTGACCAAAATGCCCCACGTTGTCCGTTCAACATCGGCTCCCGGCGGCAGTGGGACTTCCACCTGACCGTAGCGCAGAACTGCATCCTGCTCGCTGGTAAGCGTGATTTCATCGAGATACAGCGCATCGCTGTTAATCTCATTGCTGGTCACCGGCTGCAACGTAAAACTCATTTCTTCATCACCGGGGATAAGCCGATACAACTGGCGTTCAACGGTCACCGGAATATTACTTTGTTGAGCCGTTTTTGCCGGTTCACGCCAGCGGACCTGCACGTTTTGCGGCGGTAATTCGTCACCAAAAGAGAGAATTTCCGGCACGCCCTGACCAACCCAACGCCAGTATTCGCCCCCTCCGGTTAACTTATGTTTGGCCCATGCGCCCGCAGGCACAGGTAATACAACCGGGGGCATCGTCGCCATATATTTCGCCAGCCAGTTCATGGCCAGCGCGCGCTCAATAGTGGATTGCTCAGCGGTCAAACCACTTAAAATAGCGGCCGCCTGGGTGGTGTCGCCACCGCTATTAAGCAGCACAACCGTATGCGCCAGCGGCTGATTGCTGTTTGCCGCTTTATCCCACGCATATTGCTGAACCTGTGGCATCACAGTGGACTTCAACTGCGCTTTTTTCAGCAACGTCATGGTTAAGACGTTTGCCACCGCATCTGCCAGCGGAGATTCCGGTGTATCAAGGATCAAACTGTCATTGATATCGCTGGTGTCTTCCTCAGAGAAATCTTCTGTTTTTGTTCCGCGCCGGGCGATAGCTTCATCCAACCCTTTTAACAACGTTTTGCACGGCAGATTCATCTCCTGCGCCCACGCCAGCACCAGCGCCCGATGCAATAACGGCATGTTATCCGCCTGCTCCGCGTAGCTGTCGAGCATATGTTGCCAGTATTCCGGTTGTTGCGTCACGCCAAGGGCCTGGCTCGCTTGCCAGTCGGCGTACCATGCCCATGCCGTGAGGAATGCATCGCCATTGCCATCTTCACCCCACCAGGTAAAGCGCGCTCCTGGCCCCGCCAGTTGCATCAGCCGCAGACGGTTATCCTGAATCATCTGTCGAATGTCTTTAGCGGCGGCACTTTGATGATCGGCAAGCGAACGCCAGGCAAGACTGAGCGGGATCAGACGGCTACCGGTGTTGATCACGCCACCCCAGGGTTCCTCTATTAACGCATCAAGATTGTTGCGGAAAATCTCCTGCGGCGTTTCGCTACTTTGCAGCCGGATATTGCTCGCCTGCTCGGGCAACATCAGCGCATTATCGCCACCGCCGAGCATGACGTTTTTCTGCTGTTCAACGGGCCAGCTGTTATCAACAAAAGACAGTTTTGTGCTAATGCTGTCCTGCACTTGCCCATTTTGTTGCAGTTCTGCGCTTAACAAGCCTGATTGCTGAATGTTCTGCGCCAGCGAAATATAGTTCGCCCCCTTATGCAGTGTCAGCGTCTGGTGCATCTCGTCGCCCGCAAATTTACTCACCAGCTCTACCGGTTCGTTATCCTGCTGACTGAAGATAAACAGCCCTGCCGCTGGTTTGTCGCCAAGGCGATAGACCGTTGGCATACTCCACTTCATGTAGAGATTTTTTTCCGAGCGCAAATACGCACGCCCCTGCCCGACCAGTCCGTCGCCGTTCATCCCTCGAGCGGTAATGCGCCAGCGCGTTAACGAATCCGGCATCAGGAATGTGAAGTACGCTTTGCCTTGTTTATCCGTGGTTAGCGACGGTATCCATGCCGCGGTATCCACCTCTTCACGCCGTGGACGTTCAAGCATTTTTACTCGACGCTCGCTGCGGTTAGTCGCGCCAGGTGCAACCGGCTCGCTGGAGAGCGCCTGGTCGTAGCTGATAAATGACAGACTGGAACTGGTGCGTACATTGTTACGTCCCAGCGGATAGAAAAATTTGCCGATACTCGGCGCGATTTCCGGTTGCAGCGCGTAGATCATTTCATCGACCACGCCAACCGTTAGCTGTGCAGAAACAGGTTTACCTTTCAGCGACGAGGTTAATTCGACATTGACCAGTTCACCTGGCTGGTAATGGGTTTTGTCCGTTTTCACCCGGATATCCAGCTGAGGAACGGCAACTTTGATCCCAGCGTTCTGAAAACTGTACTGACCGTTACGGGTATACAGCACCGAAAAAGTGATGTTGGGCGCAAAGGTATTGCTCACCGGAACGCGGGCTTCATACTGGGTATCGTTTAAGCGTTGTAGCGCCAGCCAGTTTGCCGGATGCGATAGCAGCGACTGCTGTTCCACGCGATCGCGTTCCAGCGTCAATAACGCTTCATCAATTGGCTCCGGGAAGGTAATCAGCATCTTCGCGGTTTCGCCTGGCTGGTACAGCGTTTTATCCGCCACGATATCTACCGTACCAGTATGCGCCGTGCTGCCCTTACCGCTGACGGCATGGCTTAACCCGGCGAGAATTAAGCCGTCTTTATCGCGTAATGTCAGATTGTAGTTGCCAGGTTTTTCGAAATTAACGGTGAAGGATTTACCGCCAGACGGTAGATCTCCGCTGTGGCTTGTTCGGTCTTCCAGACGTAACCACTCATACTTGACAGGAACCTGCTTTGAAGATTCCAGCGCGGTATAACGGAAAACAACCGACTCGCCGCTATTACTGTATTGTGCGGCGGTGCTTAGAGAGTAATGCGCCAGACCGCGTTCAATGAGGATCTCTTTGGTTGTGGTAACACGATATGCCGCGCCGTCGCTGGCGGAGACGGTCAGTAAATAGCGGCTCGGTTTATCTGCTGCGGGAAGATTTAACGCCACATGACCGCTGGCGTCTGAAACTGTTTCACTGCCTTCAAGCGACACAGGGAAGCGCCCGGCATAACGCAAATCGTTACCGACCATCGAAAGTTGTTGGGCGCGCAAACTTAACTGCACGCGGGCATTTTTTACCGGCTCGCCATCCGGGTAGAGCAGTTGCAGTTTGCCGCTGACCGCTTCGCCAGTTTTGAAATCTTTTTTGTCGAGAGCTAAACCAATTTCGAAATGTGGTTTGATGTAGTTTGCCACGCGAAAACTGCTGCTATAGACCTGCTTGCGGTAAGCCAGGCGTAACTCATAACCTCCGGCAACGGCATTTTCTGGCAGGCGGAAACTCCCCTGCCCGCCATTACGCGCATCAAGCGTGACATCGACGGTTTGCAACAGGCTGCCGTTGGCGTCCAGCACTGAAAGCTTCGCCGGTGCGCTGACGATAGGGGATGAATGCAACGGATCGTGAAACTCGCGGCCCATCACTTTAACATCGACACGATCGCCTGCGCGATACAGCGGGCGATCGGTAAAGATAAACAAGCGGGTATTGTAGATTTCGCTTTCGTAGAAGAAGTTCTCGGAGACAAAAACGCCGCCTTCAGCATCTTTACCCAGAATATATGAACGTTCAGGCGATATATGTTGTAACTGCAAGGTGCCGCTGTCATTGGTGACGCCTCGGGTCATCACGCCAAGACCGTCAGTCCACAGGATTTCTGATCCAGGCTTCGCTTCCCCCTGCTTTTTGCCAGCGGTCCATACCAGAAGCTCGTTACCCGACACTTTACTCAACGCCACGGTATTGGAGACAAACACCACCGTCGTCGCCCGATAACCACCCACCATCGCTTCGACGAGATACAGCCCCGGCTCTTGTTTGCCGAGAGGAATATAGATGTTGCCCGGCTGCGGCGAGATGAAGTTACTGGATGCGCCTTCCAGTTTTACCCCTTGCTGCGGCTCAACCGGTTTTGCCTGCCATAGTGGATAACGGAACTGTTCCACCAGTGGATATTTCTTCAGCGGTGAAAACTGGCTGTTTTGTACATAACGGGAAGGTTTGATGATGGCATTGCCGAGCTGCAATTCCGGTAATGCCTGGGTCACATTCTGCCGTGACTGATAAGAGAAAGAACGCTGCATGACACGGCGAGATTTGCCGTACCAGTTATCCCACAGCCAGGTTAGCGTATTGTTCAGACCGTCACCCAGATACTGCGGTTGTACTACAATGCGGTGCAGGTTTTTCTGCTGACGCAGAAATGCCATCGGATCAGGAATACGATACAGGCGAACATCCACGCCGCCGTACTCTTCCATCTGATAACGTTGATAATCGCGCCCCGGCGCTTCCAGACGTACTTTCGCCTCTTCGCTGCTGCTAAAACTGCTGTCAGCGAGCAAAAAGAACGTTCCCCCGGCTGGTGGCGCATAGTTGCTGGAAGGAAGCGAATCGTCAGCATTAACAAGCCCCGCCCCCACAAGAGACAGGCACAGGCAGGCCGCTATTGCGCCAGAAAATTTAAACGATAAATGCCAATGAAATTGGGATTGGAATCGTTGGGTATCCATCGGGTGTCCTTCCATGTCATAAGTTGTTGCAGACTGACTGCGCGCATTCCGTTGTCAGTTTTCGTGGCGCTTCCGGTGTGGTAGATGACGTAACGCCCCATCCAGACCATTAAGTGCTGGGCATCGCCCTGATCGAAAAAAATCATATCGCCTGGCAGTGCCTGGTTTATATCCTGGCCAATAAACTGGCTGTTGTACTGAATCAAATTAATCGCGGTCACGTAGGGGCCGGTTTTCCCGTTCCCTTGGTTCCAGTTTTGTGCCAGTTGTCGTTGCTCAGGTGTTAGCGTCATTTCTGGCGGTAGATACTGGTTTGACAGACCGTTACTTTTAAGCCATTTGCTATCGTGAACTTTCAGCGACTCGTTCGCTGCAAAGCGCACCAGGCCTGCGCAATCCTGTTGATACCAACGTGGACTTGGCCCCTGGCGTAGCTGTTCCTGCGCAATGCGCACAAACCAGGCACGAAATAGTCCCGATTGTTCGACATTCAGCATTTCGCTATGAGCAACAAAACAACACAGCCAGCAAATCAGTGCCAGCAGTCCACGCCTCATAATGGCTGCCAGTTGATTGGCAACCATTGCCAGGCGGCGCCCGGTTTCATCTGGTCCAGCTTCATGACATAACGAGGCTGTTGCGATAAAGCGTCCAGTTTCGGCATTAATAAAGTTTGTGCGGCGTTATAAAAAACCGGTTCGAGATTCTTCGGCAGACTGGTCAGCGTTTCGTTACGCAGCAGTTTCGCCATTCCTTGTGGATTGATATATACCGGAACGACGCCATCAGTGGGTATCACATCCACCATTGCCGGGCGGGTTTTATTCAGTGTTTGCAGCGCATTATTAACCAGCGTGTCATCGAGGGAGAAAAGCAGCGTTTTGTTTTGCATCGCCAGCGACACGCGGAAAAAATAATCCGACATTAATTGATCTGGTTGCGCCGCCTGCGCTTTCGGATACTGACCGTATCGGGAACTCACTTCGCGACGCCAGATTTGCGCTTCGCCCTGCTGAGTTTGAGTTACCGGTAATACGCCTTCTGGCGCTTTGCTTTCACGAGCACCAATATTTTGGGTAAACAGTTTCCCTGGCAATGGCGCCTGTTCGTCAGTGCCATCAAACTGACCAACAAACAGCGGGGTTTGCAGTTTTGAATCCTCATACCAGCACAGCCCGGCGGCACCATCTAATGCCCCATTCAACTTGTCGTTTTCCTGAGCGATTTGTGAGAGCATCTCTTCAGCAATACCGTGCGAGTAAGGCACCGCCACGCAGAAGCTTGCCCCGGCAGGCATACTGCTCCATACCGGCGTAAAATCGAAACTGGTATCCACGCTAGCGGATGCATCATTTAACGCCAGAAAGCTATGCCAGCCGTCGTTGCTCATTTCGAAGCGTACGCCAGCAAAAGAAGGCATTAATCGCTGGTAGCCAAAACCCAGCAAATTTGCACTGACCACGATGCGCTGGCGTACTGGCGTTTTTTCGGCAGTACGCTCTTCCAGGCCAAAGCTGGCTTGCCAGCGTTTTTTGCCGCTCAACAAATCACTTGCGATCGCCGTGGCTTCAGTATCCTGCTGGTCATCTTTAAACAACATATCCGTGCTGGAAAACACCAGCATCTTGTCCTGATATGTCGCGAACATCAGGGCGTTATTGCCGTTATAGCGCAACTGATAAACAGGGATGGTTTCACTATTTAGCTTAATACTACTGATTTCCGTCTTGCTTAACTGGCTGTCGCTGGTAGCAGCAAACAGCAATGGCTCCAGCAACTTGCTCAAGCCACTACGCTGGATAAGCACCATATAATGTGAAAGATGGCCTTGTTTATCGTGCCACAGTGCCGCCTGCGCGGGCTGGTCTAAGAGCGACGAAAAGAGCTTATCTTTCAGCGTGAGATCGTGTTCATAGACAATGCGGCGAATACTGCCTTCAATGCCCAGACGATCGGCATGATTCTGATAATAGAAAACGAAATCTTCACTCAGGACATCGTGGAGAAAAGGAATAGTAAGGAGATCTTTGGGAAGCTGGCTTAGAGAGTCGCTATCGAGAAAGAGGTCAGGCTCATTGAGATCGATTTGCAAATTATTATGCACTACCAGCGGCGACAACGTTTTTTCTGGACCGCTGCCAGTGTATTGCAATGCCCAGACGCCCGCGGAAAGGAGCGCAACAACACCGACACCTATAAGGCCATAAAACTGCCAGCCTTTCGCCTTTTTTTCACCGCTCATTGCCACATTCCTTGTGTATAACCGTCATTTTTGACGAACGAACCCGCCCTTTAGCGCGCCCTAATACGACAAAAGCCCAGACTTTGCAGCCTGGACTTTTCATTTCGAAGAAGGGATGTTTACTCCCTTCGGTCATGAAGCGATGAAATTATTCTTCTTCCGGTTCGTCGTCAACGTCCACTTCCGGAGCGATTTCATCGTCCCCTTCCGCGGCACTGCCGTCGATGGTATCCAGATCTTCTTCGTCAACCGGTTCAGCAACACGCTGCAGACCCACTACGTTTTCATCTTCCGCAGTACGGATGAGGATCACGCCCTGGGTGTTACGGCCAACGATGCTGATTTCCGAAACGCGAGTACGTACCAGCGTACCGGCATCGGTGATCATCATGATCTGGTCGCAATCATCTACCTGCACCGCGCCAACCACTAAACCGTTACGTTCGGTAACCTTGATGGAGATAACCCCTTTCGTCGCACGCGACTTGGTTGGGTATTCCGCCACTGCGGTACGTTTACCATAACCGTTCTGCGTTGCGGTGAGGATTGCGCCATCGCCACGCGGCACGATCAGAGAGACGACTTTATCGCCTTCGCCTAAGCGAATACCGCGAACACCGGTGGTGTTGCAGCCCATCGCACGGACAGAAGACTCTTTAAAGCGCACCACTTTACCTTCGGCGGAGAACAACATTACTTCATCTTCGCCACTGGTCAGGTCAACGCCGATCAGCTCATCGCCTTCAACCAGTTTGATCGCCACTTTACCGGCGGTACGCAGACGGTTGAACTCGGTGAGGACGGTTTTCTTCACAGTACCGTTAGCGGTCGCCATGAAGACTTTCACGCCTTCTTCAAACTCGGTCACCGGCAGGATCGCGGTGATACGTTCGTCCTGCTCCAGCGGCAGCAGGTTGACGATCGGACGACCGCGTGCACCACGAGAGGCTTCCGGCAACTGATAAACTTTCATCGAATAGACACGACCACGGCTGGAGAAGCACAGGATATGATCGTGAGTGTTCGCCACCAGCAGTCGGTCGATAAAGTCTTCTTCTTTAATACGTGCGGCTGATTTACCTTTCCCGCCACGACGCTGCGCTTCGTATTCAGAAAGCGGCTGATACTTCACGTAGCCCTGGTGAGAGAGCGTGACGACGACATCTTCCTGGGTGATCAGATCTTCCAGGTTGATGTCTGCGCTGTTGGCGGTGATTTCAGTACGACGTTTGTCACCGAACTGTTCACGAACCAGCTCCAGCTCTTCGCGGATCACTTCCATCAGACGATCGGCACTGCCAAGAATACGCAGCAGTTCCGCGATCTGATCCAGCAGTTCTTTGTATTCGTCGAGCAGTTTTTCGTGCTCAAGGCCAGTCAGTTTCTGCAAACGCAGATCCAGAATTGCCTGAGCTTGCTGTTCGGTCAGATAGTACAGACCATCGCGCACGCCGAACTCTGGCTCCAGCCATTCCGGACGCGCAGCATCGTCGCCAGCACGTTCCAGCATCGCGGCAACGTTGCCCAGCTGCCACGGATTAGCAACCAGCGCGGTTTTCGCTTCTGCAGGCGTCGGCGCATGACGGATCAGTTCGATGATCGGGTCGATGTTCGCCAGCGCCACAGCTAATGCTTCAAGGATATGCGCACGGTCGCGAGCTTTACGCAGTTCGAAAATGGTACGACGGGTCACCACTTCGCGGCGGTGACGAACAAACGCCGCGATGATGTCTTTCAGGTTCATGATCTTCGGCTGACCATGGTGCAATGCCACCATGTTGATACCGAAAGAAACCTGCAACTGGGTCTGGGAGTAGAGGTTGTTGAGCACCACTTCACCGACCGCATCGCGTTTCACTTCAATCACGATGCGCATGCCGTCTTTGTCAGACTCGTCACGCAGCGCGCTGATGCCTTCCACGCGTTTTTCTTTTACCAGTTCCGCAATCTTCTCGATCAGGCGCGCTTTGTTCACCTGATACGGAATTTCGTGGACGATAATGGTTTCACGCCCGGTTTTGGCGTCAACTTCCACTTCTGCGCGAGCGCGGATATACACCTTGCCGCGACCGGTACGGTAAGCTTCTTCAATACCGCGGCGACCGTTAATGATTGCCGCCGTCGGGAAGTCCGGACCCGGGATGTGTTCCATCAGCCCTTCAATGCTGATGTCTTCATCATCGATATACGCCAGACAACCATTGATGACTTCCGTCAAGTTATGCGGCGGGATGTTGGTTGCCATACCTACGGCGATACCGGAAGAACCGTTCACCAGCAGGTTAGGAATTTTGGTCGGCATGACGTCAGGAATTTTTTCCGTGCCGTCATAGTTATCAACGAAATCGACCGTCTCTTTTTCGAGATCGGCCATCAGTTCATGGGCAATTTTCGCCAGACGGATTTCCGTATAACGCATTGCCGCCGCAGAGTCGCCGTCGATAGAACCGAAGTTACCCTGACCGTCTACCAGCATATAACGCAGCGAGAATGGCTGCGCCATGCGGACGATCGTGTCATAGACCGCCGAGTCACCATGGGGATGGTATTTACCGATTACGTCACCAACGACACGGGCAGATTTTTTATAGGCTTTGTTCCAGTCATTGCCTAGTACGTTCATGGCGTAAAGTACGCGACGGTGTACCGGCTTCAGGCCATCTCGGACATCTGGCAGCGCACGGCCAACAATGACCGACATCGCATAATCCAGATAGGAGCTTTTCAGCTCTTCCTCAATGTTGACCGGTGTAATTTCTCTCGCAAGGTCGCTCATCTAACCGCTATCCCTCTACTGTATCCCGGATTCAAAGGTCGCAAATTATAACACAGCCGCGCAGATTGAGGTAAACCAATACGCTTTATTCACATCCAATGCCTGATATACTCGATTGCCTTGCCAATTACGGAGTAGAAGTGCCAATGAATGCCGAAAAATCGCCGGTAAACCATAACGTAGACCACGAAGAGATCGCTAAATTTGAAGCCGTCGCCTCCCGCTGGTGGGATCTGGAAGGCGAGTTCAAACCACTGCACCGCATTAACCCGCTGCGTCTGGGCTATATTGCCGAGCGTGCTGGCGGTTTATTTGGCAAAAAGGTGCTCGATGTCGGTTGTGGCGGCGGCATTCTGGCCGAGAGTATGGCGCGCGAAGGCGCGACGGTGACCGGTCTGGATATGGGCTTTGAGCCATTGCAGGTGGCAAAGCTGCACGCGCTGGAAAGCGGTATTCAGGTAGAGTACGTACAGGAAACCGTGGAAGAACACGCGGCAAAACATGCCGGGCAGTATGATGTGGTGACCTGCATGGAGATGCTGGAACACGTTCCCGATCCGCAGTCAGTGGTCAGAGCCTGTGCACAACTGGTAAAACCGGGTGGCGATGTCTTTTTCTCCACGCTTAATCGTAATGGCAAGTCGTGGCTAATGGCGGTGGTCGGCGCTGAATATATTTTGCGCATGGTGCCTAAAGGCACGCACGACGTGAAGAAGTTTATTAAACCGGCAGAATTGCTGGGCTGGGTGGATCAAACCAGTCTAAAAGAGCGCCATATGATCGGGCTGCATTATAACCCGATCACTAATACTTTTAAGCTCGGCCCCGGCGTTGATGTGAACTATATGCTGCACACACAGAATAAGTAAGGTTGTTGTTTGGATTCATCCGGCAACCGCGCCAATGCCTGATGCGACGCTTGTCGCGTCTTATCAGGCCTACAAATACTCCCGTAGGCCGGATAAGGCGTTTACGCCGCATCCGGCAACGATGCCGGGCGGACAGCGATTACCATTTCACCGTCATCGACAAAAACCCGGCCGTCTGGGCAAAATCATCGCTTCCTTTCTGCCACGCCACGCTGCCACGCAGCGAAACTCGCTGACTGATATTGCCCGTTACTCCCACTTTTATTTCACCACGCTGCTTCGCCGCATCGTCGCTGATTTGGCTACCATCTTCTTCAATTTCCGTCGAATGGGGATCGTGATAATAATTCAGATCCAACGTTGGCGTGATATGAAGCGCAGTATGCCATTCGCTGTGTAATCCCAGCCGCGTCTGAATATCATCGCCCTGCGATTGTGACACCCGCGCATGGTTAGCGGCGGTAAAATCATCCTGCTGCACGCCCTGATAAATCACCTGCGCCTGCGGTTCAATCACCACACCACGCCCCGGTAACCACTGATAGCCGGCTTCCAGCGAAGCAACGATCCCCGACGAATGGTAATGATCCGCACCATCACCTTGTTCAGAAACATCATTGCTAAACCAGGCATATTGCAGCCAGCTATCCAGCCATGCCCCTTGTTTTTGGCTACCGTGCTGAAACCAGCTTGAGGTCAGCCCAACAGCATAACCGTGGTTCTGGTTATCGGCGCGAGTTCCGGTCATGTTTGAGCGACTGTCCCCCTGATTATCACTGTAGCCACCTACGGCCCCTAGCATCCACTGGCCATCATCGCCCCAGTCTCCGCTTAACAGGTTGCCGCTAAGCTGTACCGTAGAAATGTCTTCATGCTGGGCCAACTGCCCTACTGCTGTGTAATGATAATCTCCGCCGATAACGCGTAAATTCAGCGTCTGACCATCGCCACCAGCGTGATCGTGTCGCTCCATCACAAATGCCTGATTTGCCGCCCGCAAATTATTAAGATATCCACCAACTTTGGCATTCAGCACAGGCTGATAAGCGGGTGTTGGGTCGGGCTCAGGCGTGGGATCGGGAGTCGGATCCGGATCGGGCGGTGGCGTCGGAGTGACTTTTTGCGAACGCAGATACCAGTCATTATCATCTTCCACCAACGTATAGTCGTAAGCGCCCATATTGACATAGCCGCTGCCCGCCAGACTAAACTGCGCATTGTTTTGAAATTGCGTGGGATCGGCTGTGAAATCAATCACTTTAATGCCTGTAGATGTCGGCTCACCAATCCCGGTAATGGGGTTAACCACCACGGTCGTGTTGCCAGCAGTATTACCGTTCAACACCAGTTGGTCGCTTGCTGAGTCATCGCCGTTTAATTCGCTATCGAGCAGTAGCGTACCGCCGCCGGTATAATCACCGTTTACCGTCAGCGTATCGCCAGCGACGCCATTTTGCAGGCTAACCGCACCGGACGTATTGGTCAGATCACCATTAACCGTCACGTCTGAAAGATAAGTCAGACTGTCGGTTTCCAGGTTGGTATTAAGCTCACCTGTCAACATCACACCATCGGTGGCATTCACCAACGTACCGTCGCCGTTAAACAGCGAGGCATCCAGTGCGGCGGAAGTATCCTGCCCGGTCAGGCGCAAAACCGTACCATCGCTGATGTCGATAGTGCCGCTGGAAGTAGCATCAATAGACTGAATATCCTGATCCGCACCAGTCTCGAACGTCGCCCCATCACCGACCCACAGCGTTGATGCATAAGGAAAGATATCCACAGCATCGCCTTTCAACGTGCCTTCTTCCACTCGCACCGCCGACTGCGCCGTGCCACTGGCAGTCAGTTCCAACGTTCCTGCACCGGTTTTCGTCAGTGTGGTTCCCGCGTCCTGCTGCTGCCCGCTGCTGTCAGCCATCAGTGCGCCCCACTGCGTGTCTACACCCGCATCCACCATCACTTCACCATCGGCGCGCATTTCGATATCACGTCCGTGGCCTGCCGCATCTGAACGCGTGTCAACGTCGGAGGTAATCTCCATCGTGCTATCTTGTTGATTATCAGTAAAGATAACCTGGCGGTTATAGTGGGTATCACCAAGCTGAGAGTTGTCGCTCACCACCAGCGTACCGGAAGCGATTTGTGTTGTGCCGAGGTATTGATTGTCATTTGCCAGGCTGACCTGCCCGTCACCTGCATCCACCACCACATAAACACCATTATTCCCGTCATCGCCAATATGTAGATCGTCGCCACCGTAAAGATCGACAACATCCTGCTGACCAATCACCGTACCGTCGCTGCCACTGATTTCCAGACCATCGTTCTCTGACGTACCGCTCTGCCAGGTAGTAAAATCGGAGAGATCCAATACGCCGCCATTTAACACGATGGACTGCGGATCGTCCTGCATCTCCGCAAGATCCGTGGCGTTACCCGAAAGCGAGAGGATTGCGCCATCTTCCACCACAATATCGCCGGTCAGCGCCATCGACTGCGCACCCGCCAGTACATAACTCCCGTTTTCAGCAATAGTCAGTTGCCCTTCCCCCTGAATAGTTCCGGCAAAACCGCCCTGGTTGACGGTAACATTGCCGCCAGCGTCAATATTTAAAGTGCCATTCTGAAAACCCGTTAACGAATGTACAAATGTTTGCTGAGTCGAACCGACGTTAAGCTCTGCCTGATTATCTGTTTGTCCGATACTACCAACGCTCAAGCCATAGCAATTTTGTGGATTACTTTGGCACTGACTGTCACCGACATTCATCAGCGAATTATTCCGCCCTAGCGTGACTTCACCATTTTTAATTCTCATCTCGCCGGCAAAATCATTGTTATCAGCGTTAAGCACCAGTTCGCCCGCTCCAGCTTTGGTAATAACGCCCGTCCCCGCAATGGAGTCGATAGCCCCATCATTTTTTGTACTGCCAATGATCAAGGTTTTATCAGCCGCAACATCAAAACGGATTTCACTTGCCCCTGTATACAGAAAGCCTCCAGCTGCTGCCGAAGCGTCTTCACCATAAGCGGATGCGCTGTTATTCACATCTACTAATACGCCCCCGTTCTGGCTGTAGCTGTCATCAACAGCGATATCAATAAGATAAGGAGAAGTCGTGCTACTGGTATAAATTGCGCCACCATAACCTTCAGCAGTGTTATTTATGAACGAAGTATTGTTAATAATGGTAAATCCTGATGGGTGTGTTTTATCGCTATTATTATCAGTAATATCGATGGCTCCACCATCACCATCACTGTAACTTGTTGATGTATATACCTGATTATTATCAAAAACAGTGTTATTTAAGTAGACATTATTATTAATCGAATAAATTGCGCCACCTTTACCATCATTAGCAACATTATCCGTAAATACGGCATTGGTAATGCTAAGATCAATATCACCAGCGTCATTTGTTCCCGCGGAGTAGATCGCCCCTCCATACCCTCCAGCGATGTTATTGTCAAAAATAACCTGAGTAAGGTTCAGCGTTGAGTTTTCTTTTGCAAAGATAGCTCCGCCATTATTATATTCACCGCTCACGGTATTATTTTCAAACAGAGTCATCCCTGTTCCGCCTTGTGCTGATAATGTGAAATCAGCACCTTGTTGTAAAAATACCGCGCCTCCACTGGCATCATTTGCCATAGAGGAAAAAACAAGCCATTGCCCGTCAGCAACATTCCAGGTCTGTGTACTACCTGAAAGACTTTGATAGCTGGCCCGACAACTGGCAGTCACGTTAACACCCTGACATGAAGCCAGAACCTGCGACGCGGCGTTTGCACGCGTAAATACGCAAGCAACGACGGCTGGAATAATTAATAGATATCCTTTCCTGATAAAAACAATCCGTTTTTTATTCATAATCTGACAGCCTGTGAGAAATAACACGCCATCATTAAAAGACATATTGTGATTGTAGATAATGATTAATTGTAAATAAGAAACATTTAAAACATATATACTAAAATAATATCTTCTAAAAGAAATAAATTATTCCTTTTGATACTGACCAAATTATGAAATAACAATAATTAAAACACATTAAACTGATTAATTCGTTTCTTGTTTACCTGGAATAATCAACATAACAAACTTTTATTTCACATCTGTTGATTAAAAAAATACCTGTTCCGTGAACCGCAGCCATTTACATTCGCTCACATCATAAACATAACATTAAGTGCCGACGTTATATGAATTTGTGATGGCATCAATTTTCACCACACCTGACAAAAGCACAACAAATAACCTGGATCAATAATTATCTTAAATTGAGCGTTCAAGAAATCACCGAACGGTTATTTTTAACAAATTTTTCTCTTCCCATTGACTTTCCCGGACACCTTGTCTGACCTAAGGTACGCGGAAGTCGCTTTTTCCTTCCTGAGTTATCCACAAAGTTATGCACTTGCAAGAGGGCCGTTTTCACACTATCTTGCAGTGAATCCCAAACATACCCCCTATATATAGTGTTAGTTGCAGCTTTCCTTACTACAGGTAGTTGCCGTGAAACTATTGCGGAAAGAATTCCAAAAACAGGTACGACATACATGAATCAGAATCTGCTGGTGACAAAGCGCGACGGTAGCACAGAGCGCATCAATCTCGACAAAATCCATCGCGTTCTGGACTGGGCGGCAGAAGGACTGCATAACGTTTCGATTTCCCAGGTCGAGCTGCGCTCCCATATTCAGTTTTATGACGGAATCAAGACCTCCGACATCCACGAAACTATTATCAAGGCTGCCGCTGACCTGATCTCCCGTGATGCACCGGACTATCAGTATCTCGCCGCGCGCCTGGCAATTTTCCACCTGCGTAAAAAAGCCTACGGCCAGTTTGAGCCGCCTGCGCTGTACGACCACGTGGTGAAAATGGTCGAAATGGGCAAATACGATAATCATCTGCTGGAAGACTACACGGAAGAAGAGTTCAAGCAGATGGACACGTTTATCGTTCACGACCGTGATATGACCTTCTCTTATGCTGCCGTTAAGCAGCTGGAAGGCAAATATCTGGTACAGAACCGCGTGACCGGCGAAATCTACGAGAGCGCACAGTTCCTCTATATTCTGGTTGCTGCGTGCCTGTTCTCGAACTACCCGCGCGAAACGCGTCTGCAATACGTGAAGCGTTTTTACGACGCGGTTTCCACATTTAAAATTTCGCTGCCGACGCCAATCATGTCCGGCGTGCGTACCCCGACTCGCCAGTTCAGCTCCTGCGTGCTGATCGAGTGCGGCGACAGCCTGGATTCCATTAACGCGACCTCCAGCGCGATTGTGAAATACGTTTCCCAGCGTGCGGGGATCGGCATCAACGCCGGGCGTATTCGTGCACTGGGTAGCCCGATTCGTGGCGGTGAAGCGTTCCATACCGGATGCATTCCGTTCTACAAACATTTCCAGACGGCGGTGAAATCCTGCTCCCAGGGCGGCGTGCGCGGCGGTGCGGCAACGCTGTTCTACCCAATCTGGCATCTGGAAGTGGAAAGCCTGCTGGTGTTGAAAAACAACCGTGGGGTTGAAGGCAACCGCGTGCGTCATATGGACTACGGGGTACAAATCAACAAACTGATGTATACCCGTCTGCTGAAAGGTGAAGATATCACCCTGTTCAGCCCGTCCGACGTACCGGGGCTGTACGACGCGTTCTTCGCCGATCAGGAAGAGTTTGAGCGCCTGTACACCAAATATGAGAAAGACGACAGCATCCGCAAACAGCGCGTGAAAGCGGTTGAGCTGTTCTCACTGATGATGCAGGAACGTGCGTCTACCGGTCGTATCTATATTCAGAACGTTGACCACTGCAATACCCATAGCCCGTTTGATCCGGCCATCGCGCCAGTGCGCCAGTCTAACCTGTGCCTGGAAATCGCTCTGCCGACCAAACCGCTGAATGACGTTAACGACGAAAACGGTGAAATCGCGCTGTGTACGCTTTCTGCTTTCAACCTGGGTGCAATTAACAGCCTGGATGAACTGGAAGAGCTGGCCGTTCTGGCGGTACGCGCACTCGACGCGCTGCTGGATTATCAGGATTACCCGATCCCGGCAGCCAAACGTGGAGCGATGGGTCGTCGTACACTGGGTATTGGTGTGATCAACTTCGCTTACTATCTGGCGAAGCACGGTAAACGCTACTCCGACGGCAGCGCCAACAACCTGACGCATAAAACCTTCGAAGCCATTCAGTATTACCTGCTGAAAGCGTCTAATGAGCTGGCGAAAGAGCAAGGCGCGTGCCCGTGGTTTAACGAAACCACCTATGCGAAAGGGATCCTGCCGATCGATACCTATAAAAAAGATCTGGATGCCATCGCTAATGAGCCGCTGCATTACGACTGGGAAGCATTGCGTGAGTCGATCAAAACTTACGGCCTGCGTAACTCTACACTGTCAGCGCTGATGCCTTCCGAGACCTCTTCGCAGATCTCTAATGCTACTAACGGCATTGAACCGCCGCGCGGTTATGTCAGCATTAAAGCGTCGAAAGACGGTATTTTGCGCCAGGTCGTTCCAGACTACGAACACCTGCACGATGCCTATGAACTGCTGTGGGAAATGCCGGGTAACGATGGTTATCTGCAACTGGTTGGTATCATGCAGAAATTTATCGATCAGTCGATCTCTGCGAATACTAACTACGATCCGTCACGCTTCCCGTCAGGAAAAGTGCCGATGCAGCAGTTGCTGAAAGACCTGCTCACCGCCTACAAATTCGGGGTCAAAACGCTGTATTATCAGAACACCCGTGACGGCGCAGAAGATGCGCAGGACGATCTGGTGCCGTCAATCCAGGACGATGGCTGCGAAAGCGGCGCATGTAAGATCTGATATTGAGATGCCGGATGCGGCGTAATGTCTTATCCGGCCTACGTCTCGAATTTTGTAGGCCTGATAAAACGCGCCAGCGTCGCATCAGGCTCTGGATGCCGGATGCGGCGTAAAATGCCTTATCCGGCATTAAACTCCCAACAGGACATATTCATGGCATATACCACATTTTCACAGACGAAGAATGATCAGCTTAAAGAACCGATGTTCTTTGGTCAGCCGGTCAACGTGGCCCGCTACGATCAGCAAAAATATGAAATCTTCGAAAAGCTGATCGAAAAGCAGCTCTCTTTCTTCTGGCGTCCGGAAGAAGTTGACGTCTCTCGCGACCGTATCGATTATCAGGCACTGCCTGAACACGAAAAGCACATTTTTATCAGCAACCTGAAGTACCAGACACTGCTGGATTCCATTCAGGGTCGTAGTCCGAACGTGGCACTGCTGCCGCTAATTTCTATTCCGGAACTGGAAACCTGGGTAGAAACGTGGGCATTTTCAGAAACGATTCACTCTCGTTCTTATACCCATATCATTCGTAATATCGTTAACGATCCGTCTGTTGTATTCGACGATATCGTCACCAACGAGCAGATCCAGAAACGCGCGGAAGGCATTTCCCGCTATTACGATGAACTGATCGAGATGACCAGCTACTGGCATTTGCTGGGCGAAGGCACCCACACCGTCAACGGTAAAACCGTGACCGTTAGCCTGCGCGAGCTGAAGAAAAAACTTTATCTCTGCCTGATGAGCGTTAACGCGCTGGAAGCCATTCGCTTCTACGTCAGCTTTGCTTGTTCCTTTGCCTTTGCAGAACGCGAACTGATGGAAGGTAACGCCAAGATTATTCGCCTGATTGCCCGTGACGAAGCCCTGCACCTGACCGGTACTCAGCATATGCTGAATCTACTGCGCAGCGGCGCGGATGATCCGGAAATGGCGGAAATAGCCGAAGAGTGTAAGCAGGAGTGCTATGAGCTGTTTGTCCAGGCGGCACAGCAGGAGAAAGACTGGGCGGATTATCTGTTCCGTGACGGTTCGATGATTGGTCTGAATAAAGACATTCTCTGCCAGTACGTCGAGTACATCACCAACATCCGCATGCAAGCTGTCGGTTTGGATCTGCCGTTCCAGACACGTTCCAACCCGATCCCGTGGATCAATACCTGGCTGGTGTCGGATAACGTGCAGGTTGCCCCACAGGAAGTTGAGGTGAGTTCTTATCTGGTCGGTCAAATTGACTCGGAAGTGGACACCGACGATTTGAGTAACTTCCAGCTCTGATGACCCGCGTTACCTTGCGCATCACTGGCACACAACTGCTGTGCCAGGATGAACACCCTTCCCTTCTGGCGGCGCTGGAATCCCATAATGTGGCGGTTGAGTACCAGTGTCGCGAAGGCTACTGCGGCTCCTGTCGCACTCGCCTGGTTGCAGGTCAGGTTGACTGGATTGCCGAACCGTTAGCCTTTATTCAGCCAGGGGAGATTTTGCCCTGTTGTTGCCGGGCAAAAGGCGATATTGAAATAGAGTTGTGATCGGGTACTAGTGCCAGATGCGACGCTTATGCGTCTTATCTGGCCTACAACGATTACATGGCGTAGTAATACGCTTTCACCTGCTCCCAGTCGTCGGGAGGAATGGGAGATAAATACTTCTCCAGTTGGGCGAAATCATGCTGAGCTGC
This sequence comes from Escherichia sp. E2562, assembly GCF_005781075.1. NCBI lineage: Bacteria > Pseudomonadati > Pseudomonadota > Gammaproteobacteria > Enterobacterales > Enterobacteriaceae > Escherichia > Escherichia sp. E2562. The sequence goes on along the minus strand of NZ_VATM01000005.1, from coordinate 339,472 downwards.
TTTTTGACGACGCAATCGGCGGCGACTTTTTTCCAGATCAAGAAACCCCGCTTCCGCCACACCCTCCGTTTTCACATAAATATGACGAACGTAGCAACAGCCATGCTGACGCTTGACGCTATGCATTTTTTTAAACGCTTGTGCCACCGCGTGTAGCATTGCTTCACGCACATCGTCTGGGTAAGGGGTAATAGCATGTTGTGTATACCAGTCTGCAATACTGATGAAACCGGTCATATCCTCGGTAACCAGTAGCGCCCGCCATTCCCCTTCTCGTTTGATTGCTTCACCAAATACGATTTTCGGCACGATAACGCCCGCGCGCTCCAAATCGTTTATCACCTCAATCTCCCGCACAATCGTCGGGCGTCCAAAGGGATAGCGCAGCGAATGAAAGAGATGCTGAGTCATACGCTTCACATAAAGCTTTTTACCATCGCGCTCTACACACTGCACACCACTCATACCATTGCGTCGATAATTGGGTTCTTCGACCCAGTCTCCTTTGGTCGCCCACCAACGTTCAAATTGTTCGTCTTCCGTTCCTGACACCATTACTTACCATCCGGCACTATGTGCACGTTAATTATCAGGATGGAAATATAAAGTGTTGCCTTAAGAAATCCTTAAGATTTTTGTGTACAAAAATGGACTTGTTACAGAAGCAAAGCGGCATTCCGGGCAGACCGGAATGCCGAAGGTGAGATTATTTCTGTTGTTGCAGGAAGGTAACCGCTTTATCCGGGAAGTCAGTGAACAAACCGTTCACTCCAGCTTTGTTATACAAAATGTCATAAAGCTGATTCACATTCGTTGTGTAGGCCGGTAGCTTGTCGGCCCGCACGGTATAAGGATGCACCACCAGCTTATTCTGCTGTGCATCTTTTACCATTCCGGTAAGCTTGATATTACCCGGCTGCGATGTCTCATCAATCACCATATGGTAATCCGGGCCAATACCATCAGCGTATTCCGCCACCTGTTTCATGGCACCCGGCTTGAACATCCAGTCATAGCTGTAATTAACCCAGCTTCCGTCCGGTTGTTTCTGCTGAGTTTCGTTCCAGTCGGTATAGGCAATCAGCTGTACCAGGTTGAGGTCCATACCCATTTTAGGTTCCAGCTCATTCTTAATACGCTTCAGTTCATCAGCATCAAAGCATTGCAGATAAACCTTATCATCCTTACCGGTGTAGCCATATTTCTTCAGCACTTCCAGGGTTTTTGCCGCAATATCCTTCCCTTCCTGATGATGGAACCACGGCGCTTTAATCTCTGGATAGATACCAATATTTTTCCCGGTCGAATGGTTTAGCCCCTGAACAAATTCAATTTCCTCTTCGAAAGTGTGCACCCGGAAGTCAGATTTACCCATCGGGAAACGCCCGGGAAAAGTCTGCACTTTTTTACCGTTTTCAATATCGAAGCCTTCAGTGAATTTTAAAGACTTAATTTCATCCAGTGTAAAATCTATCGCGTAGTAACGGCCATCTTTACGCGCCCGATCCGGGAAACGATCGGCAACATCGGTTACCCGGTCAAGATAGTGGTCATGCAGAACGACCAGATGGTCGTCCTTCGTCATCACCAAATCCTGTTCCAGATAATCGGCCCCCTGCGCATACGCCATCGCCTTTGCAGGCAGCGTATGCTCCGGCAAATAACCACTGGCGCCGCGATGGGCAATCACTATTTTCTCACTGTTATCCGCCGCCATTGCACTGCTTCCCATGATCATTCCACTCATCATGATAGCCATGCTAAGGTTTTTCAGCGTCAATTTCATGCCATTAGCCTCCGTTGCGTTTTTGCTGTAATTCCTGATGGCGACGTTTTTCGCCAATCATCACGACAATTAACAAGATAACCGCCAGGATGCTGCCGCCAATCATCACCATGAAGCCGCCATCCCAGCCAAAGTAGTCAACGGTGTAGCCGACAATCGCGCTTGCCGCTACGGAGCCACCAAGATAACCAAACAGTCCGGTAAAGCCCGCCGCCGTACCTGCCGCTTTCTTCGGCGCCAGTTCCAGCGCGTGCAGACCAATCAGCATGACTGGGCCGTAGATCAGGAAGCCGATAACAATCATACAAATCATATCGACAGTTGGGTTGCCTGCCGGGTTCATCCAGTAAACGATGGTGGCGATAGTCACCAGAGTCATAAAGAAGACGCCGGTTGCCCCACGGTTACCGCGGAAGACTTTGTCCGACATCCAGCCGCACAGCAGAGTGCCTGGAATACCCGCATACTCATAGAAGAAGTAGGCCCAGGAGGATTTATCCAGCGCGAAGTGTTTCACCTCTTTCAGGTAAGTCGGTGACCAGTCGAGGATACCGTAGCGCAGCAGATAGACGAACACGTTGGCGATGGCGATGTACCACAGCAGTTTATTCGGCAGCACGTACTGCATGAAGATCTGTTTCGCGGTCAGTTCCTGTTCCGCTTTTTCGTTATAGTCATCCGGGTAATCATTTTTGTACTCTTCGATCGGCGGCAGGCCACAAGATTGTGGGGTATCGCGCATCATCGCAAAGGCGAACAGAGCCACCAGAATGGCACAGAAAGCCGGCATATAAAGCGCCGCGTGCCAGTCATTAAACCAGGCCATCCCCAGCAGGAACAGCAGCGGCGGAATACCACCACCGACGTTATGCGCACAGTTCCACACCGACACAATGCCGCCACGTTCTTTCTGCGACCACCAGTGCACCATAGTACGACCGCACGGCGGCCATCCCATCCCCTGGAACCAACCGCAGAGGAACAGCAGCACAAACATCACCGCAATGCTCGATGTCGCCCACGGTACAAAGCCCATAAAAAGCATAACTGCCGCAGCAAGAATCAGACCTGCCGGCAGGAAAACGCGCGGATTCGAGCGGTCCGACACTGACCCCATGATGAATTTGGAAAATCCGTAGGCAATTGAGATCCCTGAAAGGGCAAAACCTAAATCACCACGTGAGAACCCCTGCTCCACCAGGTAGGGCATCGCGAGAGCAAAGTTCTTACGAACCAAATAGTAAGCGGCATAACCAAAGAATATCCCCAGGAAAATTTGCCAGCGTAATCGACGGTAAGTCGGGTCGATCTCCGCAGCAGGTAAGCGCGCCTTGTGTGGCGCTGGTTTAAAAATACTCAACATTTATAGCCTCCGTGGCCGTGGTCTTATTTATGATTAACAGCCTGATTCAATGGAAGAACCTGCCGTTTCTTGAGTTGCCGCGATGTTAATTAATCATTCATTCCATGAATGTGAATTACCGCACACATTATTAAATAAGATTTGCAAAATGTTCAAAATGACGCATGAAATCACGTTTCACTTTCGAATTATGAGCGATTATGCGCGAAATCAAACAATCTATGTTTTTTCTGTGGCTAAATGAGACAAAACGAACTTTTGAGGGATAACAATGAAAACTCGCGATTCGCAAACAAGTGACGTGATTATCATTGGCGGCGGCGCAACGGGATCCGGGATTGCCCGCGACTGTGCCCTGCGCGGGCTGAAAGTGATTTTGGTTGAACGCCACGACATCGCAACGGGAGCCACCGGGCGTAACCACGGTCTGCTGCACAGCGGCGCACGCTATGCGGTTACCGATGCGGAATCGGCCCGCGAATGTATTAGTGAAAACCAGATTTTAAAACGCATTGCGCGTCACTGTGTCGAACCAACCAACGGCCTGTTTATCACCCTGCCGGAAGATGATCTCTCCTTCCAGGCGACTTTTATTCGTGCTTGCGAAGAGGCTGGAATCAGTGCTGAAGCCATTGATCCGCAGCAAGCACGCATTATCGAACCTTCCGTTAACCCGGCACTGATTGGCGCGGTAAAAGTTCCGGATGGCACCGTTGACCCATTCCGGCTGACCGCAGCGAACATGCTCGATGCAAAAGAACATGGTGCCGTTATCCTTACCGCTCATGAAGTCACGGGACTAATTCGTGAAGGCGCGACGGTGTGCGGTGTTCGTGTACGTAATCATCTCACCGGCGAAACTCAGGCACTTCATGCGCCTGTCGTAGTTAATGCCGCCGGGATCTGGGGGCAACACATTGCCGAATATGCCGATCTGCGCATTCGCATGTTCCCGGCGAAAGGATCGCTGCTGATCATGGACCACCGCATTAATCAGCATGTGATCAACCGCTGCCGTAAACCTTCCGACGCCGATATTCTGGTGCCTGGCGATACCATTTCGCTGATTGGCACCACCTCTTTACGCATTAATTACGATGAGATAGACGACAACCGAGTGACGGCAGAAGAAGTGGATATTCTGCTGCGTGAAGGGGAAAAACTGGCCCCCGTTATGGCGAAAACGCGCATTTTGCGGGCCTACTCTGGCGTGCGCCCGTTGGTTGCCAGCGATGACGACCCGAGCGGCCGTAACGTCAGTCGTGGCATCGTGCTGCTCGACCATGCCGAACGCGATGGTCTGGACGGATTTATCACCATCACCGGCGGCAAACTGATGACCTATCGTCTGATGGCGGAATGGGCTACGGATGCCGTCTGCCGCAAGCTGGGCAACACGCGCCCCTGCACGACCGCCGATCTGGCACTTCCTGGTTCACAGGAACCTGCTGAAGTCACCTTACGTAAAGTCATTTCCCTTCCTGCCCCACTACGCGGCTCTGCGGTTTATCGTCATGGCGATCGCACGCCAGCATGGTTAAGTGAAGGCCGTTTGCATCGCAGTCTGGTGTGTGAGTGTGAAGCCGTTACCGCTGGCGAAGTACAGTACGCGGTAGAAAATCTAAACGTGAATAGCCTGTTAGATTTACGCCGTCGCACCCGTGTGGGGATGGGCACCTGCCAGGGCGAGCTCTGCGCCTGCCGCGCCGCCGGGCTGCTGCAACGCTTTAACGTCACCACCTCCGCACAATCTATCGAACAACTTTCCACTTTCCTTAACGAACGCTGGAAAGGTGTGCAGCCCATTGCATGGGGAGACGCATTGCGCGAAAGCGAATTTACCCGCTGGGTTTATCAGGGACTGTGTGGTCTGGAGAAGGAGCAGAAAGATGCGATTTGATACTGTCATTATGGGCGGCGGTCTTGCCGGATTACTCTGCGGCCTGCGATTGCAAAAACACGGTCTGCGCTGTGCCATTGTCACCCGTGGACAGAGCGCTCTGCATTTCTCATCCGGATCGCTGGACTTACTGAGCCACCTGCCAGACGGTCAGCCGGTGGCAGACATTCATGCAGGGCTGGAGTCTTTGTGCCATCAGGCACCTGCCCACCCTTACAGTCTTCTCGGCCCACAACGCGTACTGGATCTCGCTTGTCAGGCGCAGACATTAATTGCGGAAAGCGGCGCGCAATTGCAGGGCAGCGTGGAACTGGCCCATCAGCGCGTTACCCCGCTCGGCACTTTGCGTTCGACCTGGTTAAGTTCGCCAGAAGTTCCCGTCTGGCCGCTACCCGCGAAGAAGATATGTGTAGTGGGGATAAGCGGTCTGATGGATTTTCAGGCGCATCTTGCGGCGGCTTCGTTGCGCGAACTGGATCTTTCGGTTGAAACTGCTGAAATTGAACTGCCGGAACTGGATGTGTTACGCAATAACGCCACCGAGTTTCGCGCGGTGAATATCGCCCGTTTCCTTGATAACGAAGAAAACTGGCCGCTGTTAATTGATGCACTAATCCCTGTCGCTAATACCTGTGAAATGATCCTGATGCCCGCCTGCTTCGGCCTGGCCGATGACAAACTGTGGCGCTGGCTGAATGAAAAACTACCTTGCTCACTGATGCTTTTGCCAACGCTGCCGCCTTCCGTGCTGGGTATTCGTCTGCAAAACCAGTTACAGCGCCAGTTTGTACGCCAGGGCGGCGTGTGGATGCCGGGCGATGAAGTGAAAAAAGTCACCTGTAAAAACGGCGTGGTGAGTGAAATCTGGACCCGCAATCACGCCGACATCCCGCTGCGTCCACGTTTCGCGGTTCTCGCCAGCGGCAGTTTCTTTAGCGGCGGGCTGGTGGCAGAACGCGACGGCATTCGTGAGCCAATTCTCGGCCTTGATGTACTGCAAACCCCCACGCGGGGTGAGTGGTATAGAAGTGACTTTTTTGCTGCGCAACCGTGGCAACAGTTCGGCGTAACCACTGACGAGGCGCTACGCCCGTCACAGGCTGGTCAAACAGTAGAGAACTTGTTTGCCATCGGTTCGGTGCTGGGCGGATTTGATCCCATCGCCCAGGGATGCGGCGGCGGTGTTTGTGCCGTCAGTGCTTTACATGCCGCTCAACAGATTGCCCAACGCGCAGGAGGCCAAAAATGAACGATACCAGCTTCGAAAATTGCATTAAGTGCACCGTCTGCACCACCGCCTGCCCGGTGAGCCGGGTGAATCCCGGCTATCCAGGGCCAAAACAAGCCGGGCCGGATGGCGAGCGTCTGCGTCTGAAAGATGGCGCACTGTATGACGAGGCGCTGAAATATTGCATCAACTGCAAACGTTGCGAAGTCGCCTGCCCGTCCGATGTGAAGATTGGCGATATCATCCAGCGCGCACGAGCGAAATATGACACCACGCGTCCCTCGCTGCGTAACTTCGTTTTAAGTCATACCGATCTGATGGGCAGCGTTTCCACACCGTTCGCGCCAATCGTCAACACCGCTACCTCGCTGAAACCAGTACGGCAGCTGCTTGATGCGGCGTTAAAAATCGATCATCGCCGCACGCTACCGAAATACTCCTTCGGCACGTTCCGTCGCTGGTATCGCAGCGTAGCGGCCCAGCAAGCGCAGTATAAAGACCAGGTCGCCTTTTTCCACGGCTGCTTCGTCAACTACAACCATCCGCAACTGGGTAAAGATTTAATTAAAGTGCTCAATGCGATGGGAACGGGAGTGCAATTACTCAGCAAAGAAAAATGCTGCGGTGTGCCGCTAATCGCCAACGGCTTTACTGATAAAGCGCGTAAACAGGCGATCACAAATGTAGAGTCGATCCGCGAAGCGGTGGGGGTAAAAGGCATTCCGGTGATTGCCACCTCCTCAACCTGTACATTTGCCCTGCGCGACGAATACCCGGAAGTGCTGAATGTCGACAACAAAGGCTTGCGCGATCATATTGAACTGGCGACCCGCTGGCTGTGGCGCAAGCTGGACGAAGGCAAAACGTTACCGCTGAAACCGCTGCCGCTGAAAGTGGTTTATCACACCCCATGCCATATGGAAAAAATGGGCTGGACGCTCTACACCCTGGAGCTGTTGCGTAAAATCCCAGGTCTTGAGCTGACAGTGCTGGATTCCCAGTGCTGCGGTATTGCCGGAACATACGGCTTCAAAAAAGAGAACTACCCCACTTCACAAGCCATTGGTGCGCCACTGTTCCGCCAGATAGAAGAGAGCGGCGCAGATCTGGTCGTTACCGACTGCGAAACCTGCAAATGGCAGATTGAGATGTCCACAAGCCTTCGCTGCGAGCATCCGATCACACTGCTGGCAAAAGCGCTGGCTTAAGCGACCTTCTGATGCCCGATGAGTTCATGGCTTATCGGGCATTTTTGCGTGCACGGTTCCGAACCCAATGTGTGCGTTGCATCGCAGTAAAAATACTTCTGAAAACGTCTCGCAAAGGCTAAAACTGCCAGATGCCATCGGCCTGCGATCCCCGTAATGTCCCGTCATCATAAAAATCAGGTGACGGACAACCATGACTGAATCAACAACATCCACCCCGCATGATGCGGTGTTTAAAACGTTTATGTTCTCGCCCGAAACCGCGCGGGATTTTCTGGAAATACATCTGCCGGAACCGCTGAGAAAACTTTGCAACCTGCAAACCTTACGCCTGGAACCCACCAGTTTTATTGAAAAAAGTTTACGCGCTTACTACTCGGATGTTTTGTGGTCGGTAGAAACCACCGACGGCGAAGGTTATATCTACTGCGTGATTGAGCATCAGAGTACTGCGGAAAAAAACATGGCCTTTCGACTGATGCGTTATGCCACTGCCGTCATGCAGCGCCATCTGGACAAAGGCTATGACAGAGTCCCTCTGGTAGTGCCAATGCTGTTTTATCACGGCGAAACCTCACCCTACCCATATTCACTTAACTGGCTGGATGAATTTGACGACCCGCAGCTTGCCCGGCAGTTGTACACCGAAGCTTTTCCGTTGGTGGATATCACCATCGTACCTGACGATGAGATCATGCAACATCGGCGTATAGCTCTGCTGGAACTGATTCAAAAGCATATTCGCGAGCGCGATTTAATCGGTCTGGTCGACAGGATCACCACGCTTTTGGTTAGGGGCTTCACTAATGACAGCCAGGTGCAAACGCTGTTTAATTATCTGCTGCAATGCGTCGATACCTCCCGTTTCACCCGCTTTATTGAGGAGATTGCCGAACGTTCACCACTACAAAAGGAGAGATTAATGACTATTGCTGAACGGCTGCGGCAGGAAGGACACCAAATTGGCTGGCAGGAGGGCATGCATGAACAAGCCATTAAAATTGCTTTGCGCATGCTGGAACAGGGCTTTGAACGTGAGATTGTGCTGGCGACAACCCAACTCACTGATGCTGATATTCCGAACTGTCATTAAAAGGAGAAATTGATGACTATTGCTGAACGGCTACGGCAGGAAGGGCACCAAATTGGCTGGCAGCAAGGTAAATTAGAAGGTTTGCAGGAAGGCATGCATGAACAAGCCATTAAAATTGCCTTGCGAATGCTGGAACAGGGCATCGATCGTGACCTGGTACTCGCAACCACCCAGCTAAACGAAGCCGATCTGACAGTGAAAAACCACTAACTAACATACAGGCCCACAGGTAATCCCTATGGGCCTTTGATATTAATAACTTCCTGTTATGCGTGGCCCATTTTTGCCTGATTTAAATATCGCCAGTCGTTGATCCAGGGCATCGCTATAGAGCATCGTGTCAACGCCAACAGCGACAAAGTTCGCTCCCCACGCCAAACATTGCTGCGCCATATCAGGAGCCACAGCCAGAAAACCAGCCGCTTTACCCGCAGCGCGGATCCGACGAATGCTTGCTTCAATAATACACTGAACTTCCGGGTGGCCGGCGTTATCCGGATACCCCAACGACGCTGAGAGATCCGCAGGCCCAATAAATACGCCATCAATCCCTTCGACTTCGAGGATTTCGTCCAGGTTATCCAGTGCCGTTTTACTTTCCACCTGCACCAACAGACAAAGCGAGTCGTTGACTTGCGCCATGTAATTCTCAATGCGTCCCCAGCGCGCAGCACGAGCTACACTGGCCCCGACACCACGCTCACCGTAGGGTGGATATCGGGTAGCAGACACCACCTGACGTGCCTGTTCGGCAGTATCGACCATCGGGATCAGTAGGGTTTGAGCGCCAATATCCAGTACTTGTTTAATCAGCGACTTACTCCCCTCCACCGGGCGGATCACGGGTTGGCTGGCATAGGGCGCTATCGCCTGTAACTGGTGATAAAGATCCTGAATGGTATTTGGCGCGTGCTCTCCGTCAATCAGCAACCAGTCATAACCGGAAGTAGCGGCGATTTCTGCCATATAGGCAGTCGTTGAGCTTAACCACAGACCAATTTGCACTTCACCTTTGCGTAAGCGTTCTTTGAAGGGATTGGTTAATAATGCGTTCATCATATTCCTTAACCTATTAGTGATGTGCCACGTTAGTCTGCACAACTGAGCGACTTACACGTAGAGTGAAAATAATCAGCGAGCCGACGACCGCCACCGCAGCCAGCGTCAGCAATCCTGCCGCATCGCTGGCAAACAAGGTTTCTGCTTTTACGCGCAGGATCGGGGCGATAAATCCGCCCACTGCGCCAAACAGGTTAACAAAACCAATCCCCGCCGCCAGCGCCGTACCAGAAAGCAGTTGTGTCGGCATAGTCCAGAACACCGGCTGCACGGCAATAAACCCTATTGCTGCAACACATAGCGCAACGATTGCCAGTACTGGCGAAAGTAGCCAGGAAAGGCCAATACCAATGCCCGCGGCCAGCAATGTCAGCGCCGCGACATTGCGCCGTTCGCCGGTTTTATCGGAATAGCGCGGAATAAGCCAGGTCCCAAACAATGCCGCAACCCACGGAATAGCGGTGACCACAGAGGCCGTAAAGCCCACTTTTGTCCCCAGCAATGCCGCAACCTGCGTCGGCAGGAAGAAAATTAATCCATAAACCGCGACCTGAATGGTCAGGTAGATAATTGCCAGTTGCCAGACTCGCCCATTACGCAGTGCATCGCTCAGTCGAGAAGTCACTTTCTGTTGTTCTTCACTTGCCAGTTGATTGATAAGCAACGTTTTTTCTTCTTTACTCAGAAAACGTGCCTGCTCCGGTGTGTCATCAAGCCAAAAGAATGTGAATACCCCAGCGCCGACTGCCAACAATCCTTCAATCACAAACATCCAGAACCAGCCGGGATGCCCCATAAATCCATGCATCTCCAGCAGCGCGCCGGAAAGCGGTGATCCCAGCGTTAATGCCAGCGGTGCGCCCATATAGAACAGCCCCATAATGCTGGCGCGATTACGCTGCGGAAACCATTGCGAGGTGAGATAAATCATACCGGGGAAGAATCCGGCTTCCGCTGCGCCAAGCAGAGTGCGAACGATCAGAAATTTCGCTTCAGTATCGGCCCATGCCATTGCCGCCGAAAGAAATCCCCATAGCAGTGTCGTCGTACCAATCCAGGTTCTGGCCCCCAGTTTGCGCATCAACAGATTCGCCGGTACACCAAGAAACGCGTAAACCACAAAGAAAATCCCCGCCCCCAGCGCATAAGCTTCATTACTCAGCCCGGTATCAATCTGGTAGGTCTGTTTAGCAAAGCCAATGTTCGAACGATCGAGAAACGCCAGCACATACAGTGCCAACATAAACGGGATCAAACGCGCGCGGTTTTTCTTCACCACGGCGTCAAGCAAAGCGGTGCTCATAAAAAGCTCCTTAGAATATGTGGGCGTTACCGTTGTCACAGCAACGCCCGGAGTGATTAGTGGCTGTAGGGGCGTTTCAAATTGCAGTCACGATTGAGTTCGACGCCGAAACCGGGTTTATCAAGCACTGATTTATGAATACGACCATTCACCGGAACCGGCTCATTAAGCAGAATGGGGTCAAACTGCGGACGCATCGTTGAACAATCCGGGCTGGTCATCAGGAATTCACTGAATGGCGTATTGGTGAAGGTGATCACCGCATGGTGGGAGTAAACAGACGAACCGTGCGGCACCACCAGTTGCCCCCTGGATTTGGCGATTGCGGCAATTTCCACCAGCGTGGTTAAGCCACCACACCAGCCCACATCCGGCTGCATGATGTCGATACCGGTTTCTGAAAGCGTACGAAAAGATTGCAGTGTGCCGTGGTGCTCACCACTGGTGACCATCATTCCCGCTGGCGCGTTGCGTTTTAGTTCGCGATAACCTTCATACTGTTGTGGCGGCAGGCACTCTTCGATCCATTTCAGGTTATAGGGAGCACAAGCGTGGGCTAGTTTGGTGGCATAGTTCACGTCCTGGCTCATCCAGCAGTCGAGCATTAACCAGAAATCTTCACCACATTTCTTACGCATATCCGCGACCATAGCGGCATCTTTGCGGATCCCCGCATCGCCATCATGTGGCCCCCAGTGCGTCGGCATTTTGCCACCGATAAATCCCATCTCTTTTGCCAGATCCGGACGTGCGCCAGTGGCGTAGAACTGGATTTCATCACGGACTGCGCCACCTAACAGTTTGTAAACCGGAAGCCCAACCACTTTGCCGAACAGGTCCCACAGTGCCAGATCGACACAGGAAATCGTGTTCATCACCAGGCCACCAGAACCGGAGTAATACAGAGTGGCATTGAGCATTTGATCGTGAATCAGTTTGATATCACTGACACATTTGCCCTCGATAAAACGGTTAAGGTGTTTTTCGACAATAAAACACCCCATTTCACCGGCAGTTGAAACGGCGAAACCGATCTGGCCGTTTTCTGCTTCAACTTCGACAATCAACGTGCCAAGAACGTTAATGCCAAATGACTGGCGCGACTGTTCATAATCGCGGTATTTACTCATCGGGGTAGCAATATGATCGTCTATCCAGTGATTCGCCCCCTGGTCGTGATAATCACCTCCGCCAGCGCCTTTTTCTGCTGTCGCACCGCCAGTAAACCAGGCGCGAACCTGTTTGATTTTTGGTAGGGTCATGATGTTCTCCATTGTTATGAGGCCTGTAAGTCAAAGGGACTTTTCCATCCCAACAGACGTGAAATATCCCTGGCGCAGGCAATGGCTTTGCCCGCCAGATAGTCACGGTATTCTTCGTTGATTTGTAAGCGAGTACCGACCACCGAGATCGCGGCGGTAAGTTCGTTATTGGCGTTAAACACCGGAGCGGCGACGCAACGAACATCGGCGTAATCTTCGCCGTTGTCATAGCTCCAGCCCTGACGGCGAATACGCGCCAGTTCCTCGTGGAGCAGTTGTGGATGAGTCATTGTGGTAGGTGTCGCCTTTTCCCAGACCAGTCCTTCGATAATGCTTTGCTGGACAGCGGCTGGTTGCCAGGCAAGAAGGCATTTCCCGATGCCGGAACGATAAAGCGAAAGGCTTTTCCCTTCATGGGAACGCACACTGATGGTGGCTGAAGACTCCACTTTCAGAATGTAATAAGCACTACCGTTATCGATGATCCCAAGGTGGCATAACAGCCCAGTGGTATCCATCAGTTGCGTCAGGCGTGGTCGCGCCAGCTCCCTGAGATCCATCTTGCTTAACGCATGAGCGGAAAGCTCCACCAGCTTGGTCCACAAACAAAAATTTTCCTGGTGATCAAGGCTAAGAAAACGCTGGCGTTTAAGTTCGTTAAGCAGCAGATAGGCCGTGCTTTTCGGGATCCCCAATGTGTCAATGATCGTTGCAGCACTACAAGGGCCAATGCGGGCAATCAGATTGAGAATATCAATAGCCCGTGTCAGGGCGGGTACTTTGCTTGATTCCAACATACTGGACTCCAGTCTTAGATACTGGAATCAGTCTCGTCGCTCAGGGTGAGTAAAATTGTGAAGCGCATCAAATCCCGTTTCTCGTCCAGCGGACTGGAGAAATTACGCACAAATTTGTGAATCAGCGCACGGATTTTTTCTTATTGAGTACAACAGGTTGGACAAATTTGCGGGAGGGGTATGTGCCGGTGCAGTAAACCGGCACAGCGTGACTGAATCAGACGGATAAGGTCATGGACTCAACAACCTCAATCCAGCCATGCTCGCTGGCGATGTCCTGACCGTTCAGCCAACGGCGCAGCATATTCAACGCCATCATTGCACACACTTCCTGACGAATAGCCAGACTGTAGCGCGTAGTGCTGAAATGTACGCGCAGAGCATAAGTGCCGTCCGGCGTGGCTAGCGCAAAGTTGAGATATTCGTTCTCGAAACCCGAAACAGCCAGTGCCAGCCCGGCAAAATGGTTGGCCCGCCGTTCTGTAATCCAGTGCGCAGTTTGCGCCAGGGTTTCCTCCTGTGAAGGAACCACTTCACACGCCAGCAATGGAGCACCTGCGCGAGAAAGTTGCAAAGCCAATAAACCACCGGTGAATTGCTCGCTCAACGTCAGGCTGAACTGGCGGTTTTGCAATTCGCGACTGATCTGCGCGGGCAGTCCTTCGGTGCCTTCGTAAATCACGCTCTGTCCGGCAACACGTTTAACGTCCAGCCACAGTTTTTCCATCGCCTGTTGCTCGCTTGCCGGTCCGGTCAGCTTCAGTTCAATTATCGGCATAGAGGAGCGATAGCCCATTGTTACTCCCGGCGGCAGTTGTAGAGTGTCCAGGCTTTGTGCCAGATCGCTTTCCGAACGACCAAAGGTAGTCAAACGCAGACAAACCGGCGGCTGCGGTAAAGAAAAACGCTCGCGCAGGCGCGGCAGGATTTCGTGCTCGACCATCACCTTAAATTCTGACGGTACGCCGGGGGTAAAGAACATCAGGCAACGATTAAGCTGCACGGCAAAACCACAGGCGGTGCCTACGGGGTTATTGATGAACTCGGCACTCGCTGGCAATTCTGCCTGTTTACGGTTGCTCGGCGCCATCACGCGACCACGTTCGCGGAAATAACGTTCCATCTCTTTAAGCCAGGCTTCATGTAGCACCAGACCTTCACCTTTTGCTGTCGCAGCAGCGAGCGCGCTTAAATCATCGCTGGTTGGCCCCAGTCCGCCGTTGACGATCAGCACATCGGCGTGCTGACTGCGCTCACGAAGAATGGTGACTAAATCTTCAAGGTTATCGCCTACCGTATTACGGCGAGATAGCGGCAAGCCCTGATGAAAGAAAAAGTCGGCCAGCCAGGCTGCATTCGTGTCAACGATTTGCCCGTGTAACACCTCATCCCCGGTGGATAGCATTTCCACTTTTAACATGGTTATCTCCTGCTTTTGTTATCGAATCACTATAACGCAAAGGGAGATAAGGCGTAGTAAGAAACTGAATGGCGCGACAGAACGCCGCGCCGGAAGGTATCAGAAGCTGGCGTTAACCCCGACATAAGGGCCGTCAGCCACGGCATTATCGCGATTGCCGTCTTTCCCCGACAGGTTCAGATAACGGTAGCCTGCCTCAATACTGACTGGACGCATAATGGTATAACGCGCGCCAGCATTCGCTTCTTCATAACTTTGAATACCGCTGGAGAGCGAATCCGGAGAGTAATAATACTCGCCAAACAGACGGAAGCTGTCGCCAATTTGCCACTGCAAACCACCACCGACTGCTGCCGCGTAACCTTCATCGCCGTAATTCGGGTTGGTATAAACACCTTTCCCACCTACAGTTGCCATTAACGGCCCCAGAGGAAGATTCAGGCCCAACCCCACGCCCGCGACATCACCGTCGTCGTCGTTATGTGTCCAGTTACCGCTTAACGCCAGTCCCGTAGACTCGGTCCCGAAACCGACGCCAATATTGGTGTATTCCTTACCTGCCTGGCCGCTGATGCTTATCGCATTTGCCGATGCAGAAACCAACAGCATTCCAGCCAGAACTGGTAGCGCAAATTTTTTCATTTTTACCTTTTTCCGCAAGAAGATAATCAACATTCCCCAAAGCTGCGGGATTGTACTGCCTGACGCAGAGGATTCAATGCGTGAAAAAAGCGATCTGCTAACTTATTGTAACTAAATACGTCTTTAATAATTTAACGCCGAAAAAATAAACATGATTTACGTTATAAACCAAAATAATAATCAGCGCAGTTATCATCGCAAAAGAGACTAATGTCACTTTCGCATATTTCTGAGTTGCCGTATTCTCTTGGTTTATTTTCGATTATAAGGAACATCCCTGTGCGACAACGGACTATTGTTTGCCCTTTGATTCAAAATGATGGTGCTTATCTGCTATGCAAAATGGCTGACGATCGCGGCGTTTTCCCGGGTCAATGGGCGCTTTCGGGTGGTGGCGTGGAACCTGGCGAACGTATTGAAGAAGCATTACGCCGTGAAATCAGAGAAGAGTTAGGCGAGCAACTGATTCTTACCGACATCACTCCGTGGACTTTCAGCGATGACATTCGCACTAAGACATATGCAGATGGTCGTAAGGAAGAGATTTATATGATTTACCTGATCTTTGACTGTGTTTCTGCCAACCGTGAAGTGAAAATAAACGAAGAGTTTCAGGAATACGCGTGGGTAAAACCTGAAGATCTGGCGCAATACGATTTGAATGTTGCGACCAAGAAAACATTACGTTTGAAGGGTCTTCTGTGATAGTGATGACAGCCATTACTGGCTGTCAGATTCAAAGATCAGTGATTGACAAATTCCCCATCCAGTAAAACTTTACCGTTTTCCACATGCATCACCAGTCCATCCAGATAATCTGGTTTAAATGTCACGTTACGTTTATCTTTCGCGATATACGTCAGACAGTGATTGTGGGTGAAGATAACAATATTTTTATCAGGCGCTTTACTTTGTAAGTCTTTAATTGCGCTATAAATCTCATTACTACATTGTAGCAGTCGTTTATCTACCGTCAGTTTTTTGCCCGCAGAAAACCAGGTTGCCGACTGAATAGTCCGAACGGTATTACTGGAATAAAGATCGAAATCAGGGATATCTGCGCTGAAGGCTTTGCCCAGTTCACGCGCATCCTGAGAGCCATTTACCGTAATACCTGTTTTGTCTGACAAGCATTGATTGGAGGAACGATCGCAGCGTTCTCCATGGCGAAACAGAACCACCACCGGATGCTGCTGCGCCAGCCTGGCCAACGTTTTATTGTCGATTCGTGGTAACCCATTGCTACTCCAGGCTGCATGACTACCCAACCCGGCAATTACAGCAAGCACCAGTAAAATGAAGATATATTTTTTAGACTTCATCGAAGTCCGACAAAAAGCTAACACTTAAGCTCCACCTATAGACACGCGTAGCCAGCTAAATGACCGTGAAAAAAAATAACATTTTCACCGGAAAATAGGGGCTGGGGATAGTATTAAAACATTACGATGCACGCAAAATGCCTTAAATCTTGTCAAATGAAAAGCCTGAAAAAGATAAAAAAACGAAAAAAACTAATATTTAAGTACTATATTAGTTCCTTAAGGTTAAATTAATATTCTACCCTTAGAATTTTACGCCAAATGGCAAAATACATATAACGCTCCCTATAACAAATATTAGTGAATAGATGGGAAAAGTATTCAATGGCCGAAGGAATAATAATGTCAGATTTTTTGCCCTTTTCACGTCCGGCAATGGGTGTGGAAGAACTCGCTGCGGTTAAAGATGTTCTCGAATCTGGATGGATCACCACAGGTCCGAAGAATCAGGCGCTTGAACAAGCCTTTTGCCAGTTGACGGGAAATCAACATGCCATCGCGGTCAGTTCAGCCACAGCCGGAATGCATATCACGCTGATGGCGCTGGAGATAGGTGCTGGCGATGAAGTGATCACGCCTTCTCTGACCTGGGTATCAACTCTTAATATGATTTCTTTGTTGGGCGCTACGCCGGTAATGGTAGATGTCGATCGCGATATGCTAATGGTCACGCCTGAAGCGATCGAAGCAGCCATTACGCCGCGTACCAAAGCCATCATTCCAGTGCATTATGCCGGTGCGCCAGCAGATATTGACGCCATTCGCGCCATTGGCGAACGTTACGGTATCGCGGTTATTGAAGATGCCGCCCATGCCGTCGGTACGTATTACAAAGGCCGACATATTGGTGCGAAAGGTACTGCTATTTTTTCGTTTCACGCCATCAAAAATATTACCTGTGCAGAAGGCGGCCTGATTGTTACTGATGATGAAAACCTCGCCCGCCAGCTACGTATGCTGAAATTTCATGGTCTGGGCGTCGATGCATATGACAGACAAACCTGGGGCCGCGCGCCGCAGGCAGAAGTATTAACGCCGGGCTACAAGTACAATCTGACCGATATTAACGCCGCGATTGCCCTGACACAGTTAGCCAAATTAGAGCAACTAAACACCCGTCGTCGGGAAATTGCCCTGCAATATCAGCAAGCACTGGCAGCTCTCCCGTTCCAGCCTTTAAGCCTTCCCGCATGGCCGCACATTCACGCCTGGCATCTGTTTATTATTCGTGTTGATGAACAACGTTGTGGTATCAGCCGCGATGCGTTGATGGAAGCGTTAAAAGAAAAAGGCATTGGCACCGGGTTACATTTCCGCGCCGCTCACACGCAAAAATATTATCGCGAGCGTTTTCCCACGCTGTCGTTACCGAATACCGAATGGAACAGCGAACGCATCTGTTCGTTGCCGCTTTTTCCAGATATGACCACCGCCGATGCCGACCGCGTCATCGCGGCCCTTCAGCAACTCGCAGGACAATAAGCCATGTTTGAAATCCACCCTGTTAAGAAAGTCTCGGTGGTTATTCCCGTCTATAACGAGCAGGAAAGCTTACCGGAATTAATCAGGCGCACCACCGCAGCCTGTGAATCGCTGGGGAAAGAGTATGAGATCCTGCTGATTGATGACGGCAGTAGCGATAATTCTGCACAAATGCTCGTCGATGCCTCACAAGCAGAGGGCAGCCACATCGTGTCTATTTTGCTTAATCGTAATTACGGACAGCATTCGGCGATCATGGCAGGTTTCAGCCACGTTACCGGCGACTTAATTATTACCCTCGATGCCGATCTCCAGAATCCGCCAGAGGAGATCCCCCGTCTGGTAGAAAAAGCCGATGAAGGTTACGACGTAGTGGGTACTGTGCGCCAGAATCGCCAGGATACCTGGTTTCGTAAAACGGCATCGAAGATGATTAACCGGCTTATTCAGCGCACTACCGGCAAAGCGATGGGCGACTATGGCTGTATGTTACGCGCCTATCGCCGTCATATTATCGATGCCATGTTGCACTGCCATGAACGCAGCACCTTTATCCCGATTCTGGCGAATATCTTCGCTCGCCGCGCCATTGAAATTCCGGTGCATCATGCCGAGCGTGAGTATGGCGAATCTAAATACAGCTTTATGCGCCTGATTAATTTGATGTACGACCTGGTGACCTGCCTCACGACCACACCGCTACGTATGCTGAGTCTTCTCGGCAGCGTGATTGCGATTGGGGGTTTCAGCATTGCGGTACTGCTGGTGATTTTACGCCTGACCTTCGGACCACAATGGGCGGCAGAAGGCGTCTTTATGCTATTTGCCGTGCTGTTTACTTTTATTGGCGCTCAGTTTATCGGCATGGGATTGCTCGGTGAATATATTGGCAGGATCTACACCGATGTCCGCGCCCGTCCCCGCTATTTTGTTCAGCAAGTTATCCGTCCATCCAGCAAGGAAAATGAATAATGAAAACCGTCGTTTTTGCCTACCACGATATGGGATGCCTCGGTATTGAAGCCCTGCTGGCTGCCGGTTACGAAATTAGCGCCATTTTTACCCATACTGATAATCCTGGCGAAAAAGCCTTTTATGGTTCAGTCGCTCGCCTGGCGGCGGAAAGAGGCATTCCGGTTTACGCGCCGGATAACATTAATCATCCGCTGTGGGTGGAACGCATTGCCCAACTGTCACCAGAGGTGATTTTCTCTTTTTATTATCGCCATCTCATTAGCGATGAGATTTTACAGCTCGCTCCCGCAGGTGCATTTAATCTGCATGGTTCGCTGTTACCAAAATATCGTGGTCGCGCGCCGCTGAACTGGGTGCTGGTGAACGGTGAAACGGAAACGGGCGTAACATTGCACCGAATGGTTAAACGTGCCGATGCCGGGACCATTGTTGCCCAACTGCGCGTTGCCATTGCGCCAGATGATATCGCCATTACGCTGCATCATAAATTGTGCCATGACGCGCGTCAGTTGCTGGAACAGACGTTACCCGCCATTAAACACGGTAAGATTCTGGAAATAGCCCAACGCGAGAACGAAGCCACCTGTTTTGGTCGCAGAACACCAGAAGACAGCTTCCTCGAGTGGCACAAACCGGCAGCCGTATTGCATAACATGGTCCGCGCCGTCGCCGATCCGTGGCCGGGTGCCTTCAGCTATGTTGGTAATCAAAAATTTACCGTCTGGTCGTCACGCGTACATCCTCATACATCCGCAGCGCAGCCGGGAAGCGTGATTTCTGTTGCGCCGTTGCTGATTGCCTGTGGCGATGGAGCGCTGGAAATCGTCACCGGACAAGCGGGCGACGGCATTACTATGCAGGGCTCGCAATTAGCGCAGACACTGGGCCTGGTGCAAGGTTCACGCTTGAATAGCCAGCCTGCCTGTGCCGCCCGACGCCGTACCCGGGTACTCATCCTCGGAGTGAATGGCTTTATCGGTAACCATTTGACAGAACGCCTGCTGCGCGAAGATCACTATGAAGTTTACGGTCTGGATATTGGCAGCGACGCGATAAGCCGTTTTCTGAATCATCCGCATTTTCATTTTGTTGAAGGCGATATCAGCATTCATTCCGAATGGATTGAGTATCACGTCAAAAAATGTGATGTCGTGTTGCCGCTGGTGGCGATAGCCACGCCGATTGAATATACCCGCAACCCGCTACGCGTATTTGAACTCGATTTTGAAGAGAATCTGCGCATTATCCGTTATTGCGTGAAGTACCGTAAGCGAATCATCTTCCCGTCGACTTCAGAAGTTTATGGGATGTGTAGCGATAAATACTTCGATGAGGACCATTCTAATTTAATCGTCGGCCCGGTGAATAAACCACGCTGGATTTATTCAGTATCAAAACAATTACTTGATCGGGTGATCTGGGCGTATGGCGAAAAAGAGGGGTTGCAGTTCACCCTCTTCCGCCCGTTTAACTGGATGGGGCCACGACTGGATAACCTTAATGCTGCGCGAATTGGTAGCTCACGCGCTATTACGCAACTCATTCTCAATCTGGTGGAAGGTTCACCGATTAAGCTGATTGATGGCGGAAAACAAAAACGCTGCTTTACTGATATTCGGGATGGTATCGAGGCGTTATACCGCATTATCGAAAATGCGGGAAATCGCTGCGACGGCGAAATTATCAACATTGGCAATCCTGATAACGAAGCGAGTATTGAAGAGCTCGGCGAGATGCTGCTGGCGAGCTTCGAAAAACATCCGCTGCGCCATCACTTCCCACCGTTTGCGGGCTTTCGCGTGGTAGAAAGTAGCAGCTACTACGGCAAAGGATATCAGGACGTAGAGCATCGTAAACCGAGCATCCGCAATGCCCGCCGTTGCCTCGGCTGGGAACCGAAAATTGATATGCAGGAAACCATCGATGAGACGCTGGATTTCTTCCTGCGCACTGTCGATCTTACGGATAAGTCATCATGACCAAAGTAGGTTTACGTATTGATGTCGATACTTTTCGTGGCACCCGCGAAGGGGTGCCACGTCTGCTGGAAACCTTAAGTAAGCATAATATTCAGGCCAGCATTTTTTTCAGCGTCGGCCCGGACAATATGGGCCGCCATCTCTGGCGACTGGTGAAGCCACAGTTTTTGTGGAAGATGCTGCGCTCAAACGCGGCATCGCTTTATGGCTGGGATATTTTACTGGCAGGTACGGCATGGCCAGGAAAAGAGATTGGTCATGCCAATGCCGATATCATTCGTGAAGCGGCTAAATACCACGAAGTCGGCCTGCACGCCTGGGATCACCACGCCTGGCAAGCCCATAGCGGCAACTGGGATCGGCAAACAATGGTAGACGATATTGCCCGCGGCCTTCGTACCCTGGAAGAGATTATCGGCCAACCGATAACCTGCTCCGCTGCCGCTGGCTGGCGTGCCGACCAACAGGTGATCGAAGCAAAAGAAGCGTTCCATTTGCGCTACAACAGCGATTGTCGTGGGGCGATGCCGTTTCGTCCCTTGCTCGAATCAGGAAAACCTGGCACTGCACAAATTCCAGTGACATTACCTACCTGGGATGAAGTGATTGGCCGGGATGTGAAAGCGCAAGATTTTAACGGCTGGCTACTCAACCGCATCCTGCGAGATAAAGGGACGCCGGTTTATACCATCCATGCTGAAGTTGAAGGTTGTGCTTATCATCCTGATTTTGTTGATCTCCTGAAGCGTGCCGCCCGTGAAGGCATTACGTTTTGTCCATTAGGCGAGCTGCTGCCGGAGACGTTGCCGCTCGGACATGTGGTGCGTGGAAGAATCGCTGGACGTGAAGGCTGGCTGGGTTGCCAACAAGTTGCGGGAACTCGTCCATGAAATCCATTCGCTATTACGCAGCATTCTTTGCGTTTATTACCGTCTATTATCTCTTGCCGATTAATTATCGCCTGCTCTGGCAACCTGATGAAACGCGGTATGCGGAAATCAGTCGGGAAATGCTGGCTTCCGGCGACTGGATTGTGCCCCATCTGTTAGGGCTACGTTATTTCGAAAAACCGATTGCCGGATACTGGATTAACAGTATTGGGCAATGGCTGTTTGGCGCGAATAACGTTGGTGTGCGAGCAGGTGTTATCTTTGCGACTCTGTTAACCGCCGCGCTGGTGACCTGGTTTACTCTGCGCTTATGGCGCGATAAACGTCTGGCACTACTCGCCGCTGTGATTTATCTCTCGCTGCTTATTGTCTACGCCATCGGCACTTACGCCGTGCTCGATCCGTTTATTGCATTCTGGCTGGTGGCGGGAATGTGTAGCTTCTGGTTGGCAATGGATGCGCAAACGTGGAAAGGCAAAAGCGCGGGATTTTTACTGCTGGGAATCACCTGCGGTATGGGGGTAATGACCAAAGGTTTTCTCGCCCTCGCCGTGCCGGTATTAAGCGTGCTGCCATGGGTGGCGACGCAAAAACGCTGGAAAGATTTCTTTATTTACGGCTGGCTGGCAATCATCAGTTGTGTACTGACGGTTCTCCCCTGGGGGTTAGCAATAGCGCAACGGGAGCCTGACTTCTGGCACTATTTTTTCTGGATTGAGCATATTCAACGCTTTGCGATGGATGATGCCCAACATAAAGCCCCGTTCTGGTACTACTTGCCTATCATCATTGCCGGTAGCCTGCCATGGCTGGGATTACTCCCCGGTGCGCTGCGTTCTGGCTGGAAAAACCGCAACCATTCCGCAACCGTCTATCTCTTGAGCTGGACGGTGATGCCACTGCTGTTTTTCTCCGTCGCTAAAGGCAAGCTGCCGACCTATATTCTTTCCTGCTTTGCACCTCTGGCAATACTGGTGGCGTATTACGCGTTGCAGGCAGCAAAAAATAATCCTCTGGCGTTGCGGATTAATGGCTGGATCAATATCGCATTTGGCGTCACTGGCATTATTGCCACGTTTATCGTTTCGCCCTGGGGCCCCATGGGCACCCCCGTCTGGCAGGCTTTCGAAATCTATAAGGTCTTTTGCGCATGGTCGATTTTTTCGCTGTGGGCATTTTTCGGCTGGTATACGTTAACGAACGTGGAAAAAAACTGGCCCTTTGCGGCGCTTTGTCCGTTGGGGCTGGCGTTGCTCGTGGGTATTGCGATCCCCGATAGAGTCATGGAAGGCAAACATCCGCAATTTTTTGTCGAGATGACGCAAGAATCACTCCAGCCGAGCCGCTATATTCTTACTGATAGCGTCGGCGTTGCCGCAGGTCTGGCATGGAGTCTGCAACGCGATGACATCATCATGTATCGCCAGACGGGGGAGTTGAAATATGGCCTCAATTATCCGGATGCGAAAGGCAGATTTGTCAGCGGTGATGATTTCGCCAGCTGGCTTACTCAACATCGCCAGGAGGGGATTATTACTCTCGTGCTTTCGGTAGATCGCGATGAGGATATCAACAGCCTTGCCATTCCACCTGCAGATGCTATCGATCATCAGGGGCGTCTGGTGCTCATTCAGTATCGGCCCAAATGATCTGGCTGATTTTAGTCTTTGCCAGCCTGCTTAGCGTAGCCGGGCAGCTCTGCCAGAAACAGGCAACTCGCTTTGTGGCAATAAGTAAACGGCGCAAACATATTGCACTGTGGCTGGCGCTGGCATTGATGTGTCTGGGGCTGGCAATGGTGCTCTGGCTGCTGGTATTACAGAACGTGCCGGTAGGCATTGCCTATCCAATGTTGAGCCTGAATTTTGTCTGGGTGACGCTGGCAGCAGTAAAACTGTGGCACGAACCAGTGTCTTTTCGTCACTGGTGTGGGGTGGCCTTCATTATTGGCGGCATTGTGATTCTCGGGAGTACGGTGTAATGGGCCTGATGTGGGGATTATTCAGCGTCATTATTGCTTCTGCTGCGCAATTAAGCCTCGGTTTTGCGGCGAATCATCTGCCGCCGATGACGCAATTATGGAATTTTATCGCGGCGCTTTTTACTTTTGATTTCGGTGCCCGGATGCTGGTCGTCGGCCTGGTTGGCTATCTGATCTCCGTTTTTTGCTGGTATAAGGCGTTGCATCGGCTGGCACTCAGCAAAGCCTATGCCTTACTGAGTATGAGTTATGTACTGGTATGGATTGCATCAATGGTACTTCCCGGCTGGGAAGGGACCTTCTCGTTGAAGGCTATGCTGGGCGTAGCCTGTATTATGGGTGGATTAACGCTGATTTTTCTACCAGCAGCAAAACAACGCTGCTAACTTTTGCAGCCAGACTGACATTGTCGCCCCCATTCTTCAACACTATAACTGCTCGCCGAAATGACTTTCACCGTGCGCTGTTTTTCCCGGTTGATGCAATAAAGCGCATCCTGTAGCGGAGAAAGCAGGTCACCTGATTTAACGCTAAAGTCAGTTTGCACTTCGGCAATCATTTTTATCGTGCCGCCAGTATCACAAAGCTTCAGTACATGTCTGTTGTCTTGTTTATCGCTGCATGATTTTTTAACCAGCCATTCCATTGCACTATCCTGCCTGATAAGAATTGTCACATTAATTTACAGATTAACAGATAAACTCATTATCAATGGCAATGGAATAGCGGAAATGAGAGATGAAACTAATGATTTCTTAATACTGGCGTTGCACCCACTCTTTTAATGCCTGACGTGAAATTTTAATGCCGCCGTTTTTCAGCTCCGGCGGAAGCGTCAGCCAACGCACCGGTTGTTGAAAACGGGCCAACTTGTCTTTCACCCATTCGCTAAGATCAACGGTTTCGTGGTCATACTCCACCACCGCTACCGGTCGATGACCAAACTCCTTGTCAGTAACGGGGACGATAAACACCTGCAAAACCGCAGGATGCGCGGCAATCACACGTTCGACTTCTTCTGGCTGAATGCCTTCGCCACCACTGAAGAACAGATTGTCTAAACGTCCGACAATGGTCAGCTTGCCATTATGCATCTCACCGCGATCGCGCGTGGCGTACCAGCCTTCGTCATTAACCAGCGGCACCAGTTTCCCGTTACGCCAGTAACCTTCTGCCATACTGGCAGCCCGCAGCCACACTTCATCGTTAACGATTTTTACTTGCCGCCCCGGCAGAGGCGAACCGACGTCAGCCAGGCCGTCCGCTTCTTTCGCGCAAACCGTGGAAGCGAACTCCGTCAGACCATAGCCGCAAAAGCAACGAATGCCCTGCTCGCGCGCCTGCTCCGTCAACTCAACCGGAATTGCCGCGCCGCCAAGTAACACCGCTTTCAGGGAAACTGAACTGCGGTTAACCAGCAAACGCCAGAGCTGTGTTGGCACCAGTGAAGCGTGAGTACAGCCTGCCAGCATTTGCTCCAATGGCTGTTTATCACGTACCGTCATCCGCGCACCAGCGTATAACCAGCGCCACATAATTCCCTGACCAGAGACGTGAAACAACGGCAAAGAGAGCAACCAGTCATCGTGATCGCCAAACGGAATCAGCGATAACACCCCTTCGGCACTGGCAAGATGGGCCTGATAAGTATGAACTGCGGCTTTCGGCAAGCCAGTGGAGCCAGAGGTTAACGTCATTGAGCACAGGCGCGTCGGCTGCCACGCAGCGGCATGTGCGCCTTCAACCAGCTGAATGTGCAGCGACGTTAACGCCGGAAACGTGTTTTCCCCTTCCGGCACCAGCGCAAATTGCAGAGTGAGATTTGGCAGCAATTCCTCAAGCAACGGTTGCGGCAGTTGTGGATTCACGGGCAGCACCCGCGCCCCACATTGCAGTAACGCCAGCCAGGCCAGCAGCGTTTGCGGCGTATTCCACGCCCGCAACATTACGCCGCTGCCCTCAACCACACCCTGCGCCGCAAAGCCGGAGGCTAATTCATCGACGCGAGCACAAAGCTTGCGCCAGTTGAGTTGCTCGTCATTAAGACGTAAGGCGATGGCTTCTCCCCGCACCTGCCGCCAGTGACGCCACGGCCAGTCAGAGAAGATCATAACAGCCGCTCCAGTGCATCAACTTCCACTAATGGCAGCGGGCTACCCGGCCAGCGACGAACCAGCTGCGCCTGCATCAGATCCAGCGTATCCAGCCCCGGAATGGTGTCTGGCGTTAACCAGGCAGCAATCCGCGCCAGTTGCGTTAAGCCTAAGCTCGACTCGATGGAAGAACTGATCACCGCCGTCAGCCCCAGCGCGTGCGCCGCCTGCACCTGCTCGCGGACTTTCTCCAGGCTGCCCGTGAGCGTGGGTTTGATCACCACCGCACGCACGCCCTCTTCCGCCACAAAGGCAAAATCCGGCTCGCGCAGGCTTTCATCCCAGGCAATGGCAATGCCGGTTTCACGGGCAAACGCACGCGAATCATCGCGGGTTTTGCACGGCTCTTCGAGAAACGCGATGCGGTGGCGATAGTCCGGGTTAACGTATTTGGCAAACTGCTGGCCTTTCAGCGGCGTCCAGGCGCGGTTCGCGTCAAGACGCAAATGCAGATCCGGAATTGCCTCCAGCAAAAGATTGACCACCATGCCGTCGCGCACGGCTTCGTACAATCCCACTTTGACCTTCGCCACTTTCTCGCCAGGCATATCGGCAAGTTTGAGGATCAGATCGTCCGGATCGCCATTACACAGCGGCGCAGCACGGTAATTGGCCGCCTGCGGGAGCGTATCTGCCAGTTCAGCCAGCGCGCAGCTTACGCCAAAGGCGACGGAAGGCATCTGTGGTAGCTCGCAATCGCCTGCCAGCCAGTTATGTACCCAGGCAAGCAGCACACTTTGCGCCTCTTCCCAGTTTTCCTGACTGAAGCCCGGCAATGGGGAGATCTCCCCCCACCCTTCGCGCTCGCCCTCACGCAGGCAAACGTATAGCCCGTCGCGGGTTTTTAACCGCCTGTCGCGCAGAACCACCCCCGCGTCCATGGGGATCTGCCAGCGGTATACCTGCGCGCTACGCATTACGGATTCCGTTTAAATTTGCTGAAATCAGGCTGACGTTTCTGGTTGAAAGCGTTGCGACCTTCCTGACCTTCTTCCGTCATGTAGAACAGCATGGTGGCGTTACCCGCCAGTTCCTGCAGACCTGCCTGACCGTCACAGTCAGCGTTCAGTGCAGCTTTCAGGCAACGCAGCGCCATCGGGCTGTTTTGCAGCATTTCACGGCACCAACGGACGGTTTCTTTTTCCAGATCGGCCAGCGGCACCACGGTGTTCACAAGGCCCATATCCAGCGCCTGTTTTGCGTCGTACTGACGGCACAGGAACCAGATTTCACGCGCTTTTTTCTGCCCGACGATGCGAGCCATATAGGAAGCTCCCCAGCCGCCGTCGAAGGAACCGACTTTCGGGCCAGTCTGACCGAAGATGGCATTATCTGCCGCGATAGTCAGGTCGCACATCATGTGCAGAACATGACCGCCGCCGATGGAGTAGCCAGCCACCATCGCGACAACCGGTTTCGGACAGGTACGGATCTGACGCTGGAAGTCCAGCACGTTGAGGTGATGTACGCCGGAATCATCTTTATAACCGCCGTAGTCACCACGTACTTTCTGGTCACCGCCGGAGCAGAACGCTTTATCGCCCGCGCCAGTCAGAATGATCACGCCGATGTTGTCGTCATAACGGGCATCCGCCAGCGCCTGGATCATCTCTTTTACCGTCAGAGGACGGAAGGCATTGCGCACCTGCGGACGATTAATGGTGATTTTTGCGATACCGTCGGTGGATTTTTCATAACGAATGTCCTCGAAACCTTCGGAGCAGTCGTGCCATTCAACCGGTGCGTAAAGCATTGCTTCATCAGGATAAATCATATTGTGTCCTTTAGTCAGAAACGCAAGATCTGCGCCAGACTTGCGATTACGCCAGCGGGATTTTCCCGATGCGCGTTATGTCCGGCGCGAGGAATGACATGGCAGTCGGCAGCCAGTTCCGCTGCCAGAGCGCGGAATTTGCTGTCACGTTCACCACATAAATAATAAAACGCAAATGTGCGGGCGCTAAGGTTAGCACGTAAATCAGGCTGGACGGCGAGAGAAGTGGCCTCCAGCATCGCGGCAAGGGTTGCGCCGTTATTGTTGCTGCGCAGCGCCACCAGCTCCCGGCGTTGATCGTCATTGAGCGAGGCAAAAACAGGCTGTTGATACCAGTCGGCAAATACCGCCGTTAACGGTTCTGAACAAAAACGCTGCGCCCAGCGATGATCGGAAAGCTGACGTTCCGTGCGTTGTTCAGCACTTTGCAGCCCGGGATGCCCACCTTCGACAATCACGCCACAAAGCCCCGCCATCCCCTGACAAGCCGCCATCATCGCCACCCGTCCACCGAGCGAGTACCCCACCAGCCAGAAGTTAAGGATGTTGTAACTAACAAAGGTTTTACGCAGTAAGTCGGTGACATCATCAAATCCATCGACGCTAATTGCCGCCGAACCGCCGTGACCTGGAAGATCAACATACAACCGCGAGTAGTCTGCAAACGCCTCGCCGACTTCCTGCCATTCGAGGCAATCGCCGGAGAAACCATGCAAAAACACCAGCCAGGGTAAACCTGGCTTGCCGTGTTTTGCCTGTGCGTGCAGGATCATAAATGGCTTACCTGCGCCAGCAGTTGCTGGAGGGTTTGCGCGCCGTCGGTGTCGTTAACCACCATTTCAATCACCGTGGTGGTCGGAGTGCGCCAGGCGTCGGCAAGTGCCGTTTCAAGTTCCTGCCAGTTTTGCGGACGATGATATTTCAGCTCAAACATCGCGGCAGCGTGCTCAAAATGGACGTTTTGCGGCATCAGATAGAAACGCTCGCGCTCGCTTTTCGGCGTCGGCAACAGCGAGAAAATTTGTCCGCCGTTGTTGTTCACCACAATTAATACCAGCGGCGCGGAAACCTGACGCAATAGCGCCAGCGCGTTGAGATCGTAAAGTGCTGAGAGATCACCCACAATCGCCAGCGTCGGTTTGCCGCTGGCCCGCTGAACGCCTGCGGCGGTAGAGAGCAACCCATCAATTCCGCTGGCCCCACGGTTGCTGTACACCGGATAGCCTGCCGGAAGTTGCGAGAGAGCATCGATCAAACGTACCACCAGGCTATTACCGACAAACAGTTGCCCCTGTTCAGGCAAATAGTCGCTGATGCGGTGCGCCAGTTGTGCTTCGCCAAACGCATCACGACGGGCAACAACTGCCTGCATTGCCTGTTCAGCCAGACGCGGGATCTCCACGCACCAGGGCTGGCGTTTTTCAGCCGGATGCAGCTCCAGCCAGTCGGCAATATTGGCGACCAGGCGACGTCCACGGTGGTGTGCCGGGTCAAGCTGCCCTTCGATGTTATCAACAATCCAGTACTCTTCTGGTTCACAGCTTGCCTGCCATTGCAGTAACCGTTTACCGGTCAGGCTGCTCCCCAGTTGCACGACAATCTGCGCCTGTCGCAGTTCGCTGGTCGCTTTGGCATTGCCTAACCAGAGATCGGCACACGGCAGCGGCTGCCCGGTTTGCGACAGCACGTCGCCAATCAGCGGCCAGCCAAGTGTTTGCGCCCACAGGGCAACTTTTTTGCCCTCTTCCGCACTCATGCGCCCGGCAACCACCACGCCGCGCTTTTGCCGCCAGAAGAACCAGTCGCGCTGTTTTTCGCTCTCAAGACGAGGCGCTTCACGCAGCCACGGTTTGTCGCCCTGCCACCAGTCGCCAAGACGTTGTTGCCAGCTAAGTCCGGTATCGTCCATCTCGCCATAAAGCGGTTCGGCAAACGGGCAGTTGATATGGACTCCACCCGCATGCAGCGTGCCTAAAGCGTGGTCGATAGTAGAAACCAGCCAACGGGCGGGAATATCCTGCGTCGGGCGCGGCAGTGAAATGCTATGCGTAGGATGAGAGGCGAACATGCCCGGCTGACGAATTGCCTGATTTGCGCCGCAGTCAATCAATTCCGGAGGACGATCGGCGGTTAACAGGATCAGTTTTTCTCCGGTTAACCCAGCTTCAATCAGTGCCGGATAGAGATTCGCTACCGCCGTGCCGGAAGTCACTATCACCGCCACCGGCTGCTTGCTGACTTTCGCCAGCCCCAGCGCCAAATGCCCCAGCCCACGCTCATCAAAATGAGTGTGATGAATGAAAGCGGAATTTTCCGCCGCCGCCAGAGTTAATGGCGTAGAACGAGAGCCTGGGGCGATGCAGACGTGTCTGACGCCGTGACGTGTTAATGCTTCCAGAATGACCGCCGCCCAGCGTCGGTTAAATGCGCTTACTGACATGAGTTTGTCCGGTATCAATATTGCGGCTAAGTATAAGGAGCTACAAAAAGAGATTATTGATATGAATCGGTAATGATGCGACTCATTACTATTCCAATTGTAATAAAGTGCGCAGTCCTGCCGCTTTGTTGTCGATTTCCTGCCACTCCAGTTCGGGGTCTGAGCCTCGGACAATACCCGCTCCGGCATACAATCGCACGACATTGCCACTGATTTTCGCCGAGCGCAGGGAAACGCAGAATTCGCTTTGTTGTAATGAGAGATAGCCCGCAGAACCCGCATACCATTCACGGGTAAACGGTTCGTGCCGGGCGATGAACTGCCGTGCCAAATCACGCGGTAAACCTGCCACCGCTGCCGTTGGCTGCAACTGATGCAGACAAACCACATCATCTGCCGTATTAAGCGAGGTCCAGATACAGCGACGCAGATGCTGCACTTTACGCAGACGAAGCACCTGCGGCGGTAAAACATCCAGCGCCTGGGTGTCGCTCTGTAATCGCTGGCAGATATCTTCCACCACCAGCATATTCTCGCGCTGGTTTTTATCATCCGCCATCAGCCACTCGCCCAGTTGCTGCGCCTGTTTATCATCAGGATGATTCGCCACCGTTCCCGCCAGTGCTTCAGTACGCAACGCTTTGTCACGCCGCCGCCAAAGCCGCTCAGGAGATGACCCCAGGAACGCGCTTTCGCCATCAAAGGCCATGTAGAAATGGTAGCAGTTCAGGTTCAACCGACGACTGGCAGCCATCATTGCCGCCGCGTTAACTGAATCGGAGAAATGCAGATCGGTCGCCCGCGCCAACACCACTTTATCCAGTTCACCTTCAGCAATGGTGTCTGTCGCCAGTTTAATTAACCCCGTCCAGGCTGATTTGTCCGGCCAGTGATTTTCTTGGATGATGGTTAAATGCAGAGCTGGCAACGGTTTAATGTTTGCCAGAGCAGCAATGTATTCCTTTGCCTGATGTGCGTCTTGCTGAAGGGAGTTTTCGCTGAAAAGGGTCAGTCGAAGGGTCGCTTTGCCTGCACAGCGTCGCCATTCCAACCGCGGGAGGAGTAAATTGCCCTGGGAAGGGTCAAACGCATTCAGCCCCCAGATACGCAAGTCGGTGTGATCCGGGTGTTGTCGGAGAAAACGCTGCGCCTGCGCCAGCGACGAAAAGCTGGCTATTGTACCCAGCACGGCAGCTTCTTCATCACCATTGCGTTGTTGCCAGTAAAATTGCGGATACATTTTCTGGCTGGCCAGCCAGCTTAAGGCATCAAAGGCGTCATTTAATGGGAAAGGAACATCAAAAACCCGAATGCCGGGCGTCGCTGGAAACTCTTGCGACAGATGGCGCAATAGATTTTCCAGCGCCGTAGTGAGTGATTGCACGCGGACCTCTCCCTGTTAAAAGCCTCACATTATACGGGGTACTGCAAAAAAAATGCAGTACCCCAGTGTAGGGAGGTTTTAACGGCGTGCCAGCAACAGTCCTAATACCAAACCAACCGCAGCGCCAACGCCAATCCCCTGCCACGGTTTTTCATGAACGTAGTCGTCGGCGCGATAAACCGCTTGCTTCGCCCGATAGTAATAGCTGTCCGAAGCCTGACTGACTCTTTTTTTCACATCATCCAGCGCCTTCTCTGCTCGCGCCTTCAGCTCAACATATTTCTGATCGGCGGGATCGCCAGAGGAGCGCAGCACTTCTTCCAGTGTTTCACTCAGCAACGTCAGGTCGTCATCGATGCGTGTATCACCAAATTGATTAGACATTCTCGTTCTCCATTTGCTTAAAACCTGCCACTAACTATAGACAACGGTTATCAATTACGCCTGAATGACTTCGCGCGCCATCCCAATGTGGGGAATACCATCTTCCTCGTAAATGTCGGTCACAGGGATAAAGCCAAAACTGCGGTAAAAGTTTTGTAAGTGCGCCTGCGCTCCCAGATAAATCGCCTTGTCCGGCCAGTGGCGCGTACATGATTCCAGCGCCTTACTCATCAGTTGCTGCCCCACTTTTTCGCCCCGCAACGCTTCGCTGACAATCACGCGACCAATCACCACCGGTTCGAGATCATCATCACTTTTCAGAATCCTCGCATACGCTACCAGTTTCCCGTTTTGCCAGCCGAGAATATGACGATTTTCACCAACCAGATCGTCACCATCGACATCCTGATAAGGACAGTTTTGTTCGACAACGAATACCGCACAACGCAGTTGTAATAAGGTATAAAGCTGAGAAACCGATAATTCAGAGTGATGAAGATCCTGCCAGTCGATCATGATGCGCTCCTTTTGGTTGTATGCCTTATACTAGCCGGATTATTTTTAGAAATGTGATGGTCTTATGGAATTAATTTTCTTAGGTACTTCGGCGGGAGTTCCGACCCGGGCGCGTAATGTCACGGCGATATTGCTTAATCTGCAACATCCGACCCAGGCCGGACTTTGGTTATTTGACTGTGGCGAAGGCACTCAACACCAAATGCTGCACACGGTGTTTAATCCCGGCAAACTGGACAGGATTTTTATTAGCCATCTTCATGGCGATCATCTTTTCGGTCTGCCCGGTTTGCTGTGCAGTCGTTCCATGTCAGGTATTGTGCAACCCTTAACCATTTATGGTCCGAAAGGTATCCGTGAATTTGTTGAGACAGCGTTACGCATTAGTGGCTCGTGGACCGATTATCCACTGGCGATTATTGAAATTAGCGCAGGCGAAATTCTTGATGATGGCTTGCGTAAAGTGACAGCTTATCCGATGGAACATCCGCTGGAGTGTTACGGCTATCGTGTAGAAGAACATGATAAGCCTGGTGCGCTGAATGCCCAGGCATTAAAGGCTGCAGGCGTACCGCCAGGCCCATTGTTTCAGGATTTGAAAGCCGGAAAAACTGTCACACTGGAAGACGGTCGGCAGATTAACGGCGCTGATTACTTAGCCGCGCCTACACCAGGAAAAGCGATCGCCATTTTCGGCGATACTGGTCCTTGCGATGCCGCGCTGGCGCTGGCCAAAGGTGTCGACGTAATGGTTCACGAAGCGACTCTGGATTTGGCGATGGAGGCCAAAGCCAACAGTCGCGGCCACAGCTCCACACGCCAGGCGGCGGCACTGGCCCGTGAAGCTGGTGTCGGTAAGCTAATCATTACCCATGTTAGTTCACGCTATGATGATAAAGGCTGTCAGCACTTGTTACACGAGTGCCGGACGATTTTCCCGGCAACTGAACTGGCGAGCGATTTCGCGGTGTTTAGCATTTAAGTCGAAAGCGGTGGTTAGTTGGCAGATTAATTTAATGATACCAACGCACTTATTTGCCATTTTTTCATCTGTTTGCCGGATACGTTTGATGTCGGTATCAGGCAAACAGATTTATCATTTTTAGTTTTGTGAATTATCCAGACCTTTCTCCAGCCCAATCAGGCGAATAAATTCCGCTCTGTAGCCTTGTTGATCCGGTCCTTTTGCTTGCCGCGCCCACTGTTCGATCTGCTGCCAGGATGTATTATTCAGGTATTCAGAACCGCGCAATTTTTGCCCATACGCAGAGACTGCTGCGCGAAAACGCATATCTTCTGAAGGTGCGTTTATTGTGGGTGCCAACGGGAATTCAACTAACTGACTTTCTTTTCCCTGCGGGTATTTCCAACGAATCTTTAACCAGGCCAGTTCTTTCGCTTTATCTGATTTCGCTGATTTGTTATCCGGGACATAGCGTAACTTATCAATTGATGCTTTTTGCCCATTCAGCGTTAGCTGCCGGTGTCGACGTCAAGGCTAAACGTCGCCAACGGGTTTTGCGCTACCTGCTTAACCGGATTATCATCGAACAGCTGATAGCGAGCGGTTCCTGGATTTGCGATACGTGTAGCTTTTGCTTTAGCCGCTCTTTCAAATGTTGGCGCTTCCTGCAATCGCCCCTGCAAAGCCTGTTTGTCTGAGGATTGTTGCGCTTCATGCAGGGCTAAGGTTTTTGCTTTCGCGGCTTTAGCGGCGGCGGCTCTTTGCTCCGCCACTTTTGTTGCCGCTTGTTGCGCGGCAAGTACTTGCTGGTCTGTGGGTGTAGTAGATTGTTGTTGCTGACTTTCCTTATCATCAGATTCCGGCCCACATCCTGACAAAATCAAACTACTAATAAGCAACATGATTATATTTTTATTTCGCATATAAAATCCTTTTAAATAAACTCAACCACCAGACATAAAATAGACTCTTTGTATAATCCGGCTAATCTTAATAAAATACGATCTCGAAACCTATAACAAATAATGATTCAACAACGAAACCTATCAACAATTTATATATGAAAAAAATAACCTTTTCCTTTTTTATATTGTTCCTGTGTTCACTTCCTCTGATTGTTTTTTACCAACCCTGGGTCAATGCATTACCACCAACGCCCCAGCACGCAAGTCCAGAGCAATTAGAAAAAACAGTTCGCTATTTTACACAAACTGTGCATCCACGTAGTGCCGACAATATTGATAATCTGAATAGGTCCGCAGAGTATATAAAAGAGGTCTTTGTCAGTAGCGGCGCCAGAGTTACCGTGCAGGATGTCCCCATTACTGGTGGCCCCTACAAAAACATTGTTGCTGATTATGGTCCTACCGATGGACCGCAGATTATTATTGGTGCGCACTATGACTCTGCCAGCAGTTACGAAAACGATCAATTAACCTATACGCCGGGTGCGGATGATAACGCCAGCGGCGTGGCAGGATTACTCGAACTGGCACGTTTGTTACAGCAGCAAGCGCCGAAAATAGGTGTGCAACTGGTCGCCTATGCGTCGGAAGAACCGCCCTTCTTTCGTAGCAATGAAATGGGGAGCGCGGTACACGCCGCTTCGCTTGAGCGTCCGGTGAAATTAATGATAGCACTGGAGATGATAGGTTATTACGACTCCGCACCAGGGAGTCAGGATTACCCTTACTCTGTCATGTCCTGGCTTTATCCCGACCATGGTGATTTTATTGCTGTCGTCGGTAGAGTGCAGGATATCAGCGCTGTGCGTCAGGTAAAATCTGCGTTGTTATCAGCAAAAGAGTTGCCTGTTTATTCTATTAATGCACCTGGTTTTATTCCCGGTATCGATTTCTCCGACCACCTTAATTATTGGCAACACGATATTCCCGCCGTAATGATTACTGACACCGCTTTTTATCGTAATAAACAATATCACTTACCTGGCGATACCGCAGACAAACTCAATTATCAGAAAATGACTCAGGTGGTGGATGGCGTTATAACCTTGTTGCAAAACAGTAAATAATAAAAATTTCTCGAGGAAGATCCAGAAAAAGCAACATGCGCATTTTATTTTCCCTCGTCTGTTTTAAGATGCGAAAAATTAAATTCGATGGAGGAAAAATAAATGGGAATGATTGGCTATTTTGCAGAAATTGACTCAGAAAGAATTAACCGACTGCTTGAGTCTACTGAAAAACCCTTAATGGACAATATTCATGACACGCTTTCAGGTTTACGGCGACTGGATATTGATAAACGCTGGGATTTTTTACATTTTGGCCTAACGGGTACCTCTGCTTTTGATCCAGCGAAGAATGATCCGCTGAGTCGTGCCGTGCTTGGTGAACACAGCCTCGAAGATGGCATAGATGGTTTCCTGGGATTGACCTGGAATCAGGAGTTAGCCGCGACAATCGACCGCCTGGAATCACTGGATCGAAGTGAGCTGCGTAAACAGTTTTCCATTCAGCGACTCAATGAAATGGAGATTTATCCGGGAGTGACCTTTTCAGAAGAGTTAGAGGGGCAACTCTTTGCTTCGATCATGCTTGATATGGAAAAGCTGATTAGCGCGTATCGACGTATGCTGCGACAAGGGAATCATGCGCTGACGGTTATTGTTGGGTGATATAGCTTGATGCCTGGGGGAGAAAGACCCATTAGTTAAAATTTACGCCAAGATCATCTTGAAAAAATATTTAACCATGGTCCGGTTTTTATCCCCTTGTATAAATATCGCTAAATGCTTGCTTAGTCGCATTCTTAAAGCAATGCCGTGTATTCGGTATATAACAGCGATGTCATCTGTGTTGGCAACGATTTGGAATCTTGGATGAAAACGGAACTCAACCTGTCATTACCTGGAAATTACCAGGCAGATAAAAAGCCTGTTCAATTTTGAGATGATTTTTTAAAAATCGTGTCCATTGTGACGACATGGGAAAAACTCAATATTATCCTCCACAAATTGCAGTAACACAGAATCAACATCTTTTGCAAGTTGGTCACAATGTGTGATAAGAATTTTGAATATTTCATCCTTTGTAATCTCATGAAAATTTTCTACCTTCTCTTTTAACTCATTATATCGGATTCTTGCAGTAACCATTTTTTTGGCAAGTTCTGACAATCCCAACGCTTGCAATTGTTGGTGAATATGATCACTTTCAAAAAAGATCCCACAATCCATTCCTTCCCAACCAACATATTCATGCCATTCATAAACCAGCATAAAAGTTTGTAAAACTGGCTGTAATAATTGGATATCTGCAAAACTAAACCAAAACTTACGCTTGAGATACCACTCATATTCAATCGCCAATGCTATTTTGTTTAAGGCATCTCCGGCATCCTTATTTTTACGCAAAATCAATTCCGTCAGTGTATAGCGTTGTTCATCAATACGCCGAAGAGTTTCTGCAATATCATAGTTTGTAGCCAACAAAACATTCTCTGCTTCCTGATGTGTGACGTCTGCTTTTGCAGTCAATAGATTGATTTGATCAATATGAAAGAATTTAATGGCCTCATCAACATTACCGCCAGTCCTCTCTAGCAAACGTCTGGCAGACTGGATACCGACAGGTACGTGCTCCCGAAGTTTGCGAATTTCACTTAACCATTCCATGTCAAACCCCTTTAAATATTTATGATGTTATATATAACAACGTCTGGATCACGACCCAGCCTAACTGAATATTTCACCTTTCCCTGCTTAACATCCATGTTATGATGTGCCTGAAACTAATAAGACGTGTGGCATTGTCACTATTTATCCGCTATTGAATTCAAACAATGCCATTCATTTGATGAATGAATTATTTCAGGGAATAATTATGACACCTTTAGAACGCATTACCCAACTTGTTAATATCAATGGTGATGTTAACGAGCCTGCTACCCCCCGTCCATTGTTATCTCTTGAGGATTTTTTTATCGGCAATAATATCCTCGGTTCAATATGTTGCAATGTGACTCCAGAACAATCTCCGCAAGCTATCTACCACCATTTGCTGAAAATTCGTGAGCGTAACGATGTCAGTGATGTTTTGGTAGAAATTACGATGTTCGATGATCCTAACTGGCCCTTTAGCGAAAGAATTTCAGTTATCACTTCTGCTTCACCCGAAGAAGTTCAGAATTGGTTTGCAGAAGAAATTGCCCCTGATGAGTGCCGGGAAGGATGGGAAGAAGATACAGATCATGGATGGGTTGAAGTCCCTGCGGGTATGCATCCGGTTAATTGTTGGTGGGATTAAAACATATTGCTCATTACGAAAAATTTTTAAAATACTTCATTGAGGATGTATATTGTCATTTTCAACGGGTGCTGTAATTATCATTTTTGCGTGTTATGCATTAGCCTTTATCATACCAATACTCTTTATCGTACCGTTTCTTCTTCGATGGGATAAAGAGAAAATGGATAACACCGGTTTCATTTCTTTAATCTATCTGGAATTGCCAATCGGCACTACCGCATTAGCCTATTTATTTTATTTCAATAAGTATTTCGATTCTTTCTTTGAATATATTTTCAACCTCATACCCTATACATTAATTTTATGGTATGTGTGTTTTCTAAGGAAAAGCATATATTGCAGCCCACGCAAGATTTTATTTACAGGCTGGCGCGCCTTTGCCATTATATTTGTTTTACATACATTCTATTTATTCCCCATGAAAAACGAATCAGATTATGACACTGCTGTGAATACGGCACTAAGACAAGGGGATGGTACTGCATTGGATAAACTTTGGAAAACATGCCCGGAGGGTATCAATTCACTTTTGTTCAATATGAAATTTAACTATAACAGAACATATAACTTTGACTACCCAATCACTTCATTCGAGAAAGTTATCCAGTGTAGTGAATTTAAAGACGACTTTACCAGCGATTATGCTGTCAACTATTCTTTTGCTAACGTAACAAGCATTAATTTCTTAAAATTTTTATATAGCAAAATAGATGATAATAAAAAGAAAGAGATTCAGAATGATAAAGGTATTATAAACACTAGATTAATTGATTTAAAGCGATGTTTAAGAGACGAAAAGTGCAGTGCACAAAAAATCCAAATGCTCGATTTTCTACTAAAGCTCGTTCCAAAATGGCAAAAGCATTTATTTATCAAACCGGTAGATTTGCATAATTCTATTTTAAACTCAAATAAGCTTAGTGCTTCTTATTTTTCAAAATTTGTTCAACCTGAAAATGAAAATGACATTATCGCTATGCATGTTGTTTTAGGTGATAACCAGTCCGTAATATCAAAAATAAAGAACAAAGAATACCTACCTTCCGTGATTGGTCAAGAATATGGTGATTTTGGTGAAAATATAACATTAGTAAAGTTTATTATAATGAATGGTACAGAAGACATGATCGACTTCATCATTAACGATTTAAACGTTGATGTGGCGTGTTATGCAAGTGCGTCAACCATAAACTATAATACTATTGTCTCTTCAGACTATAATTATAAATACAATAAACGTTTCCAAAATAAAACCTGCACAAACCCAATCAAATCATAACACCATAAAAAAACCGCCGAAATCGGCGGTTTTTTAACATCAATATTCAACCTTACATCAGCGGCAGGGCTAACCGCACAATGCTAATCAGCGGTTGCGGCCATACACCCAGCACCAGTACCAACAGTGCAGAGATCAGCACCACGATACCGCCCGCGCTGTACTGCCAGTTTGACGGTGCATCGCGACCCGGTTGTTCCGGGGCGTGCAGGTATAAGCTCACCGCCACGCGCAGGTAGTAGTAAAGGCCGATTGCCGAACCGACAACCACGGCCCCCACCAGCCACCACAAGTGCGCCTGGACACCGACTGCCAGCACGTAGAACTTACCGATAAAGCCCAGCGTCATCGGAATACCGGCCAGAGACAGCATCATCACCGTCATCACCGCCGCGAGGATCGGACGATGCCAGAACAGACCGCGGTAAGAGAACAGGGAATCAGCATCCGGGCCACGATACGGGCTGGACATCAGGCTGACCACGCCAAACGCGCCGAGGCTGCTGAACAGATAACCGGCCAGGTAAACCCCTACCGCTTCCATCGACATCTCGCCAGTTTGCAGCGCAATCAGCGCCACCAGCAGATAGCCGAGGTGAGAGATAGATGAGTAACCGAGCAGACGTTTGATGTTGGTCTGGCTCAGCGCCATCAGGTTACCGAAGATGATGGAGGCAAAGGCGATAATCGCCAGCACCACGCGAATCGCTTCGCTGTCACCCACTGGTGCGTAAAGGAACAGACGCATCACCACACCGAAGATAGCGATTTTGCTCGCCGTCGCCAGGAAAGTGGAAACCGGCGCAGGCGCGCCCTGGTATACGTCTGGCGTCCACAGGTGGAACGGCACCAGAGAGAGTTTGAAGCCGAGGCCAACAATCATCAGGCCGAAACCTGCCAGCAACAGCGGCTCGTTGAGCATACCGTCGCCGAGGTTTTTACCCAGTGCAACGAACGACAGATCCCCAGACTGCGCATACACCAGCGCCATACCGAACAGCAGGAAAGAAGACGCTGCGGCAGAAAGAATGGTGTATTTGATACTGGCTTCCAGCGAACGTTTCTGGCGGAAAGCGTAACCGACCAGGCCAAACAGCGGCAAAGAGATCAGTTCGATACCGAGGAACAAGGACGCCAGATGGTTGGCATTCGCCAGCAGGATCCCGCCCAGCGCAGCAATTAACACCAACAGGTAGAACTCGTCCTTGTTGCCGTTATAGCCTTCAAGCCACGGGTAGGCGAAAGTACAGGTGGCGAGGCTCGCCAACAATACCAGCCCGGTGTAAAGCATGGCGAAACCATCAACGCGCATCAGCGGCGTAACGTCCATAGCGCCCGCCTGGCCGACAAACCAGAGCGAAACCAGCGCCGCGTTAAGCCCAATAACCGAGAGCGTAGCGTTGAGGAAATGATTGCGTCGCCACGCAATGGAGAGCATCACAACCACCACCGTCAAGCCGACGATCAGCAACGGTAGCAGTGCGATCAGGTTTTGTGGAGTTATTGTCATGGCGATTTACGGCCTTGTAGTAGTAACGGAATTAACAAACCACTGCTGGATATTGCCAATCGCGGAGTGCGAGGTATCCAGAATCGGCTGCGGATAGAAGCCCAGCAGTACCAGCAGCACCACCAGCAACAGGATCATAAACAGCTCGCGCAGCGACATCCCTGGCAGTTCTTTGCTGGCAATCTCGCTTTTCGCTTTACCGAAGTAAGCGCGATGTAACATTGCCAGCGAATAAACAGATGCAAAGACCAGCCCAAAGGTAGAGATAACGGTAATCACCGGGACAACCTGGAAGCTGCCGAACAGAATCATAAATTCGCCGACGAAGTTACCGGTGCCTGGCATCCCAAGCGTTGCCACCGCAAAGAACAGCGACAGTGCTGGCAGCCATTTCATCTTGCTCCACAGACCGCCCATCATGCGCATGTCGCGGGTATGGATACGTTCATAGAGCTGACCGCAGAGAATAAACAGACCCGCCGCTGACAAGCCGTGCGCAATCATCTGAATTACCGCGCCCTGGTAGGCCAACTGGCTGCCGGTGTAGATGGCAATCAGCACGAAGCCCATATGGGAAACCGAGGTGTAGGCGATCAGACGTTTGATATCGGTCTGGGCGAAGGCCATCCACGCACCGTAGAAGATGCCGATAACACCCAGCCACATAGCGATTGGTGCAAACTCTGCCGACGCGTTCGGGAACAGCGGCAGGGAGAAACGCAGCAGACCGTAAGCGGCGGTTTTCAGCAAGATCCCCGCGAGGTCAACGGAACCCGCAGTTGGTGCCTGGGAGTGCGCATCCGGCAGCCAGCCATGCAGCGGAACCACCGGCATTTTCACCGCAAAGGCGATGAAGAAGCCCAGCATCAACAGGTATTCCACGCCGCCAGACATTGGCGTATTCAGCAGCTC
This sequence comes from Escherichia sp. E2562, assembly GCF_005781075.1. Classification (NCBI taxonomy): domain Bacteria; kingdom Pseudomonadati; phylum Pseudomonadota; class Gammaproteobacteria; order Enterobacterales; family Enterobacteriaceae; genus Escherichia; species Escherichia sp. E2562. The sequence goes on along the minus strand of NZ_VATM01000005.1, from coordinate 298,195 downwards.
TTCATAGTTGAAGGTCCAGACGCCGGTCGCGTTGTAGTGAACAAAGACCAGCGCCAGGATGGCGATCAACATCACCAGACCACTCGCCTGGGTATAAATGAAGAACTTGGTTGCCGCCGTGATACGCGTTTTACCGTCAGAAGCTTTATGCCCCCACAGTGCGATCAGGAAGTACATCGGCACCAACATCATTTCCCAGAAGAAGAAGAACAGGAACATGTCGATGGCAAGGAACACGCCGATAACGCCGCCCAGGATCCACATCAGGTTGAGGTGGAAGAAGCCCTGATATTTTTCGATCTCGTTCCACGAACAGAGTACCGCCAGCACACCGAGCAAACCGGTCAGCACGACCATCAGCAGCGACAGACCGTCAATGGCGAGATGGATAGAGATACCAAAACGCGGGATCCACGGCATGTCGAATTCAGACTGCCACTGCGGAATTCCGGCGGATTGCGTCAGTGAATAACCGCCCTGCAACCACAGTTGCAGCGACAGCGCCAGCGTCAATCCCATGGTGATCAGCGCTACCCAGCGCGGCACCTTGACGCCAAAGCGTTCGGTCTGCCAGCACAGGAAGCCGCCGATAAAGGGGATTAGTATTAACCAGGGTAATAACATAGCTAAGTATGTCCCTTATATTTACTCCTGCTCAGGCTATCTCACTCGCCAGCCCGAATCCCGGCAGTGCTCGCAATCCTCACGTACTTAAGTACGTTCCGGTTGCTGTGCGCTGGCGGTATCCGGTCTGACTTCGCCGATGACGCCTGTACTTCAGGAACAGTTACCTAAAATTTATTCTTAGTTCACAGACCCGGCGCAGCGCCGGGTATATTCACTCAGCCAACAACTCAACGCAGTACCATCAACAGTGCCAGCACCACGACCGCACCGATGCTCATGGATGCCACATACCAGCGCAGGTAGCCGTTCTCGCTTAACAGCAGACCTTTACCTGCAAAGCGGGAAAGAACCGCCGGGATGTTCATCATTGAGTTCAGCGGATCGCGTTTCAGCAACCAGGCAATCCCCAGGAACGGCTTGACGAATACTTTGTCATACAGCCAGTCGAAGCCCCAGGCGTTGTACCACCAGGTGCCCAGCAGGCGGCCCGGCGCACTGTTGGCGATGGAGGTCACCAGAGTACGTTTACCCAGCCACAGCCAGGCTGCCAGCAGAATGCCGACCACCGCGACCACGCCAGAGGTAATTTCCAGGGTCAACATGCTGCCGTGCGCCAGTTCCGTCGTTTGCGGAAGCACGCCCTGCAGCGGCGGTACAATCAGTGCGCCAACAAAGGTGGAAAGGATCAGCAGCACAATCAGCGGCAGGCTGTGAGTTACCCCTTTCACGGCGTGAGCGTGAATTTGTTCTTTTCCGTGGAAGACGATGAAAATCATACGGAAGGTGTAGAGCGAGGTCATAAACGCACCGACCAGACCTGCCACCATCAGATTGATATGACCATTCGCCATCGCACCCGCGAGGATCTCATCCTTACTGAAGAAGCCCGCAGTGACCAGCGGCAGTGCCGACAGTGCTGCGCCGCCCACCAGGAAGCAGAGATAAACCAGCGGAATAGATTTACGTAGACCGCCCATCTTGAAGATGTTCTGTTCGTGATGGCAGGCCAGAATGACGGAACCGGATGCCAGGAACAGCAGCGCTTTAAAGAACGCGTGGGTCATCAAGTGGAAAATCGCCGCATCCCATGCCTGCACGCCAAGTGCGAGGAACATGTAGCCAATCTGGCTCATGGTAGAGTAAGCGAGAACACGTTTGATGTCGGTCTGTACCAGCGCGGCAAAACCGGCCAGCAGCAGCGTAACCGCCCCAACAATACCCACCAGATGCAGAACTTCCGGCGTCATCAGGAACAGGCCGTGGGTACGGGCGATCAGGTAGACACCTGCGGTTACCATCGTTGCGGCGTGGATCAGCGCGGAGACAGGCGTCGGGCCCGCCATCGCGTCAGCAAGCCATGTCTGCAACGGCAGCTGCGCAGATTTACCAACCGCACCGCCCAGCAGCATCAGCGTCGCCCACATCAGCATGTTATTGCCGTCAGCAAAGTGCGCAGGCGCCAGTTCCACCATTTCGCGGAAGTTCAGCGTACCCAGCTCGTTGTAGAGAATGAACAGCGCGAAAGCGAGGAACACGTCACCCACACGGGTCACGACGAACGCTTTCATTGCCGCTGCGCCATTCTTCGGATCGGTGTAATAGAAACCGATCAGCAGATAGGAGCACAGGCCCACGCCTTCCCAGCCGAGGTACATCAGCAGCAGGTTATCGGCGAGAACCAGAACGACCATGCTGGCAATGAACAGGTTGGTGTAAGCGAAGAAGCGAGAGTAGCCCTCTTCACCACGCATATACCAGGAGGCGTACATGTGAATAAGGAAACCCACACCAGTGACCACCGAGAGCATGGTCAGCGACAGGCCGTCCAGCACCAGATTGAAACCGATGTTAAAGTCGCCTACCGACATCCACGTCCACAGCGGCTGGCTGTATGCCTGCTCACCGTTAGCAAAGAAGTCGACGCCAATAAAGGCAGTTACCAGCGCCGCCAGGCCCACAGAGCCAACGCCGACGATCGCCGAGACGTTTTCAGACCAGCGCCCACGGGAGAACGCCAGCAGGACGAAGCCAATCAATGGCAAAATAATGGTTAAGGCAAGCATGTTCATCCGCGCATCTCACTTACTGAATCAATGTTCAGGTTCTGGCGACGACGGTGAAGTTGCAGCAGCAGCGCAAGGCCGATACTCGCTTCTGCCGCCGCGAGGCTGATGGCGAGAATATACATCACCTGACCGTCGGTCTGGCCCCAGTAGCTTCCGGCGACCACAAAGGCCAGCGCGGAGGCGTTAATCATGATTTCCAGACCAATCAGCATAAACAGCAGATTGCGACGGATAACCAGACCGGTTAAGCCAAGAACGAATAAGATTGCCGCGAGGATCAGTCCATGTTGTAAGGGGATCATGCGTGCTCCTCCGTTTTTCTTTTCGCGCTGTCGTCTTTACGATTGCTCAGCACTTCACCCGCACGCTCTTCACGACCGACGTGGAAGGCCACAACCAGACCCGCGAGCAGCAGCATAGAAGCCAGTTCTACCGCCAGTACATAAGGCCCGAACAGCGTAATACCCACTGCTTTAGCACTGATTGGCGTACCGTCGATACCCTGATCGTTAACACCGAGGATGGCGTAAACAATCACCACCAGCATGATGGCCGACAAAATTGCCGGACCAATCCACACCTGCGGTTTCAGCCACTGGCGTTCTTGTTCGATTTCCGAACCGCCCAGGTTGAGCATCATCACCACGAACACGAACAGCACCATAATGGCACCCGCGTAGACGATAATTTCCAACGCACCGGCGAAGTAAGCGCCCAGCGAGAAGAACACCCCGGAAATCGCCAGCAGCGAAATAATCAGGTACAGCAGTGCGTGTACCGGATTGGTATGGGTGATCACTCGCAAGGTCGCAAGTATGGCTATCAGGCCACAGATATAAAAAGCGAACTCCATTGCCCCTCTCCTTACGGTAACAGGCTCTTGACGTCGATAGGCTTGGCTTCGTTCTCTGCTTCGCCCTTATCTTTGCCGTCGATTGCCATACCTGCCATCCGGTAGAAGTTATATTCCGGGTATTTGCCCGGACCGGAGATCAGCAGATCCTCTTTCTCGTAAACCAGGTCCTGGCGCTTGTATTCCCCCATTTCGAAATCCGGGGTTAACTGAATCGCCGTGGTCGGACAGGCTTCTTCGCACAAACCACAGAAAATGCAGCGTGAGAAGTTGATGCGGAAAAATTCCGGATACCAGCGACCGTCTTTGGTTTCTGCTTTTTGCAGCGAGATACAGCCGACCGGGCAGGCTACCGCGCAGAGGTTACAAGCTACGCAACGCTCTTCGCCGTCCGGGTCGCGGGTCAGAACGATACGACCACGATAACGGGGCGGCAGATAGACCGGCTCTTCCGGGTACATTCGCGTTTCGCGTTTGGCGAACGCGTGCAGGCCGATCATCCAGATACTACGAACCTGGGTGCCGAAACCTACTAACAATTCTTTTAAGGTCATGGTCTTATTGCCCCTTATTGCGCCTGCCAGAGAATGACAGCCGCCGTTACCAGCAAGTTGATCAGCGTCAGCGGCAGGCAGATTTTCCAGCCGAAGGACATTACCTGGTCATAACGCGGACGCGGTAACGACGCACGAATCAAAATGAACATCATCATAAAGAACGCGGTTTTCAGCGCGAACCAGATGAATGGCGGTAACAACGGGCCTTGCCAGCCACCGAAGAACAGCGTCACCATCAGTGCAGAGATGGTCACAATCCCGATGTATTCACCCACGAAGAACAGACCGAACTTCATGCCGGAATATTCAATGTGGTAACCATCCGCCAGTTCCTGCTCGGCTTCCGGCTGGTCAAACGGGTGACGGTGACACACCGCCACGCCCGCGATGGCAAAGGTAATAAAACCAAAGAATTGCGGGATGACGTTCCACACATGCGCCTGGCTGTTGACGATGTCGGTCATGTTGAATGAACCGGCCTGCGCCACCACGCCCATCAGGGAAAGCCCGAGGAACACTTCGTAGCTCAGGGTCTGCGCAGAAGCACGCATCGCACCCAGCAGCGAGTATTTGTTGTTACTTGACCAGCCCGCAAACAGCACCGCGTAAACCGCCAGACCGGCCATCATCAGGAAGAACAAAATCCCGATGTTCAGGTCGGCAACCACCCAACCTGGGCTGACTGGCACAATCGCAAAGGCCAGCAGCAGCGAGGTAAAAGCAATCATCGGTGCCAGGGTAAAGATGACACGATCCGAGAATTTCGGGATCCAGTCTTCTTTAAAGAACATTTTGATCATGTCCGCAACCAGCTGGAGCGAACCGCCCCAGCCAACACGGTTAGGTCCGTAACGGTTCTGGAACAGACCCAGCAGGCGACGTTCGCCAAAGCTCATGAATGCCCCACAGGTGACAACCACCAGCAGGATCACCACCGCTTTGAGGATGGTCAGCAGGATCTCAATCAGTTCCGGTGATATCCAACTCATTGTTGTGCCTCCTTGAGATCCTCAAGATGCGCGCCGGCCAGCACCGGAGCAATGCCGGACATACCCATCGGCAAGCCCACCTGCCCTGCCGTCAGCCCTTCGGCGATTTCAACCGGTAGCGTGACCGTGTTGCCATCGTAGCTAAAGGAGACGCGTGTCCCCGCATTCACGCCCAACTTCGCGGCATCCGCTGGGTTGAGTTTGATGTACGGCTGCGGCATACGGCTCTGGAAGACCGGAGCACGCTGTGACAATTCATCGCTGCCAAACAGGTGGTAGTACGGCGCGATACGCCATTTCCCGTCCTGCGGCTGGAAGCGTGCCGGTACGCTGGTGAAGTAATCCAGACCGTTTTCGCTGGTTTCAAACAGACGCACGCCCGGATCGCCAAAGCGCAGTTTGCCGCCCACTTCGTCCTGGAATTTGTTCCACGCCTGCGGGGAGTTCCAGCCTGGCGCCCAGGCAAACGGCACTTGCGAACGGTGCGCGGTCGGCTGGTTGTTACCTTCCATCGAGAAGGTGAACATGGTGTCAATATCCTGCGGCTGACGCGGCTCATGAACGCTGATATTGGCGCGCATGGCGGTACGACCGCTGTAACGGTGCGGTTCACGGGCCAGTTTCTGCCCACGAATACGGAATGTCGCATCCGGCGCAGCATCTTTGATACCTGCCAGTTCCGGGATTTTCGCCACAACAGCGTCAATTACATGGTCGAGCTGTGTCCAGTCCACTTCACGGCTCAGCAAGGTGCTGTGCAGCGAGTGCAGCCAGCGCCAGCTTTCCAGCATGACAGTTTTGCTGTCGTAATAGGACGGGTCGTAAACCTGGAAGAAACGTTGGGCGCGACCTTCATTATTAATTACCGTACCGTCGCTTTCAGCAAAGCTGGCAGCGGAAAGTACCAGATGGGCGTTTTCCATGATCGCTGTGCGTTGATGGTCAACCACCATCACCAGCGGCGCTTTAGCCAGCGCAGCATTCACGCGGGTAGCAGAAGCGTGACGATGCAGATCGTTTTCCAGCACCACCACCGCGTCGGCGCGTCCGGTTTCCAGTTCGGTTAACGCTTCTTCAAGCGATCCACCGCCCATAATGCCCAGACCCATGCTGTTGACGGAACGGGCAATCATGGTGATACCGACGTCAGCGCCGCGACCTTTCAGGGCTTTCGCGACGTTAGCCGCAGCCTGAATTACTTCAGCGCTACCGGCGTTCGTCCCGGAGATAATCAACGGTTTCTTCGCACCCGCCAGTGCCTGCACGATGACGTCGATTTTGCTTTGCAGCTCAGGTTCGATACCGTCAACCGCTGGTGCAGAGTTATCCAGCGCATGGGCGATGGCAAAACCTAAACGCGCCTGATCTTCAACCGGTGCGCGGTAAGTCCACGCCGCGATATCATCCAGACGGGTGTCATCAACGTTGGTAACAAACAGCGGATGCTTCGCACGTTGGCCGATGTTGAGGATTGCCGCAATCTGCCAGTCAGCCACTTTCTGGGCTGCCGCCATTTCGCGCGCTTTACCTTTCACCGCCTGACGCACTGCCAGCGCGACGCGCGCGCCGGTCTGGGTAACGTCTTCGCCCAGCACCAGTACCGCATCATAAGATTCGATTTCGCGCAGTGCCGGAGTATAAATGCCGCCTTCACGCAGCACTTTTAGTGCCAGTTGCAGACGTTCCTGCTCACCGTGAGCGATACCGGTATAGAAGTTTTCTTCGCCCACCAGCTCACGCAGCGCAAAGTTGCTTTCCACGCTGGCGCGCGGAGAACCGATGCCGATCACTTTCTTCGACTGACGCAGAATATCTGCCGCGCCCTGCATTGCCTGTTCGGCGTTGAGGGTAATGAAATCATCGCCACGACGCTGTACTGGCTGACGCGGACGATCTTTCAGGTTGACGTAGCCGTAACCGAAACGACCACGGTCGCAGAGGAAGTAGTGGTTTACCGTACCGTTGTAACGGTTTTCGATACGACGCAGTTCGCCATAACGCTCGCCGGGGCTGATGTTACAGCCGATGGAACATTGCTGGCAGATGCTCGGCGCAAACTGCATATCCCATTTACGGTTGTAACGCTCGGAGTGCGTTTTGTCGGTAAATACGCCGGTCGGGCAAATTTCGACCAGGTTACCGGAAAATTCGCTTTCCAGCGTGCCGTCTTCCGGGCGACCGAAGTAGACGTTGTCGTGCGCGCCATAAACGCCCAGATCTGTACCGTCAGCGTAATCTTTGTAGTAACGCACGCAGCGGTAGCAGGCGATGCAGCGGTTCATTTCGTGAGAGATGAACGGCCCCAGGTCCTGATTGCGGTGGGTACGTTTGGTGAAACGGTAGCGACGGAAGGTATGCCCGGTCATCACGGTCATATCCTGAAGATGGCAGTTACCGCCTTCTTCACATACCGGACAGTCGTGCGGATGGTTAGTCATCAACCACTCGACCACACTTTCACGGAACTGTTTCGCTTCTTCGTCGTCAATGGAAATAAAGGTGCCATCGGAAGCCGGTGTCATACAGGACATCACCAGGCGACCACGCGTGTCTTCCGCGTTTTGGTATTGCTTCACCGCACACTGGCGGCAAGCACCGACGCTTCCCAGCGCCGGATGCCAGCAAAAGTAAGGAATATCAAGGCCCAGAGACAGACAAGCTTCCAGCAGGTTGTCCGCTCCGTTGACCTCGTATTCTTTGCCGTCTACATGAATTGTAGCCATTAGCATGCTTCCAGTTTTCTCGGTCAGGGACCGAGCGTTAATCGAAATTCGGTTACCAGCGCTCTTTCAGCAGGTTCGGCTGAATCCCATTAATCAAATGGGTATTGCTGAACGGCTGTTTGATTCCCGCCTCAAATTCTTCGCGGAAATATTTGATGGCGCTCTGTAACGGCTCCACTGCACCAGGTGCGTGGGCACAGAAAGTTTTACCCGGGCCTAAGAATCGACACAGTTGCTCAAGTGTTTCGATATCGCCCGGCTGACCTTCGCCACGCTCCAGCGCACGCAGAATTTTCACGCTCCACGGCAGACCGTCGCGGCACGGCGTACACCAGCCGCAGGACTCACGGGCGAAAAACTCTTCCAGGTTACGCACCAGCGACACCATGTTGATCTCGTGGTCAACCGCCATCGCCAGCGCCGTACCCAGACGGCTTCCCGCTTTACCGATACTTTCGAATTCCATCGGCAGGTCAAGGTGCGCTTCGGTCAGGAAGTCAGTCCCAGCGCCGCCTGGCTGCCAGGCTTTGAACTTCAGGCCATCGCGCATACCACCGGCGTAATCTTCGAGGATCTCGCGTGCGGTGGTGCCGAACGGCAGTTCCCACAGGCCCGGATTTTTCACCCGACCGGAGAAGCCCATCAGCTTGGTGCCAGCATCTTTGCTTTTCGAGATGTTCTGATACCACTCCACGCCGTTTGCGAGGATTGCCGGAACGTTACACAGAGTTTCGACGTTGTTGACGCAGGTCGGTTTACCCCATGCGCCGGAGGTTGCCGGGAAGGGAGGTTTCGAGCGTGGGTTAGCGCGACGCCCTTCCAGGGAGTTGATTAACGCCGTTTCTTCACCGCAGATATAGCGCCCTGCCCCGGTATGGACGAACAGTTCAAAATCAAAACCTGTTCCCATAATATTTTTACCGAGCAGACCCGCTTCGGTCGCTTCGGCAATGGCACGGCGCAGATTCACGGCTGCTTCAATATATTCGCCACGCAGGAAGATGTAGCCACGGTAGGCTTTCAGCGCAAACGCGGAAATAAGCATGCCTTCCACCAGCAGGTGCGGCAGTTGCTCCATCAGCAGACGGTCTTTATAAGTGCCAGGCTCCATTTCATCGGCGTTACATAGCAGGTAACGGATGTTCATGGATTCGTCTTTCGGCATCAGGCTCCACTTCAGGCCAGTTGAAAAGCCTGCACCGCCGCGCCCTTTCAGACCAGAGTCTTTAACCTGATTAACGATCTCGTCCGGAGACAGCCCGGTCAGCGCCTTACGCGCGCCTTCGTAACCGTTTTTGCTGCGGTATTCGTCCAGCCATACTGGCTGTTTGTCATCACGCAGACGCCAGGTTAGCGGATGCGTTTCGGGAGTACGGATAATGTTTTTCATTTATACCGCTCCAGCAGTTCAGGGATCGCTTCCGGGGTCAGATGCGCGTGAGTGTCCTCATCGATCATCATGTTTGGCCCTTTATCACAGTTCCCCAGGCAGCAAGTTGGCAGCAGCGTAAAGCGGCCATCAAATGTCGTTTGCCCTGGTTTGATGTTCAGCTTTTTCTCCAGCGCCGCCTGAATGCCCTGGTAACCGTTGATGTGACAAACCACGCTGTCGCAATAACGGATCACATGGCGGCCTACCGGCTGACGGAAGATCTGGCTGTAGAACGTTGCCACACCTTCGACGTCGCTCGCCGGAATACCCAGCACATCGGCGATCGCGTGGATCGCGCCATCCGGCACCCAGCCACGCTGCTTCTGAACGATTTTCAGCGCTTCAATGGACGCCGCACGCGGGTCTTCGTAGTGGTGCATCTCGTGCTCAATCGCTTCACGCTCTGCCGCACTCAGCTCAAAAGCCTCGGTTTGTGGTTGTTGATTCTCGTGCATAATTAGCGGTCCACATCTGACATAACAAAATCGATACTGCCCAGATAAACAATCAGGTCAGACACCAGGCTGCCGCGGATCGCCGCCGGAATTTGCTGCAAATGCGCATAACTCGGCGTACGGATACGGGTGCGATAACTCATGGTGCTACCGTCGCTGGTCAGGTAGTAACTATTGATCCCTTTAGTCGCCTCAATCATCTGGAAAGATTCATTGGCAGGCATCACCGGACCCCACGACACTTGCAGGAAGTGGGTGATCAGGGTTTCGATATGTTGCAGCGTGCGCTCTTTCGGCGGCGGTGTGGTCAGCGGGTGATCCGCTTTGAACGGGCCTTCCGGCATGTTGTTGAGGCACTGCTCAAGAATGCGCAGACTCTGGCGCAGCTCTTCCACTTTAAGCATTACGCGGGTGTAGCAGTCAGAAACACCACCACCCACCGGGATTTCAAAGTCGAAGTTTTCATAGCCAGAATAAGGACGCGCCTTACGCACGTCGAAGTCGATCCCGGTAGCACGCAGGCCCGCGCCAGTGGTGCCCCACTCCAGCGCCTCTTTCGCGCCATAGGCGGCAACGCCCTGGGAACGACCTTTCAGAATGGTGTTTTGCAGCGCCGCTTTCTCGTAAGACGCCAGACGTTTCGGCATCCAGTCGAGGAACTCACGCAGCAGACGATCCCAGCCACGCGGCAGGTCGTGCGCTACGCCGCCAATACGGAACCACGCCGGGTGCATACGGAAACCAGTGATTGCTTCCACCAGATCGTAAATTTTCTGCCGATCGGTAAAGGCAAAGAACACTGGCGTCATTGCGCCGACGTCCTGAATAAAGGTGGAGATATAGAGCAGGTGACTGTTGATGCGGAACAGTTCGGAGAGCATTACGCGAATGACGTTAACGCGATCCGGCACGGTGATCCCGGCCAGTTTCTCTACCGCCAGCACGTAAGGCATTTCGTTAACGCAGCCGCCGAGATATTCGATACGGTCGGTATACGGAATGTAGCTGTGCCAGGACTGGCGTTCGCCCATTTTCTCAGCGCCACGGTGGTGGTAGCCGATGTCGGGTACGCAGTCGACAATCTCTTCGCCATCGAGTTGCAAAACGATACGGAAAGCCCCGTGCGCCGACGGGTGGTTCGGACCGAGGTTGAGGAACATGAAGTCCTCGTTTTCGGTGCCGCGCTTCATCCCCCACTCTTCCGGTTTGAAGGTCAGGGCTTCCATCTCCAGATCCTGTTTGGCTTTGGTCAGCTCAAACGGCGAGAATTCGGTAGCGCGCGCCGGGTAATCTTTACGCAGCGGGTGACCTTTCCAGGTTTGCGGCATCATGATGCGGCGCAGGTTCGGGTGACCGTCGAAAGTAATGCCAAACAGATCCCAGGTCTCACGCTCATACCAGTTAGCGTTCGGGAACAGTTTGGTAAAGGTCGGTACGTGCAGGTCGTTTTCTGCCAGCGCCACCTTCAGCATGATGTCGCGGTTACGATCGATAGAAATCAGATGGTAGAAAACGGAAAAATCCGCGGCAGGCAACCCTTCGCGGTGTGTGCGCAGACGTTCGTCCATGCCGTGTAAGTCAAACAGCATGACGTAAGGTTTCGGCAGTTTCTTTAAGAAATCGCCAACTTCCAGTAATTGTTCACGCTTGATCCACACAACGGGAACCCCGGTGCGAGTCGCCTGAACAGTAAAGGCATCCGGCCCAAAACGGTTGCGCAGTTCGCCAATCACCGGATCATCAAGATGATCGCGGGTCTGCCAGGCGGGTTCTTGCGCGGTTAAGTCGGTCATATTGTTCACCATTGCAAATGGTCCGTGGTGACTGTCGGCACAGTAAGCTTCGCGAAATAGATTTAGGAATAAGCGAAGAAAAATCCCTTTGCCGACAGGCGCAAATTAAATCTCGTCAGGTGTACGCAGGTTGGTTACGGCAATGCGTTCACCGCGCTTGCGTTCGCGCTCTGATTGCATATTGGCGCGATAAACGCCCTGATCGCCAACCACCCAGGAGAGCGGACGACGTTCTTTACCGATAGATTCCTGCAACAGCATCAGTGCCTGCATGTACGCTTCAGGACGCGGCGGGCAGCCCGGGATATACACATCAACCGGGATGAATTTATCGACGCCCTGCACAACGGAATAAATATCGTACATACCGCCGGAGTTGGCACAGGCACCCATTGAGATAACCCATTTTGGTTCCAGCATCTGGTCATAAAGACGCTGAATAACCGGTGCCATTTTTGTAAAGCAGGTTCCTGCCACCACCATCAGGTCAGCCTGACGCGGCGAAGCACGCAATACTTCTGCGCCAAAACGCGCCACGTCATGCACCGCGGTAAACGAAGTCACCATCTCAACGTAACAGCAGGAAAGACCGAAGTTATACGGCCAAATTGAGTTTTTACGACCCCAGTTAACCATGTCATTGAGCTTGCCCATAAACACGTTTTTGTTAACTTCTTGCTCCAGAGGGTCGGTTACGATCTCCTGCTTTTGCAGGGGGTAACGGTCGTTCTCACCGTTGGGATCTATGCGGGTGAGCGTATAATCCATCTTAATGCCTCGCGGTTAGCGTTGACGATTAGCGATACTGTTCGTTTCCGGGTTCATACGCTCGCGGCGTGAACGCGCGGGCGTCCAGTCCAGCGCGCCAATACGCACCAGATAAACCAGACCTGCCAGTAACACAAAAATAAAAATTGCAGCTTCCACAAAGCCTACCCAGCCGCTTTCGCGAATAGAGGTTGACCATGCGAACAGATACAGCGCTTCAACGTCGAAGATAACGAAGAACATGGCCACCAGATAAAACTTGGCGGACAGGCGTAAGCGGGCGGAGCCGACCGAGTCGATACCGGATTCAAACGGCACGTTTTTCGACCTCGCGCGTGCGCGACCGCCTAAAAACCAACCGCCTACCAGCATCAGGCAACACAGGCCAATGGCAACGATAAGAAAGATAGCGAATGCCCAGTGATGAGCGATGACTTCAGTGGATGTTGACATACTCATTGCTTACTCATCAAAAGTAGCGCCAGATTCACTGCTCTTCACGGCAGATGGACGCCACATCGATTCATGGGGAGGAATAAAAAAAACCTTACAACTACTGTAATAACAATTTTATACAGTGAATTGATGTGGTCTTTTACCCCTTTCTATAACCTTTTGTCAACTTTAACAAAAGTTTCTTCACATTAATTTACATAATACCAACAACCCTTGCATTTAATGCTCTTCATCCCAGATCATTGACGACTCCAGGAAAATTAGATGTTGTTGAATCGTGTCCGTTGTGAAGCAATGGAAAAAATACGGGCCTATTTTGACAGGAATTTGTGTCGATTCCTCCCCCTAAAAGAGAGTATTTTCTTGATCTGTGACACGCTTTTGTTAATCCATAACAAAAATACAGCAACAAGTTCACGTATTTTTTAACATTATTGTAGCAGGAGATTTTTATCAGGCGATTTTTTGTTCGCGCGTATAGAGAATGGAGGTCGATTGAAAAATGAACACATTTGTTCAAAATCAGGAAAAGTCGTCATCATTTATTGTAAAAAAAAGCCACTGACGTTCAAAAAAACATCAGTGGCTTGTTTTTACAAATGTGGTTACCTGGTACCAGGCAATTATTCGTAATCGCCTTCAATTAACAGAGAATCATCCCCTTCATGGGCTCCTGTCGCGCTGAACTGCCATGGATTCTGATAACTCTCCATAGCCTGATATATCACCTGGGCCAGTTCATTACCGCTGGACGGATCATAGCAGAGCAAATATTCGGTATCTGGCAGTGGTGGTAAACCGTCCACAGCACTCAAGACGCGCAGGTCCGGACTCATCATCTCAACCGGCCTGGCCGTTACACCCAATCCCGCTTTCACGGCAGCACGGACCGCCGGCAACGTGGAGGCGACATAAGCCAGACGCCATGGAATATCTGCTTTATTGAGTGTTGCCAGAACCATATCGCGGAACGGACTAGGATCATCCAACAACACCAGAGGGATCGGCTCGCCTTTTTGCAATACGTATTCCGCAGCGCAATACCAGTGCGTTGGAGAAGTTCTCAGATTCAACGCCTTAAAGGTATCAGGACGATTTGTGGTAACCATTAAATCCACTTCCTGGGACTTCAGCATATCTGCCATATAAGCATTACGCTTAACGCGGACATCCAGCGCAAGTTTCGGATAAACCGAACTCACGCGATTAAGCAGGAAAGGTAAGATCGTATCAGCAGATTCATCTGAAGCGCCGATTGTTAACACGCCCTGAAGATTACTGAACATTAATGATGAGCAAGCTTCATCATTAAAACGCAGGATCTTCCTGGCATAGCCAAGAAGCTGAATGCCATGTTCAGTTAACAGTTTGTTACGACCATGCCGAGCGAACAGTTCTTTCCCAACGAGTTGTTCAAGACGTTGCATTTGCTGACTAACAGCGGACTGAGTACGACACACGGCGGCAGCTGCGGCAGCAAAAGTGTTCAGATCGGCAACAGCAACAAATGTTCTCAGCAGATCGAGGTCGAGGTTAATTATCGGACGATTTGCACTTATCATATATTATCACTTACTGGCGGCTCATACTGAGCTGGTTAATGCTGTGCACACACAAACAAGCAATTCCATTTGTAATGTGCCTCCCTGGCAGTTTCATCCGGAAGTCTGGATGAAAGTTAAAATGCATATGAGTTGCACTAATAAGAACGACTCACATTGTTCCGTTATAATGCCTGAAGTAGTTCACAGAATATATCTTCAGGAATCGCATATCTATTAAGTTACTCACTCTTTTCTATTTATGACATGCGAGTGTTTGTGTAAATGTAAATGTTGATCCTTGTTCCACTACTAGCAAAGCGGCGCCAACCCAGCGTGAACACGCATAAGCGGCGATGATTTGTCTGCATCAAAAGTGGGGGTTCCGTCATTTAAGCGAGCATTTTACCCTAAAACCCATTTATTTATAAGGGCCATTGCGAATTATCTGATGCAAAGTTATGTTATGTTAGGCAAAGTAATCTTCTATTATTAATAAGCACAACAAAACCTTTTTGAATATTAAATAATAATTAATTAGCACACCCTGCATTCATTAATTACGCTTAACAATAGTTTCGCACGTCATCACCTATACGACACTTCGGCAATCACTACTCTGTTAATGTTTCACTTATAATGAAAATATCATGAATATGTTATGTTCGTGATTTCTTAAATCAAAGGAAATTCGCACATTTATCTACCAGACAAAAAACTATGCATTAGATTAATACTTAGAATAAATCACTACAAAACACAAATCATTAAGCATATGCATCTCAATATTTAACGATTATTAAGTTATTAACAGCACATTCCCTTCTTTTACTCTCGCAAAATCTTGTTCTGCAGAACTTCAAAACACCGCCTCGGGGGAGTACATTGTTCTAAGCTGACTTCCACGGCAGGGAGTGGCGATAACAGCAAAAAAGGTCAAGATTCATGTCACCCATTGAAAAATCCAGCAAGTTAGAGAATGTCTGTTATGACATCCGTGGTCCGGTGCTGAAAGAAGCAAAACGCCTGGAAGAAGAAGGTAACAAGGTATTGAAACTGAACATCGGCAACCCAGCCCCGTTCGGTTTTGACGCTCCTGATGAGATCCTGGTTGACGTGATACGCAACCTCCCGACCGCTCAGGGCTATTGTGATTCAAAAGGCCTCTACTCTGCGCGTAAAGCCATCATGCAGCACTATCAGGCGCGAGGCATGCGTGATGTTACCGTGGAAGATATTTACATCGGCAATGGTGTATCGGAGCTTATCGTTCAGGCAATGCAGGCCTTGCTGAACAGCGGGGATGAAATGTTGGTTCCTGCACCTGATTACCCACTATGGACCGCGGCGGTTTCGCTCTCCAGCGGTAAAGCGGTGCACTACCTTTGTGACGAGTCCTCTGACTGGTTTCCGGACCTTGATGATATTCGCGCTAAAATTACGCCTCGTACGCGCGGTATCGTTATTATCAACCCGAACAACCCTACCGGCGCGGTTTATTCCAAAGAGCTTTTAATGGAAATTGTGGAGATTGCGCGTCAGCATAATCTCATTATCTTCGCCGATGAAATTTACGACAAAATTCTCTACGACGACGCCGAGCATCACTCGATCGCGGCGATGGCGCCTGACCTGCTGACCATTACCTTTAACGGTCTGTCGAAAACGTATCGCGTGGCAGGCTTCCGTCAGGGCTGGATGGTGCTGAACGGGCCGAAAAAACACGCCAAAGGCTACATCGAAGGTCTGGAGATGCTGGCCTCAATGCGACTTTGCGCCAACGTTCCCGCACAACACGCGATTCAGACCGCATTGGGTGGCTATCAGAGTATCAGTGAATTTATCTTACCAGGCGGGCGTCTTTACGAGCAGCGTAATCGCGCATGGGAATTGATTAACGACATTCCAGGCGTTTCCTGCGTGAAGCCACGCGGCGCGCTGTACATGTTCCCAAAAATCGACGCCAAACGTTTTAATATTCACGACGACCAGAAGATGGTGCTGGACTTCCTGTTACAGGAAAAAGTTCTGCTGGTTCAGGGAACGGCTTTTAACTGGCCGTGGCCGGATCACTTCCGCATAGTTACGCTGCCGCGCGTTGATGATATCGAACTGTCATTAAGTAAATTCGCTCGTTTCCTTTCTGGCTATCATCAGCTGTAATCTTAAATTCACTGCCGGAGATTGCATCCGGCAGTGTTATCCCCCCACAATGATCTCATGAAGTCATCACACGCAAGGTCGTTATGAAGCAGAGCCATTTTTTTGCCCATCTCTCCCGCCTGAAACTCATTAACCGCTGGCCGTTAATGCGCAATGTACGGACAGAAAATGTGTCTGAGCACAGTTTGCAGGTGGCGATGGTCGCCCATGCGCTGGCTGCCATTAAAAACCGTAAGTTTGGCGGAAATGTCAACGCTGAACGCATCGCTCTGCTGGCGATGTACCACGATGCCTCTGAAGTACTCACCGGCGATCTCCCTACCCCAGTGAAATATTTCAACTCGCAAATCGCTCAGGAATACAAAGCCATTGAAAAAATCGCCCAACAAAAGCTGGTCGATATGGTTCCGGAGGAGTTGCGGGATATTTTCGCGCCATTAATCGATGAAAATGCGTATAGCGATGAAGAAAAGTCGCTGGTGAAACAGGCTGATGCACTTTGTGCCTATCTGAAATGTCTGGAAGAGCTCGCAGCCGGAAATAATGAATTTTTGCTGGCAAAAACGCGGCTGGAAGCGACGCTTGAAGCGCGCCGCAGCCAGGAGATGGACTACTTCATTGAAGTCTTTGTTCCCAGCTTCCAACTATCGCTCGATGAGATTAGCCAGGATTCGCCGCTGTAAGCAGACAGATACCAGCCGACGCAGCCTGATAAGACGCGCCAGCGTCGCATCGGGCTCTCGTTAAAACGGAAACAGCATCGGAATCATCACCACGCAAACCGCCATCACAATAACGGTGAACGGTACTCCCAGCTTCACAAAATCACTAAAGCTGTAATTTCCCGGCCCTAAAACCAACGTGTTAACCGGCGAGGAAACTGGCGTCATAAAGGCGGCGGATGCTGCCATCGCCACCACCATGGCAAATGGATACGGCGAGACGCCCATTGTTTTAGCCGCGGCCAGCGCAATCGGCGCCATCAACACAGCCGTTGCCGTATTCGAAATAAACAAACCAATCACCGCCGACAAGACAAACAAACAGCCAAGCATCATATGCGGCCCGTAACCGCCGCCGATGTCCATTAACCCTTTCACCGCCAGCGCGACACCGCCTGTTTTCTGTAGCGCTACCGCGAACGGCATCATCCCAACGATCAAAATAATGCTCGGCCAGTGAATGGATTTATAGGCGCTTTCAGCATCGATACAGCGGAATTTCCCCATCAGCAGGCAGGCAATGATAGCCGCGATGGGATTAGGGATTTCATCAGTCAGCATTAACGCCACCATCAACACCAGACAGAAAATGGCATGGGGTGCCTGACTGTGCGCAGGCGATGCTTCACTCACTTCTTCCGGTAAGTTCAGCGCCACGAAGTCGCGGCCCTGTTTTGCCAACATACCGATAAGCTTCCAGTTACCGACGACCAGAATGATATCGCCCAGCAGCAGAGGCTCATCCGCCAGCGAACCTTCTAGCGCCACGCCGTTGCGTTTCAGGCCCACCACATTCAGTCCGTAGCGCGTACGAAAGCCAATTTCGCGCACCGATTTACCAATCAACTCAGACTCAGGAATTAATGAAATCTCCGCCATGCCAACATCAAGGGCTTGATCGGAAAAATACTCGCCGCGCAGCACCATCGGTTCCAGCAATTGTTCACTACAAAATTGTCGGAGATCGACATCAGCCGCAGACATATCAATAAGCAAAACGTCACGCGCCCGGAATTCAGAAACCCCGTTCACGTTCACAATAACGCGACGAAAACGCCGCCAGCGTTCAACACCGATGACGTTAGCGCCATAACGTTCACGTAATTTGAGATCGTCCAGTCGCTGGCCAATCATCGGCGAACCGGGACGAATGGCCAGGCGACGCGCGCGCCCGGTAAGTCGGTATTCACGGATAAGATCGCGGAAGGTACGACGCGTCCAGCCTTCGCGCGGCGGGGTCTGGGCATCCCCTTTCAGCATGAAACGCATCACTAACATATACAAGATGCCCAGCACCAGTACGACCAGGCCGATGGGGGTTACGCTAAAGAAACTAAAACCATGATAGCCTTCACGCAGCAATTCACTGTTAATCACCAGGTTAGGTGGCGTTGCCACCAGCGTCATCATGCCGCTGATCAGCCCGGCAAAACTTAACGGCATCATCAGGCGCGACGGCGACGTTTGCATGCGCATAGCGACGCTTAACACCACAGGGATAAAGATAGCGACGACGCCCGTTGAACTCATAAACGCGCCAAGGCCCGCAACGGTCAGCATCAACAAAACCAACATTTTGATTTCACTGTTGCCTGCCACTTTAACCAGCCATGTCCCCATTACAGTGGCGACACCCGTGCGGACTAAACCATCGCCAATAATAAACAAGGCGGCGATCAGTACCACGTTAGGATCGGAAAAACCGGAAAACACTTCAGGGACGGTCAGCGTACCGCTTAATGCAAACGCAACAATGACAAACAAAGCGACCGCATCCATACGCACTCTGCCAGTCGCAAACAAGACGATAGCAACCGCCAGTAATGAAAGAACCCAGATCAATTCACCGTTCACAACGTATCCTTGTTAATTGAGGGGGATGGCCTGATTCTGCCACAAAAAAGCCCCGTCGGGACGGGGCTAAATCATGATCTGGCGTTTCACGCAATAATAACGTCACCATTTGGCTGTTTGATCACAGTAATTTGTTCCAGACTATGGAGGACCAAATCTACCTCATTCAGACGCGGCGTCTCAGTCGGCGCATTGACTGCGATAACCTTGCAACCCGCCGCCAGGCCAGAAAGCACACCAGCGGGAGCATCCTCTACCACCACGCATTCCTGCGGCGCAAGGCCCAACAGTTGTGCACCTAACAGATATGCATCAGGCTCTGGTTTTCCACGTTTAACCCGCTCTGCGGTAACAAACACTTCCGGCGCGGGAAGTCCGGCGACTTTGTGACGTGCTCGCGCAACAGGCATGGAACCAGAAGTGACAATGGCCCACGGAATCCCCGCTTTATTCAAATGATTGAGTAAAGCTATCGCCCCTGGGAGTGCGGTAATACCTTCGGTTTCCGTGGCCTCGATTTGTTCCAGACGGGTAAACTCGGCGGCAATTTCCGTCTCCGATTTGCCCATCATGAAATGGCGCAGAGACGTAATCGCCTGTTTACCATGAATAAACGCCAGCACATCTTCCGGTGCTAGCCCATGACGTCTGGCCCAGTTGCTCCACGCCCGCTCTACCGCGGGCAGAGAATCCACCAGCGTTCCATCCAGATCAAACAGAAAACCTTTACACCGCACGCGGGCCTCCTCAGGCGTTGATGATTTGGTTAATTTCGTTAGCGCTCAGGTGATACTGACGCGGGCAGGCATGCCAGACATTCAACATGCGCAGATATTTCTCCCACATTGGCGTCTGGGCATTAAAGCCGTGAGTTCCGGCATCAAAATGGGTGTAACGCCCTTCAACGTTAACCATAAAGCG
This sequence comes from Escherichia sp. E2562, assembly GCF_005781075.1. Classification (NCBI taxonomy): domain Bacteria; kingdom Pseudomonadati; phylum Pseudomonadota; class Gammaproteobacteria; order Enterobacterales; family Enterobacteriaceae; genus Escherichia; species Escherichia sp. E2562. Next base: position 278,275 of record NZ_VATM01000005.1, on the reverse strand, counting down.
GACATAACCGAGATAACGTGCTTCGGTGGCGGCGTCAAAGCCGAGGAAGGTGACACGACGTTCATCGATGGATTGCTGGTCCTGTAAATTAGACCAGGAAACATGCAGCGCGTGATACATCTCCATAATGTCGATGATAGTGCGGCAGGTTTCTTCTTTCAGCTCGCCAAACTCGCGATCCAGTTCACGCATTTGTAAACCATAACCACGCTCAATGATTGTTTGCAGGCGACGGTAACGTTCAGCATTTGCCGGATCGAGCATAGTCATCATTTTGTACTGGTTAGACAAAATAAGACGTTGCGCGTTGGTCATTTCCATTGTTGACTCCTGTATCACTCTACTACGGTGAAAAAAAAGAAGGCCGATGTCTGCCTTCTTTTATATGCGTAATCAGGGGTCAATTACAAATCATCAAGGAAAGTTTTATCCAGTTGTTTGAAGGCGCGCTTAAGCGTGTCAGCTAATGCCTGGTAATCAGGCTTGCCTTCAACAGGTGCCAGCACCTGTCCAGACTCCTGCAATTTACCGCGAACTTCATAAAACCAGTTGAGGATTGCAGGTGGTAATGGCGTTACAGAGCGCTTGCCCAGCCACCACAGTCCCTGCATGGGTAAGCTTAGGGCGAACAACGCAGTGGCGACTGCCGGACCAAGCTGACCGCCCAGCGCAATCTGCCAGCAGAGAGTAAACACGGCGATCGGCGGCATAAAGCGGATCGCATAGCGCGTCATCTTAATGACTCGATTCTCAACAAAGACCGGGGCAAGGCGTTTTTCCAGCGGCCACGTCTTTGAGTAATGCTGTCCCCGGCGAAACAAGCTAAAAAAATTAACAGAACGATTATCCGGCGTTGACATGCTTCACCTCAACTTCACATATAAAGATTCAAAAATTTGTGCAAATTCACAACTCAGCGGGACAACGTTCAAAACATTTTGTCTTCCATACCCACAATCAGGTATCCTTTAGCAGCCTGAAATGGCCGAGTAGTACATATTCATTGAGTCGTCAAATTCATAAACATTATGCCATTGGCTGAAAATTACGCAAAATGGCATAGACTCAAGATATTTCTTCCATCATGCAAAAAAAATTTGCAGTGCATGATGTTAATCATAAATGTCGGTGTCATCATGCGCTACGCTCTATGGCTCCCTGACGTTTTTTTAGCCACGTATCAATTATAGGTACTTCCATGTCGAGTAAGTTAGTACTGGTTCTGAACTGCGGTAGTTCTTCACTGAAATTTGCAATCATCGATGCAGCGAATGGTGAAGAGTACCTTTCTGGTTTAGCCGAATGTTTCCACCTGCCCGAAGCACGTATCAAATGGAAAATGGACGGCAATAAACAAGAAGCGGCTTTAGGTGCAGGCGCCGCTCACAGCGAAGCGCTCAACTTTATCGTTAATACTATTCTGGCACAAAAACCAGAACTGTCTGCGCAGCTGACCGCTATCGGTCACCGTATCGTACACGGCGGTGAGAAGTATACCAGCTCCGTAGTGATCGACGAGTCTGTTATTCAGGGTATCAAAGATGCAGCTTCTTTTGCACCGCTGCACAACCCGGCTCACCTGATCGGTATCGAAGAAGCACTGAAATCTTTCCCGCAGTTGAAAGATAAAAACGTTGCTGTATTTGACACGGCGTTCCACCAGACTATGCCGGAAGAGTCTTACCTCTACGCCCTGCCGTACAACCTGTACAAAGAGCACGGCATCCGTCGTTATGGCGCGCACGGCACCAGCCACTTCTATGTAACTCAGGAAGCGGCAAAAATGCTGAACAAACCGGTAGAAGAACTGAACATCATCACCTGTCACCTGGGCAACGGTGGTTCCGTTTCTGCTATCCGTAACGGCAAATGCGTTGATACCTCTATGGGTCTGACTCCGCTGGAAGGCCTGGTAATGGGTACTCGTTCTGGTGACATCGATCCGGCGATCATTTTCCACCTGCACGACACCCTCGGCATGAGCGTTGATGCCATCAACAAACTGCTGACCAAAGAGTCTGGCCTGCTGGGTCTGACCGAAGTGACCAGCGACTGCCGCTATGTTGAAGATAACTACGCGACGAAAGAAGACGCGAAGCGCGCAATGGACGTTTACTGCCACCGCCTGGCGAAATACATCGGTGCATACACCGCGCTGATGGATGGTCGTCTGGACGCTGTTGTATTCACCGGTGGTATCGGTGAAAACGCAGCGATGGTTCGTGAACTGTCTCTGGGCAAACTGGGCGTGCTGGGCTTTGAAGTTGATCGCGAACGCAACCTGGCTGCACGTTTCGGCAAATCTGGTTTCATCAACAAAGAAGGTACCCGTCCTGCGGTGGTTATCCCAACCAACGAAGAACTGGTTATCGCGCAAGACGCGAGCCGCCTGACTGCCTGATTTCACACCGCCAGCCCAGCTGGCGGTGCTGTTTTGTAACCCGCCAACCGGCGGTAACGAAAGAGGATAAACCGTGTCCCGTATTATTATGCTGATCCCTACCGGAACCAGCGTCGGTCTGACCAGCGTCAGCCTCGGCGTGATCCGTGCAATGGAACGCAAAGGCGTTCGTCTGAGCGTTTTCAAACCTATTGCTCAGCCGCGTACCGGTGGCGATGCGCCCGATCAGACAACGACTATCGTGCGTGCGAGCTCTTCCACCACGACAGCCGCCGAACCGCTGAAAATGAGCTACGTTGAAGGTCTGCTTTCCAGCAATAAAAAAGATGTGCTGATGGAAGAGATCGTCGCGAACTACCACGCTAACACCAAAGACGCTGAAGTGGTTCTGGTTGAAGGTCTGGTACCGACACGTAAACACCAGTTTGCCCAGTCTCTGAACTACGAAATCGCCAAAACGCTGAACGCGGAAATCGTCTTCGTTATGTCTCAGGGTACTGACACCCCGGAACAGCTGAAAGAGCGTATCGAACTGACTCGTAACAGCTTCGGTGGTGCCAAAAACACCAACATCACTGGCGTTATCGTTAACAAACTGAACGCACCGGTTGATGAACAGGGTCGTACTCGCCCGGATCTGTCCGAGATTTTCGACGACTCTTCCAAAGCTAAAATCAACAATGTTGATCCAGCGAAGCTGCAAGAATCCAGCCCGCTGCCGGTTCTCGGCGCTGTGCCGTGGAGCTTTGATCTGATCGCGACTCGTGCTATCGATATGGCACGCCACCTGAATGCCACCATCATCAACGAAGGCGACATCAACACTCGCCGCGTGAAATCTGTAACTTTCTGTGCACGCAGCATTCCGCACATGCTGGAGCACTTCCGTGCAGGTTCTCTGCTGGTAACTTCCGCAGACCGTCCTGACGTACTGGTTGCCGCTTGCCTTGCTGCAATGAACGGCGTAGAAATCGGCGCCCTGCTGCTGACTGGCGGCTATGAAATGGACGCGCGCATTTCTAAACTGTGCGAACGCGCTTTCGCCACCGGCCTGCCGGTATTCATGGTGAACACCAACACCTGGCAGACTTCTCTGAGCCTGCAGAGCTTCAACCTGGAAGTTCCGGTTGACGATCACGAGCGTATCGAGAAAGTTCAGGAATACGTTGCTAACTACATCAACGCTGACTGGATTGACTCTCTGACTGCCACTTCCGAGCGCAGCCGTCGTCTGTCTCCGCCTGCGTTCCGTTATCAGCTGACCGAACTGGCGCGCAAAGCGGGCAAACGTATCGTTCTGCCGGAAGGCGACGAACCGCGTACCGTTAAAGCAGCCGCCATCTGTGCTGAACGTGGTATCGCAACTTGCGTACTGTTGGGTAACCCGGCAGAGATCAACCGAGTTGCAGCGTCTCAAGGCGTAGAACTGGGCGCAGGCATTGAAATCGTTGATCCAGAAGTGGTTCGCGAAAAATATGTTGCTCGTCTGGTCGAACTGCGTAAGAACAAAGGCATGACCGAAACCGTTGCCCGCGAACAGCTGGAAGACAACGTGGTTCTCGGTACCCTGATGCTGGAACAGGATGAAGTTGATGGTCTGGTTTCTGGTGCTGTTCACACTACCGCAAACACCATCCGTCCGCCGCTGCAGCTGATCAAAACTGCACCGGGTAGCTCTCTGGTATCTTCCGTGTTCTTCATGCTGCTGCCGGAACAGGTTTACGTTTACGGTGACTGTGCGATCAACCCGGATCCGACCGCAGAACAGCTGGCTGAAATCGCCATCCAGTCCGCGGATTCCGCCGCAGCCTTCGGTATCGAACCGCGTGTGGCTATGCTCTCCTACTCCACCGGTACTTCTGGTGCAGGTAGCGACGTAGAGAAAGTTCGCGAAGCAACTCGTCTGGCGCAGGAAAAACGTCCTGACCTGATGATCGACGGCCCGCTGCAGTACGACGCTGCGGTAATGGCTGACGTTGCGAAATCTAAAGCGCCGAACTCTCCGGTTGCAGGTCGCGCTACCGTGTTCATCTTCCCGGATCTGAACACCGGTAACACCACCTACAAAGCGGTACAGCGTTCTGCCGACCTGATCTCCATCGGGCCGATGCTGCAGGGTATGCGCAAGCCGGTTAACGACCTGTCCCGTGGCGCACTGGTTGACGATATCGTCTACACCATCGCGCTGACTGCGATTCAGTCTGCACAGCAGCAGTAATCTCGTCATAATCCGCAGCCTTACTGCTGCGGATATCAGAACCGGAAATAGCCACTATTTCCGGTTTTTTATTCTCTTAATTTGCATTACTCCTTTCTGATTATCTTGCTTAACTGCGCTGCATCAATGAATTGCGTCATCTCACTTTGCATACTTACCACTTTGTCTTGTGCAAGGGAAAATTTGCGCTATGTCAGCAATCACTGAATCCAAACCAACCAGAAGATGGGCAATGCCCGATACTCTGGTGATTATCTTTTTTGTTGCTATTTTAACCAGTCTCGCCACCTGGGTTGTTCCGGTGGGAATGTTTGACAGTCAGGAAGTGCAATATCAGGTTGATGGTCAGACAAAAACACGCAAGGTTGTAGACCCTCACTCATTTCGCATTCTGACCAACGAGGCGGGCGAACCAGAGTATCACCGCGTACAACTGTTCTCGACGGGCGATGAACGTCCCGGCCTGATGAACTTCCCGTTTGAAGGGCTAACCTCTGGTTCGAAATATGGGACCGCCGTTGGCATCATCATGTTTATGCTGGTGATTGGCGGCGCGTTTGGCATCGTGATGCGTACAGGAACTATTGATAACGGCATCCTGGCGCTTATCCGCCACACACGAGGGAATGAAATTCTTTTCATTCCGGCGTTATTTATTCTCTTTTCACTCGGCGGTGCGGTATTTGGCATGGGGGAAGAGGCTGTCGCCTTTGCCATCATCATCGCGCCACTCATGGTGCGGCTGGGTTATGACAGTATCACCACCGTCCTGGTAACCTATATCGCTACGCAAATCGGTTTTGCCAGCTCGTGGATGAACCCGTTCTGCGTGGTCGTCGCCCAGGGGATCGCTGGTGTTCCGGTGCTTTCTGGCTCCGGTTTGCGCATCGTGGTATGGGTAATCTCTACTCTGATTGGCCTGGTCTTCACCATGGTGTACGCCTCACGGGTGAAAAAGAATCCTCTGTTGTCACGCGTTCATGAGTCCGATCGTTTCTTCCGCGAAAAACAGGCGGATGTCGAACAGCGCCCATTTACCTTTGGTGACTGGCTGGTATTAATTGTTTTAACCGCCGTCATGATCTGGGTGATTTGGGGCGTTATCGTCAATGCCTGGTTTATTCCTGAAATTGCCAGCCAGTTCTTCGCTATGGGTCTGGTAATTGGCATCATCGGCGTTGTCTTCCGTCTGAATGGTATGACGGTAAACACCATGGCTTCATCATTTACCGAAGGCGCGCGAATGATGATAGCCCCCGCCCTGCTGGTTGGTTTCGCCAAAGGGATTTTGCTGCTGGTAGGTAACGGCGAAGCCGGTGATGCCAGCGTACTGAATACCATCCTCAACAGCATTGCCAATGCCATTAGCGGTCTTGATAACGCGGTCGCGGCGTGGTTTATGCTGCTCTTCCAGGCGGTATTTAATTTCTTCGTGACATCCGGTTCTGGCCAGGCCGCGTTAACCATGCCGTTACTGGCACCGCTTGGCGATCTGGTCGGCGTTAACCGTCAGGTTACCGTGCTGGCCTTCCAGTTTGGCGATGGCTTCAGTCATATCATTTACCCGACCTCGGCTTCATTAATGGCCACGCTCGGTGTTTGCCGGGTGGACTTCCGTAACTGGATAAAAGTGGGGGCAACACTGCTTGGACTGCTGTTTATTATGTCCAGCGTGGTGGTGATAGGCGCTCAGTTGATGGGCTACCATTAAAAACGTTAAGAGCCGCGATTGCGGCTCTTAGATTGATGACAACGGAAAAATTGCCTGATGCGCTACGCTTATCATGCCTACATGGCCCATGCAATATTTTGAATTTGCAATATTTTGTAGTCCGGATAAGGCATTTACGCCGCATCCGTCATAAACAAAGCGCACTTTGTCTACAACCTGAGAGCCGCAACTGCGGCTCTTTTTTCATTCTGCCGTTTCAGCCTCTACGGCTTCATTGTTGGCATTGCGCTTCATCCACAACGCCAAAGCTTTTAGCGAGTCTGGTGTGAACTCATCGCAACGCGCGGTGATTTCTTCTGGCGTCAGCCAGCAGACCTCGCTGACTTCATCTTCCTGAAGGGCGAAAGGGCCGTGAGAAACACAGCTGAACAACGCGCCCCAGACTCGGCAATTTTTATCTTCGAAATAGAACTGCCCGTGCTCGGCAAAGGGGACACCGGCAATGCCCAACTCTTCTTCCGCTTCGCGACGTGCGGATTCCAGCAGTTGTTCATCAGCCTGGACCACACCACCAGCAGTAGCATCTAACATGCCGGGTAAAAAGTCTTTTGTCTCGGTACGACGCTGGACCAGAATTTTGCCCATACCATCATGCACGACGATGTAAGTTGCACGATGACGCAGACACTGTGCCCGCATTTGTTCCCGGCTGGCTTGTGCAATGACTTCGTTATCTTCATTGACAATATCCACCCATTCAGTACTTGCCAAACGACGCTGTTCCATTATCAGGAAACCTTCTTTTTCTGGCGCTCTTACGGCGCATTTTGAGTTGTTGGGTAAATTACGGATTAATCGCGACCTGCGCAATGATACTTTGATCATTGAGTGCGATTACGCTTAGTACGTCATCTTCGAGCATGCCGTAGCTCGCCAGATTGCCGCCTTTCGGAATGCTAACCGAACCGGGGTTGAAGTGGAAAATCTCCCCCCGCTGCTCCGCCACCGGCAGATGGGTATGACCATACACCAGCACGTCGTTCTGGTTTAACGCCGGCAGATTATCCGGGCCAAACAGATGCCCATGTGTCAGAAACAGGCGCTGTTTTTCCAGCAACACCTGTTGCCATGGCGCGGTCATTGGGAAATGCAGCAGCATTTGGTCCACTTCACTGTCGCAGTTGCCACGTACAGCGATGACTTTATGCGCCACTTCATTCAAGCGTTCCGCCACCTTTGCCGGCGCATAGCCCTCCGGTAAAGCATTGCGTGGGCCGTGATTCAACACGTCGCCAAGAATCACCAGCCACTGCGCGCCGCTTTGGGCAAACAACTCCAGTACACGTTCCGTCGCCGGTAACGACCCATGAATGTCCGATGCAAACATCAGTTTCATCACTCACTCCTCGTCGAAAAAACGTAAGCTATGATACTGGATTCTGTCGCTGCTATCAGCCAGATTGCTTTGCTGAAAGTGCAATAAAACGCTGAACTGAAGCACGCTGCCACTGGAATGCCGCATAATCCACCATACGCTCCGGCACCTCATCGCCGTGCAGCACCAGACGATTAATCATTAGCGCTAAATCAGTGTCGGCAATGCACCACTCGCCAAACAAATTAGGCTGGTTATGCGTCAGTAAATGTTCTGCCATTGCGAACAATTTCTGCGCGCTGGCTTTTCCCTCCGCCGTTAGCGGTGCTTTTTTTGCGCCAGCAAAAACGACATCCGTCGAACGCTCTTCACGCAGAGGCATCAGGTCGCTCCGCAGCCATGCCTGAATCTGCCGTGCACGCGCCCGGTTTTGCAGATCCAATGGATAAATGCGTTCCCAGGTCGGCGGCGCAAAACGGTCTTCCAGATATTCCGCTATGGCAGAGGATTCACTCAACTCAAAATCATCAATCTGTAACAAAGGCACGCGGCGTGTCTGCCCGTAACCTTGCCACGTCGGTTGTAAATGTTCACCGCTGTCAAGGTCGATAGTCTTTATATGAAAAGGTAGTCCTTTCTCCTGCAACGCCACCCAGGCAGATAACACGTAGGGGGAGAAAAAATGGGCATCTGACCAAAGCGTGATAGCGGGTTTACTCATTATATCCTCGGCGATAAAGGGGCTTGCTCTCAAACTATAGAGCCTTTTTGCCACGGTTACTTGATGAAAACTCACGCAAGCCTCCCGGGTTTCTATACTTGAGATGTTCAGATTATTAGACAACCGGAGCTGCAATGATCGATCTCTATTATGCCCCTACCCCAAATGGCCACAAAATTACGCTGTTTCTCGAAGAGGCTGGCCTGGATTATCGTTTAATTAAGGTTGACTTGGGGAAAGGCTGTCAGTTTCGCCCGGAGTTTTTGCGCATTTCGCCGAACAATAAGATTCCGGCAATTGTTGATCATTCACCGACTGATGGCGGCGAACCGTTAAGCCTCTTTGAGTCAGGTGCAATATTGTTGTATCTGGCAGAGAAAACGGGACTATTTTTAAGTCACGACCCGCGTGAGCGCGCCACCACCTTACAATGGTTATTCTGGCAGGTTGGCGGCCTGGGGCCAATGCTCGGACAGAATCATCATTTTAATCATGCTGCGCCACAGACTATTCCTTACGCTATTGAACGTTATCAGGTTGAAACCCAGCGTCTGTATCAGGTACTCAATAAGCGCCTGGAAAACGCCCCCTGGCTTGGCGGCGAAGATTACAGCATTGCGGATATTGCCTGTTGGCCGTGGGTAAATGCATATGCTCGTCAGCGGATTGACCTTGCTATGTACCCGGCAGCGAAGAACTGGCATGAGCGGATCCGTTCGCGCCCAGCCACCGGACAATCACTATTAAAGGCCCAATTGAATGATGAGATCTCAGATAGTTAACTGAGAAAGGTTCTCGTGTATTATTCCAGTCTAAGTAAAACAACAGGGAACCTGCAATGTCACAACCTGCCGCTATTATTCGTATAAAGAACCTTCGTTTACGTACATTTATCGGAATTAAGGACGAAGAGATTAACAACCGTCAGGATATCGTTATCAATGTCACGATCCACTACCCCGCCGATAAAGCGCGTACCAGTGAAGATATTAATGACGCGCTGAACTATCGCACCGTCACCAAAAACATCATTCAACACGTAGAGAATAACCGTTTCTCTTTGCTGGAAAAATTAACTCAGGATGTGCTCGATATCGCACGAGAACATCACTGGGTAACCTATGCTGAAGTGGAGATCGATAAACTGCACGCGCTGCGCTACGCCGATTCTGTATCAATGACCTTGAGCTGGCAGCGTTAACCGCCATATCGGGAGGCTGCATGAATATAGTGATCACCGGAGGGACTGGATTAATTGGTCGCCATTTAATCCCGCGTTTGCTGGAGTTGGGCCATCAGGTCACTGTGGTGACGCGTAACACGCAGAAAGCCAGTTCAATCCTCGGCCCTCAAGTGACACTATGGCAAGGGCTTGCCGATCAAAGCAACCTCAACGGCGTTGATGCGGTAATCAACCTGGCTGGCGAACCGATTGCCGACAAACGCTGGACTCGCGAGCAAAAAGACCGACTGTGCCAAAGTCGCTGGAATATTACGCAAAAACTGGTGGATTTAATTAACGCCAGCGACACGCCACCGTCGGTCCTTATTTCTGGTTCGGCGGCGGGATATTACGGTGATTTAGGTGAAGTAGTGGTTACCGAAGAAGAGCCTCCGCATAACGAATTTACCCATAAACTCTGCGCCCGCTGGGAAGAAATTGCCTGTCGGGCGCAAAGCGACAAAACGCGTGTGTGCCTGCTGCGTACCGGTGTGGTGCTGGCACCAGATGGCGGAATTCTCGGCAAAATGCTGCCGCCGTTTCGCCTCGGTTTAGGTGGCCCCATTGGCTCTGGTCGGCAGTATCTGGCCTGGATTCATATCGATGATATGGTCAACGGGATTCTCTGGCTGCTGGATAACGATCTGCGCGGACCGTTTAATATGGTTGCCCCCTATCCGGTACGCAACGAACAATTTGCCCACGCGCTCGGTCATGCACTGCATCGCCCGGCAATTATGCGCGTCCCCGCCACCGCTATTCGGCTGTTAATGGGCGAATCTTCAGTTCTGGTATTAGGCGGGCAACGTGCGCTGCCAAAAAGGCTGGAAGAAGCGGGATTCGCTTTTCGCTGGTACGATTTAGACGAGGCGCTGGCAGACGTTATTCACTGATGTGTTTTACCGCGAACATCCGCCAGTTAGTTCCTGGTAATTCAGAATTAGTGGCTTTTCGCCAAAAGCTCGTCTGGCGAAAGTCGGGTCAGTGTCAAAACTAACTCTCGGTCTAAACCTCTCTCCAGCATCTCCTGAGCAATACGCAGGGCTTCTTCGTGTTTGCCCTGCATTGCGCCTTCTTCACGTAATCTGTCAGCAATGGTCATCAGTTTCTCCTTTTCTTGTGGTGCGCGTTCTGTTATCTCACCAATAAACGCATGGAAACGCTGGGCATCTCCCGTTTGTAATACATAATTAAACAGGGCTTTTAGCTGTCTGTCATTAGTGTTCCCTGTAACTAGCAGCGAAACAATTTGATCGACTAATCCTAACAGATCGCGCTGGCGAATATGTTTCTGCATTAACTCCAGTAACGCCATTTTGCGGTGTTGCATAATCTCGTCATCCGGCACTACGGTAATATCCACCAGCGGAAAAGCCGATGAATAAATTTGGCGGGCAATAGCAGGCTCCGCAAATTCATCAAGCCAACAGAGAGAATAAGGATAAGGACTTCTGCAACCATGATAAAACAGCATCGGGATCACCAAAGGTAGTTCTTTATAGCCTGCATCAAGATGGTTTTGCATTGCCGCAATAGAATAGCGCATCATGCGAAAAGCCATTAATTCTTCCGCCTTACTTTGGTGTTCAATGACGACATAAATATATCCCATCCCCTCCTCAGTTTTCACTGACCACAAGATGTCGGAGTAATATTGTCGCAGGTTTTCATCAATAAAACTGTTGGGTTCCAGTTTTAACGTCGATAAATCACAAAGTTTACGTAGCGGCGCGGGAAGGTGAATATCAATAAAGTCCCGCGCGGTGTCCGGATGACGTAAAAAGGATTTAAATACCGCATCATGCGGTGTGGAAGTTGTCGATATGGTCATGGCGTTCCGTCACCTCTCAAATTTAAGATGACGAGACAATAACCACCCTTTATAAGCAAGGCAGCAGGCAGTTTTTATATCTGGACAGCGAATTCAGAACTATTTTAAGTGGACTGCAATATATACATTTCAACGGAAGCTAACTCGCAAATTAGCCTTGAAAATACTCCGGCAGCATTAGCCACCGGAGAGGCAATTATTTCAGCGATCCCTTAAGGAACTGTTGCAAACGAGGACTTTGCGGGTTGCCAAATAATTGTTCTGGCGCACCCTCTTCTTCGATTTTCCCCTGATGGAGGAAAATAACATGTGTGGAGACATGGCGAGCAAATTCCATTTCGTGGGTTACCACCACCATCGTTTTGCCCTCTTCCGCCAGCTGCTGCATAATGCGCAGCACTTCGCCCACCAGCTCTGGATCAAGGGCCGATGTAGGTTCATCAAACAACAGAACTTCCGGTTCCATTGCCAGCGCCCGCGCTATAGAAACACGCTGTTGCTGACCACCGGAAAGATGCACCGGATATTTCCCCTGCGCACGTTCGTCTATGCCGACTTTCGCCAGATATTTCACCGCCCGCTCGCGCGCTTCATGCTTGCTCAGGCCCAGCACCTGAATGGGCGCTTCCATGACGTTTTCCAGCACCGTCATGTGGCTCCAGAGATTGAAGTGCTGGAACACCATCGTCAGGCGCGTGCGCAGTAAACGCAGCTGATTTTTATCGGCGACTTTGAGTTGGCCGTCTTTATCCCGCACCAGATTGATAGTCTGGCCGTTAACCACGATCGTGCCTTCACTCGGTTTTTCGAGGAAGTTAATGCAACGCAGAAAGGTACTTTTCCCCGATCCCGACGATCCGATGATGCTGATCACATCCCCGGCGTTCGCTTGCAGTGACACCCCTTTCAGCACTTCATGTTCGCCGTAGCGTTTGTGCAAATCGATAACGTTTAATTTATTCTCGGACATCGTATTCTCAGTGCGTTGAAGAAGGTTTCACATGCTGCAACCAGCGTTTTTCCGCTCTGCGAAAGAGGCTGATCAGGACATAAGAGATGATTAAATAGAGTACCGCAGCAATGCCAAAGGCGGTAAAAGGTTGATACGTCGCGGCGTTGATATCACGGGCAATTTTCAGCAGATCCGGCACCGTGGCAGTAAACGCCAGCGCAGTAGAGTGCAACATCAGGATCACTTCGTTGCTGTAGGCCGGTAAAGCAATACGCAGCGCCGACGGTAAAATAATGCAGCGATACATTTTAAAGGTCGAGAAACCATAGGCCCTGGCAGCTTCAATTTCCCCGTGCGGCACCGAGCGGATCGCTCCGGCAAAAATCTCGGTGGTGTAAGCACAAGTGTTAAGCGTCAGCGCCAGCACGGTACAGTTCAGGCCACTGCGGAAAAAGGCGTTAAGGAACTCGGTCCCTTTAACAATCTCCAGCGTGTACATGCCGGAATAGAACACCAGCAACTGCACATACAGCGGCGTACCGCGAAAAATATAGGTAAATAACCAGATTGGAAACTGGATGTATTTATTACTTGAGACGCGACCAATCGCCAGAAACAGCGCCAGAATTCCGCCTATCACTACTGACAAAATCAGCAACCAAAGGGTAATCGCCACGCCGGTAAAGCGATAACCGTCGGTCCACAACAGCGGTTTCCAGTATTCATGTAAGATTTCGATCACAGGTCAGCCCTCTTCACACCCACGGAGTAGCGGCGCTCAAGGAACAGCAGCACACCATTGGAAACGGTGGTGAAAACCAGATAAATCACGCCACAGACGATGGCGAAATAGAACGGTTCCCATGTACTTTTGCCTGCCAATTGGGTGGCTTTCACCACATCTTCCAGGCCGAGTAACGAAACCAGAGCGGTAGATTTGAGGATCACCTGCCAGTTGTTGCCAATGCCCGGCAGAGCGTAACGCATCATCGCCGGAAACATAATCCGCCGAAATACTTGCCCGCGAGTAAAACCGAACGCCGTAGCCGCCTCTATTTGTCCTTTCGGCACCGCCATAAACGCGCCACGGAACGTTTCGGTGAAGTAAGCACCGTAAATAAAACCCAGGGTGATAATACCGGCAACCATCGGGTCGATATCAATCTGTCCGACGCCCATCGCTTCCGTCACCGCGTTTAGCGCAATCTGCAAACCGTAAAATATCAGCAGCATCAACACCAAGTCCGGCACGCCGCGAATCAGCGTGGTGTACCCTTCGAAAATCAGCCCCGAAAGCCGATTTTGCGAGAGCTTACCGCCAGCGCCAATTAAACCGATGATTACAGCGAGCACTACAGAGCTGATAGCCAGCTCCAGCGTGACGAGCGCCCCCTGTAAAATAACACCTGAAAACCCATACAACATGCAGCCTGTCCTGTCGTGTGTGGTGAATTTCCTGCCTCTTGTCTCCCTCCGGTTACCCAAAGGGAGCGGGCTTTCTTTCACCGATGGTGATTAACCACCATAAACATCAAAATCGAAGTACTTTTTCGCTAATTTCTCGTAAGTACCGTCAGCGCGCATTTCGGCAAAGGCTTTGTTCAGTGCCTCGCGCAGTTCGTTATCTTCTTTACGCAGGCCCATGCCGGTGCCTACGCCAAACAGTTTTTCATCTTTAACAGACGGGCCACCGAATTTGTAATCTTTACCGACTGGCTGTTTGAGGAAACCTTCGCTGGCGGCAACTTCGTCCTGGAACGCGGCATCAATACGCCCGGCGGTCAGGTCAGAATAAATGTTGTCCTGCCCCTGATAAGAGACGATTTCAATGCCTTTTGGCGCCCAGTGCTCGTTACCAAATGTCTCCTGGGTCGTGCCCTGCAATACGCCCACCCGCTTGCCTTTCAGCGATTCTACTGTCGGCTGAATGTCGGAATTTTTCGCCACAACCAGGCGAGAATCGGCGGCGTACAATTTGTCGGTGAAGGCTATTTCCTGCTGACGTTTTTCGGTGATGGAAAGCGATGACATGATGGCGTCAATCTTCTTCGCTTTTAATGACGGAATTAACGCATCCAGCGGGTTTTCGACAAATGTACATTGCGTATTGATGCGTTTGCACAGTTCCTTCGCCAGGTCGATATCAAAGCCAACCAATTCACCTTGTGAATTTTTTGATTCAAACGGTGCATAAGTCGGGTCAGTACCGATGCGAATATTTTGCGGAATAGCAGCAAAAGCAGCAGTCGCGCTGGAGAAGGCCAGAACCAAGGAGAGCGATAGCACCAGTTTTTTCATAATGTCCTCAACTGACAGTCTTTTAATAGGGAATATTTACAGGTTTGTTACACTTATCGTGCCATAAAATTGACCAACAAGGCAAAATATCCTGGCCCGTTAATCGTATTATTTTTCATTAAAATTGCTTAAGTATGCATTTCAATGCACCACGATAGTGCAACAAACCTATAATGCACCATGATAATGACGCTATCAGGTGCAGCTTCCCTGCGACGTATCAGTCACCGTAGACATTAAAATCGAAGTACTTTTTCGCCATCTTGTCGTAAGTACCATCCTGGCGCAGTTCGCCAAGCGCCTTATTAAACGCAGCCGTCAGTTCAGCATCATCTTTACGTAGCCCGACACCGGTGCCGTCACCGAAGTATTTTTTGTCTTTCACTGAAGGGCCAGCAAAGGCGAACTCTTTACCGGCAGGTTGCTTAAGGAATCCTTCACTGGCGGCGACTTCATCTTGTAACGCAGCATCCAGACGCCCCGCAGCCAGATCGGAATAGACTAAATCCTGGTTGGCATAAGCCACAACATCAATACCTTTACTGCGCCAGGTATCGTTAGCGTAGGCTTCCTGAGTGGAGCCTTGCAGCACTCCGACATGTTTACCTTTCAGTGAATCCAGCGTTGGCTGAATCGGCGAACCTTTAGCGGCAATCAGACGGGAATCCGCGGCGTACAGCTTGTCGGAGAAAGCAATCTCCTGCTGACGTTTATCGGTAATGGAGAGCGACGAAATAATAGCGTCGATTTTTTTCGCTTTCAGTGAGGGGATCAGCGCATCAAAGTCACTGGCAACCCAGGTACATTTCACCTGCATCCGTTTGCACATCTCGTTACCGAGATCGATATCAAAGCCAACAAAATCACCTTTGGCATCTTTCGATGAGAACGGTGCATAGGTGGTATCCGTTCCGATACGTACCGTCTCCGGCAGCGCCGCGTAGCTGGAAGCTGCTGCGGAGATACCGACTAACAAAGACAGAGCGAGAATCGACTTCTTCATACATAACCCTCAAGTGAAATGGCTTTTTTATATTGTGTATTGTGTTGTGTGTTTGCAGGCTCATTCATGCAGGTCTTATGCCATCTTGCCGACAGCAGCAACATTCAACGTAAAATATGTTAATAAGACGTTGCATTATTGTCCTGAAATTGAAGATAGCAGGTATGGCGGTTGAATCGCAGCGTTTCGATTCAATGGAAGGAACAAAATGTCGAGGATTTGATCGCGGTTGCAAAATTGCCCTGAAACAGGGCAACAGCAGAGTTATGCGCCCTGCCAGCGGGCAAAGAGATCTTTGGGAAGGGTTATCGCAAACTGGTCAAGAACACGGTTAACCGTCTGATTTATCACATCATCAAGGGATTGCGGGCGATGATAAAACGCCGGAACGGGAGGCATAATCACCGCACCGATTTCAGCCGCCTGAGTCATTAAACGCAGGTGGCCTAAGTGCAACGGTGTTTCACGCACGCAGAGCACCAACGGGCGACGCTCTTTCAGCACCACATCTGCCGCGCGGGTCAACAGGCCATCGGTATAGCTATGGACAATGCCGGAAAGGGTTTTGATTGAACAGGGTAAAATCACCATGCCCAGCGTCTGGAAAGAACCAGAAGAGATGCTGGCAGCAATATCGCGCGCATCATGAGTTACATCGGCTAACGCCTGCACTTCGCGCAGGGAAAAATCCGTTTCGAGGGATAAGGTCTGGCGCGCCGCCTGGCTCATAACCAGATGCGTTTCGATGTCTGTGACATCGCGCAGAACCTGTAATAAGCGCACGCCATAAATCGCGCCGCTGGCACCACTGATGCCTACAATGAGTCGTTTCATAGAGAGTTGCCCTGTCAGACTTGCAGGCAGACTTTGCAGGATTTCGGCGGGAGTTGCAAGTCAGGGTACCAGACTGGCACCCTGAGTGAAGGCATCATCCTTCGTTATGCATTTCCAGGTTTTCCACTTCGTTCTGACGTTGCAATGCTTTGGCGTCGTCATTACGTAAAGTATCGAGAAAATCGAGATAGCCCTGATCAACATCTTTAGTAACGTAAACGCCGTTGAACACCGAGCATTCAAACTGCTGGATATCCGGGTTTTCAGCGCGGACGGCTTCGATCAGATCATTGAGATCCTGGAAAATCAAACCGTCGGCACCGATGATCTGGCGAATTTCATCCACTTCACGGCCGTGAGCGATCAGTTCCGTGGCACTCGGCATATCAATACCATAAACGTTCGGGAAGCGAATTTCCGGTGCCGCAGAGGCGAGGTACACTTTCTTCGCTCCGGCTTCGCGTGCCATCTCGATAATTTGTTCAGAGGTGGTGCCGCGCACGATGGAGTCATCCACCAGCAGGACGTTTTTATCGCGGAACTCGGCGCGGTTGGCGTTCAGTTTACGGCGCACGGACTTACGACGCAGTTGCTGACCCGGCATGATGAAGGTACGACCAACATAGCGGTTTTTAACAAAGCCCTGGCGGTATGGTTTGCCCAGAATTCGGGCGATTTCCAACGCGATATCGCAGGAAGTTTCCGGAATCGGGATCACCACGTCGATATCAAGATCTTCCCATTCACGGGCAATTTTCTCGCCCAGTTTCG
The DNA here is from genome assembly GCF_005781075.1 of Escherichia sp. E2562. Lineage (NCBI taxonomy): Bacteria > Pseudomonadati > Pseudomonadota > Gammaproteobacteria > Enterobacterales > Enterobacteriaceae > Escherichia > Escherichia sp. E2562. The sequence goes on along the minus strand of NZ_VATM01000005.1, from coordinate 260,977 downwards.
TGCCCATATTCACACGCGCGCTGTAAACGGAAATTTTGTCGATGAACGAGTCAGGACGGGCAAAGTAAACATACTCAAACAAGCATGGATTGCTGACTGGATTGTCGGCACACTGACGGGTAAACAACTGCCCTTCTTCAGTGATGTAAATCGCTTCGCCTGGGGCGACGTCACGCAGGAACTCAAAGCCCAGCGTATCGAGCGCAACGCTTTCGGAAGCGACCATATATTCTGTGCGATTCTCGTCGATATCACGTTTCCCCAACACCAGCGGACGAATCCCGTTAGGATCGCGGAAGGCGACCATACCGTGGCCGATAATCATCGCCACGCAGGCATACGCGCCGCGAATTTGGCGGTTAGTCGCGGCAATGGCGGAGAAAATGTTGTCGGCTTCCAGCGGATAGTGGCGGAAGTTATCCAGCTCGCTGGCGAAGATATTAAGCAGAATTTCCGAGTCGGAAGTGGTGTTGATGTGGCGGCGTTTTTCTTCAAACAGTTTTTTACGCAACTCGTGAGCGTTGGTCAGATTGCCGTTGTGGGCAAGCGTAATACCATACGGAGAGTTAACGTAAAACGGCTGCGCTTCAGAGGCACTGGAGCTGCCAGCCGTAGGGTAACGCACATGACCAATGCCCATATTGCCCTGCAAACGCTGCATATGGCGAGCTTCAAATACATCGCTCACCAGCCCGTTCGCTTTACGCAAACGGAAGCAGTTATTGGCATCTATGGTGATGATGCCGGCGGCATCCTGACCGCGATGCTGAAGCACCGTTAAGGCATCATAAATCGACTGGTTAACCGGCATAACACCGGCGATACCGACAATACCGCACATACGTCTTTTTCCTCGTTAAGCCACATCTCAGAGCACTTACGCCCTGGGCAAGAAACTTGACGAGCTTTGCAGATAATCAAAAAACCATCTGATGATAAAACTGAACTGCGGGATCAATTGTGATTTGCTCCAGTCTTCGCTTTTCGACACCCCAGTAAAGGAGTCGAGAAAGAAAAGAATAGCGGCGACAATCAACACACCGCGCAACGCACCGAAACAGACGCCCAGCACCCGATCGGTGCCTGACAACCCCGTTTTCTCCACCAGCTGGCCTATCACGAAGTTCACGATAGCACCAACGATCAGGGTAGCGATAAACAGTACCGCGATGGCAATCCCATTTCGAACCAGTTCATCTTCAAAGCCCGTAAACCAGACTGACAGGTAAGTGTAGTAATGACTGGCAACAAAGAAAGCACAACCCCATGTCACCAGCGATAACGCTTCACGAACAAAGCCGCGGATCAGGCTAACCAGAGAGGAAAAAGCAATCACCGCGATTATGGCGTAATCAATCCAGACCATATGTGTCCCACGATTTTACGCCCTGTCATCCTGTTCGGGGCGCATTCTAACAGAAAAAGAAAACGTTTGCGTAGGGATTTCCTTCCCGCGCATCAATAAAAATGGCGCTGAAAAAATATTCAACGCCATCGACTTTTTATGCCTTTGCGGCATCGGGCAATGCGTGTCGGATGCGGCGTAAACGCCTTATCCGACCTACGGTTCTGCCCCTGCGTAGGCCTGATAAGACGCGCCAGCGTCACATCAGGCAACGGCTGTCGGATGCAGCGTGAACGCCTTATCCGACCTACGGTTCTGCCCCTGCGTAGGCCTGATAAGACGCGCCAGCATCACATCAGGCAACGGCTGTCGGATGCGGCGTGAACGCCTTATCCGACCTACAGTTCTGCTCCAGCACAGGCCTGATAAGACGCGCCAGCGTCACATCAGGCAACGGCTGTCGGATGCGGCGTAAACGCCTTATCCGACCTACGGGTCTATCCCTGCGTAGGCCTGATAAGACGCGCCAGCGTCGCATCAGGCAACGGCTGTCGGATGCAGCGTGAACGCCTTATCCGACCTACGGTTCTGCTCCAGCACAGGCCTGATAAGACGCGCCAGCGTCACATCAGGCAAAACCGTATTAATTCGGCGTGTAGCCCATCACCACGCCGCTCAAACCAGAGATCTGCTTCAGTTCGCCAAGCGATCCTTTCAGCTTATCTTTTGAGGCATCTGGCCCCACGAGAATACGGGTGATTTTACCCTGCACTGGCGTTGACGGCGAAGTATAAACCCGATATCCCGCGCCACGCAGCTTACCGACAATCTCATTCACTTTATCGGCATTTTTCAGCGCGCCCAGTTGCACAACATAGGCTTTACCCGTCGGCGCTGCCTTTTCTTCAACAACCGGCTTCGGTTCTGGCTTCGGCGGGGGCGGCACTTCAACCTTCGGCTTAGGCGGATCCACCGGTTTCGGTTTCGGTGGAGCGACCGGTGCAGGCTCCGGTTCAAACACGGTATTATTGGCCGCAATGGTTGTCGGATCGAGCGAAGGCGCTGCGGCATCACCTGCCCGCACCTCTTCTGCCGCGCCTTCTGGCGGCTGTGTCGGCAACGCCTGAGTGGCGGCTGGCATCATATCTGGTTCGTCACGATCGCCCGCTTTCGGCACCAGCGGGATCGCTGCAAACTCATCCTGATAATGTTTTTTCTGCCCATCAAGCAATCCTGGAAGCACAATAACTCCCAGAGCTACCAGCACAATAGTGCCAACTAACCGATTCTGAAACTTACTCGCCACCGCTTCTCCTCGCGTCAATCACTTCCATGACATGTGCGACCGTATGGAACGAACCACACACCAGCACGGTATCTTCCGGTTTAGCGTCCGCCATTGCGGCTTCCCATGCCTGCGCAACGCTATCGAATGGTTTGCCGTTCCCCAGATGCTCAAGCAGTTGTGCTGCCGTGGCACCGCGCGGCCCTTCCAGTGGCGCACAATACCAGTCATCAACCACGCTTTTCAACCAGGCCAGTGTTCCGGCAATATCTTTATCATGTAGCATACCGATAACCGCCAGCACGCGCCCGTTTTTCGGTAACGCTTTCATGCGTCCGGTAAGATATTCCGCCGCATGAGGATTATGGGCGACATCAAAAATAACGCGTGGCGTCTCGCTCACAATCTGGAAACGTCCAGGCAAAATTGCGCTGGCGATACCGTCGCGAATTGCCTTTTCACTGACTTCCAGGCCGCTGGCACGCAGTGCCGCCAGCGCCGTTGCGGCATTCGGTTGCGGGACAAGTGGCAACGGTAATCCCGCCAGCGTGCCGTGAGCATCGGTAAATGACCAGTCATGGTCAGTGACGGAATAATTCCACTCAACGCCACAACGTTGCAACAGTGCGCCTTTCTCCTGTGCTACATCGGCAATGGTGTAAGGCATTTCCGGTTCACCGACGATTGCCGGTTTTTCGCTGCGGAAGATCCCCGCTTTCTCACGACCAATGCTTTCACGATCTGGCCCCAGCCAGTCGGTATGATCCAGCGCGATACTGGTCACCACGGCAACATCAGCATCGACAATGTTAGTAGCATCCAGACGACCGCCCAGACCTACTTCCAGAATCACCACATCGAGTTGCGCCTCTTTGAACAACCACAATGCCGACAGCGTACCGTATTCAAAATAAGTCAGAGAAATATCGCCGCGCTCGGCCTCAATCTCGGCAAAAGAAGCCGTATGGGCCGACTCCGCCAGTTCTTTGCCCTGTATACGAACGCGCTCGGTATAACGCACCAGATGCGGCGAACTGTAGACCCCCACCCTGTACCCTGCCGCCATCAGAATCGACTCCAGCGTACGGCAGGTCGTGCCTTTGCCATTAGTTCCCGCAACGGTAAACACAAACGGTGCAGGTTTAAGGACGCCAAGACGCGCCGCAACCTGGCTGACGCGATCAAGGCCGAGATCGATAGTTTTACTGTGCAGGTTTTCCAGATAAGAAAGCCACGAAGCCAGAGGCGACGCGGCTTGAGGAGTGCGTTTGATAATCATGGTATCCGCTGATTCGTTACGGGGAGAATAAATAGCAAAAGGGCAGAGCCAGTGGCCCTGCCCTTATCAGTTATCAGGCCTCTGGTTCCTGATCCGGCACCGGTGGCACCACTTCGCCTTCACGCGGCGCATCAGGATTAGGCGCTGGCAGATTCATCAGCTTCGCCAGAATGCTCGCCAGTTTCAGGCGCATTTCCGGTCGACGGACGATCATATCGATGGCGCCTTTCTCGATCAGGAATTCACTGCGCTGGAATCCTGGCGGCAGTTTTTCGCGAACGGTCTGTTCGATAACGCGCGGACCGGCAAAGCCGATTAACGCTTTCGGTTCAGCAATATTGAGATCGCCCAGCATCGCGAAGCTTGCAGAAACACCGCCCATAGTCGGGTCGGTCAGTACAGAAATGTACGGTAACCCGCGCTCCTGCATTTTCGCCAGTGCTGCAGAGGTTTTCGCCATCTGCATCAGCGACATTAACGCTTCCTGCATACGTGCGCCACCAGAAGCGGAGAAGCAGATCAGCGGGCAGTTATCTTCCAGCGCTTGCTCAACGGCACGCACGAAACGAGCGCCAACCACTGAACCCATTGAACCGCCCATAAAGGCGAATTCGAATGCCGCAGCGACAACCGGCATACCGTACAGAGTGCCTTTCATCACCACCAGCGCGTCTTTTTCGCCGGTTTCTTTCTGCGCAGAGGCCAGACGGTCTTTATACTTTTTGGAGTCACGGAACTTCAGCACATCTTTCGGCTCAAGCTCGCTACCCAGCTCCACAAGGCTGCCTTCATCTAACAAGCTATGCAGGCGGTTACGCGCCGACATACGCATGTGATGGTCACACTTCGGACAGACCTCAAGATTACGTTCCAGTTCAGCGCGGTATAAAACCTGACCGCAGCTATCACACTTAGTCCACACACCTTCAGGAATGCTCGCCTTGCGGGTGGGAGTAATGTTGCTTTTAATTCGTTCAATCCAGCTCATTAGGGACCTTTCTGTCTGAACCTGGTTCGATGCCAGTTTTATCTTTGGGGACGCATAATGCCATTTTTGCCCCCAACAGACCATGAATGTTGCACATTAAAACATAACAGCCCGAAACTTTGGATAAAAAAGTGGTCGAACCGCGGAGTTACTTTTTATTTTGCAGCGCGTTTGTGACGAATAAATTCGAAAACCCCAGGCAATATTGAAACAAAAATAATGCCAACAATCATCAGTTTAAGGTTACTCTGAATGAAGGGGAGCGTGCCGAAGAAATAACCTGCGTAGGTAAAAATCAGTACCCACAACAGTGCACCAATCACGTTAAAAGCGGCGAAATGACGATACGACATGTGACCCATTCCCGCAACGAACGGCGCGAACGTTCTGACGATCGGTACAAAACGGGCGAGAATAATTGTTTTGCCGCCATGTCTCTCGTAAAACTGATGAGTCTTATCAAGATAACTACGACGAAAAATTTTCGAATCCGGATTACTGAACAGTTTGTCACCAAATAACCGCCCAATGGTGTAGTTGACCGCATCACCCACAATTGCAGCAATCAACATCAGTACCACCATCATATGGACGTTGAGATCATTAGTCTCCAGAGATGCCAACGCGCCAGCGACAAACAGCAACGAATCACCAGGCAGGAATGGCGTTACCACAAGCCCGGTTTCACAGAACAGAATCAAAAACAGAATGGCATAAACCCAGACGCCGTACTCTGCGACCAGTTCCGCCAGATGCACATCAATATGCAAAATAAAATCGATGAGGAAATAAATCAGGTCCATAATTGCCTATGCCTTGTACTCTTCATTTCTCAGGCTGTAACTGCATTGGCTACAGCCTGAAATTTTTAGAGCATTATTCTCATTAGTCCGCCAGAAACAGCGGGCCCATTGGCGGTTTTGGAAGATCAAATCGGTCAGGGTAATCTACCGCAACCAGATACAGCCCTTCCGCTTTCGCCGTTGCTGCCGCCAGCGTTCTGTCCTTTGCCGCTAACAGCTCTGCTATCCAACTCTCTGGCTGGTTGTGGGCGCCTACTTCCATCAGGCTACCGACAATATTCCTCACCATATGATGTACAAAGGCATTCGCTTTGATATCTACCACCACATAAGGACCATGTCGCGTGACGTTAATATGCATAACGTTGCGCCACGGCGTTCGGGACTGGCACTGCACCGCGCGAAATGAGGTGAAATCATTCTCGCCCAACAAGCATTGCGCAGCCCGATGCATCCGTTCGGCATCCAGCGGTTCGTAGAAGTGGGTCACACCTTTACTCAGCACTGCCGGGCGCAGCCGATGATTGTAGATGATGTAGCGATAACGGCGAGCCGTGGCGCTAAATCGGGCATGAAAATCATCAGGTACAGCTTTAACCCAACGCACGGCGATGTCACCAGGTAAATTCGCATTTACGCCTAATGTCCACGCGGCGTCTTTGCGCTGCGCGGTGGTTTCGAAATGCACTACCTGCCCGGTGCCGTGTACGCCTGCGTCAGTACGCCCGGCGCAGAAGACGGTGATGGGCTCGTTCGCTACCTGGGAGAGCGCCTTTTCCAGCTTCTCCTGCACACTGCGGACTTCGTTCTGCCGTTGCCAGCCGTAATACCTACTGCCGTCGTACTCAATGCCCAGCGCAATTTTATAAACTGGCGGTTGTTGCTGGTCGGACATTAGTACAGATACTCCTGCACCAGTTTCTCGGCGATTTTCACTGCCATCAGTGCGCCGCCAAAACGGACGTTATCGGCCACCGACCAGAACTGGATTTGCTCTGGAATACCGTAATCATTGCGCACGCAGCCCACAGAAAGATGCGGCGTACCGGAAGCGTCACCCACCTGAGTAGGAAACTCGTTCTCTTCAGAGAGCACAATATCTTCGCCCTGGGTAAAGGCATCACGCGCTTCTTCTGCCGCCAGCGGACGCAGAGCTTCAAAGTTGACCATCTGAGCGTGACCGTAAAATACTGGTGCCTGCACGACGCTTGCCGAAATCATCAGCCCTTCGTCCTGCATGATTTTGCGCACTTCATCGACGATACGACGTTCTTCACGCACGCTACCTTCCCTGTCCGGCAGTAACGGCAGCATGTTGAACGCCAGCTGACGTCCGAAGAAATCTTCTTCGTCAATCGGAATGCCGTTGAGCAATTTCGCACTCTGCCCCGCTAACGCATCGACCGCTTTTTTGCCCTGGGCGGAGGCTGAAATCAGGCTGGTAACGCTAATACGCGACAATCCGCCCTGATCGATTAACGGTTTCAGAGAGGCCAGCAGCTGGCTGGTCAGGCTGTCCGGTACGGCAATGACATTACGGTTACGGTAATCAGCAAGTACAAACGGGTTTACTTCCGGCACCACCAGCGGTACGTCGGGTTCGAGAGCAAACAATCCGCTGCTGTCGATAACCAGGCAGCCTGAGTTGGTTGCTTCTTCAACCCAGGTCGCGGTCGCTTCTTTGCCTGCGACAAAAAACGCCAGTTGCGCCTGCGTCCAGTCAAATTCGGCAGCATCCTGCACGGTGATTGTCTTACCACCAAAGCGCAGATGTTCGCCTGCGCTTTCGTTACGTGCCAGTGCATAAATTTCCCCAACCGGGAACTGACGTTCAGCCAGCGTTTCAATCAGGGCTTCGCCCACAGCGCCAGTTGCGCCCAGGACGGCAATGTTCCAGCCTTCAGACATGGTGGTTTACTCCAGAAAATGCAAAGCTCCCTGCCTATGTTACAGCAGAGAGCATGAAGAAGAGATTAACGAGCCGGATGATGAACGGCGTTAAAACCCAGTTTACACAGTAATGATGCCGCACTGGCGTCATTACAAATCACATACAGAGACGACCATTCACGGCGCTCAAGGTAATTTTTGCGCAGTTTATCGAACTCACCCGGTATTCCGGCGACTTTACGCAACGGCGCATCGTCGCGGCGCACATCATACACCAAATGCACCAGCCTTTTTAGCGTCGGCTGATCGAGCGGACCATGCAGCGTGATGCGGCCAAACTCCGGCGCGGGCAGCAATGTATCCAACGCCACGTGCTGTTCATGGCCAATAAACTTGCTGTAGGCTTCAAACACTTGCGTTGTGCCACGCGCTTTACCTTCGAGGGTATAGCCCGCGATATGCGGCGTGCCGATATCCACTTTTTGCAGCAGCTCGACGTTGAGTTCTGGCTCGCCTTCCCAGACATCCAGCACCACGCTTAACTTCTGACCTTCATTCAGGCAGGTCAGCAGTGCCGTATTATCGACAACGGCACCACGGCAGGCGTTAATCAGAATTGCCCCCGGCTTCAGGCTGCGAATCAGTTTTTCATCCGCCAGATGCCGCGTTTTGTACGGACCATCTTTAAAGAGTGGCGTATGGAAAGTCAGAATGTCTGCTTGCGCGACCAGTTCATCAAGAGGACGGAAATCCCCCTCATCCCCACGATCGGCGCGTGGTGGATCGCAAAGTAAGGTGTTGATCCCCCACGCTTCCAGCCGCGCCTGTAACCGTCGCCCGACGTTGCCGACGCCCACGATCCCCACGGTACGCTCGTGCAGTGAAAATCCATCGCGTTCGGCGAGCATCAGCAGTGACGAGAAAACATATTCCACTACCGCAATCGCATTGCAGCCAGGTGCAGCAGAAAAACCAATTCCCGCCTGCTTTAACCACGCTTCATCGACATGGTCCGTCCCCGCGGTCGCGGTGCCAATAAATTTTACTGGTTTTCCTGCCAGTAAAGATTCATTCACTTTCGTGACCGAACGCACCATCAAAGCATCTGCATCATCCAGTTCAGCAACTGGAATTGGACGCCCCGGAACCGCTTTCACCTCCCCCAGACGACTAAATAATTCGCGGGCATAAGGCATATTTTCATCAACAAGGATTTTCACGTTTGTGGTACCTGTATGAGAACGAGAGTTAACCGGACAAGTGTGCCATAATCTCGCGGCCAGGCATACTTGCGATGATTTCAGGTATAAGGATACGTAATGATACAACCAATTTCCGCCCCTCCTGGGCAACCACCGGGTCAGGGGGATAAACTGTCGTCTGGCGCAGGCAATCAGCCTTTATCCAGCTTGCAACGTACAGTGCTGGAAAGTTTGATAACCAAAGTGACTTCGCTGACGCAACAGCAGAGCGCGGAATTGTGGGCTGGTATAAAGCACGACATCGGTCTGCCGGGCGATTCACCGTTACTTTCACGCAATTTCCCCGCCGCAGAACAAAACCTTGCACAACGTTTACTGGCCGCGCAAGAAAGCCATTCTGTCCGCCAGCTTTTGGCGCAATTGAGCGAGTACTTACGGCTGGGGAATAATCGTCAGGCGGTCACAGATTACATTCGTCATAACTTTGGTCAGACGCCGCTGAATCAACTCTCACCGGAGCAATTAAAAACCGTCCTGACGCTGTTACAGGAAGGGAAGATGGTTATCCCGCAGCCGCAACAGCGCCAGGCGACCGATCGCCCCTTGCTACCGGCAGAACACAATACGCTTAAGCAACTGGTGACTAAACTCGCGGCGGCAACAGGAGAACCCAGCAAACAGATTTGGCAATCTATGCTGGAACTTTCTGGGGTAAAAAATGGAGAGTTGATCCCGGCCAAAATGTTTACCCACCTGGTTACCTGGTTGCAGGCACGCCAGGTGTTAAGTCAGCAAAATACACCGACACTGGAGTCGCTTCAGATGGCGCTAAAACAGCCACTGGATGCCAGCGAGTTGACAGTATTATCGAGCTATGTTGAGCAAAAATATGGCCTTTCTCAGCATTCAGCCCTGACTTCCGCGCAGGCCGAGGATATCCTCAACCAGCTTTATCAACGGCGGGTGAATGGGATTGAACCGCGAGATATTCAACCGTTGCTCAATCCCTTTACGCCATTCATTAACACGATGCAAGAAATGGCCATGCGCCCCAGCCTGTGGATATTGCTGACCGCCATCATCGTGATATTGGTCTGGTTATTGAGTTAACCACGACGAAATGACAGTATCGTCACGATAATCCCCAGCACCGCCGATATCGCCCCGGCAAGGAATACCGACGAGTAGCCAAATGTGGTCGCCAGGACACCTGCCAGTGGCCCGGAAACACCGAGGGCGATATCCTGAAACGCCGCATAACCGCCGAGCGCAGTACCGCGAACCTGAGACGGAACGCGCTTAACCACTTCCACACCAAGCGCCGGGAAGATAAGTGAACACCCGGCCCCGGTTAACGCCGCACCGGCTAACGCCACCCACGCGCCAGGCGCTTGCCAGAGCAGCAACAAACCTACCGTTTCGACAAGCAAAGAGACAATCGCCACTTTCACGCCGCCAAAACGGTCTGGCATCCAGCCGAACATGACGCGCATCACGACAAATGCGCCGCCAAATGCGGTGAGCGTAAAGCCTGCCATCGCCCATCCTTTGCTGGCAAAGTAGAGCGATACAAAGGTTCCGATAACCGCAAAGCCAACGCCCTGAAGCGCCAGACCAAGACCCGGTTTCCAGATAAGTCCGACAACGCTCCACAGTGATGGACGTTCTCCCGCCATTGCCGGTACTTTGCGTACTGTGCCGTTACAAGCCCACGCCAGCAGGGGCAATTCCATTGTCGTAAGCGCCAGTGCGGCAAAACCGTAATGGCTATGAATCAACAAGCCAAGCGGTGCGCCCACCGCCAGTGCGCCATAAATCGCCATTCCGTTCCACGACATCACTTTGCCTGAGTGTTTTGGCCCGACAATGCCCAATCCCCAGGTCAAAGCGCCCGTCAGTAACTGGCTTTCGCCAAAACCAAGAATCAAACGCCCGACGACCAGCAGGGCAAATTTAATTGGTGCGGAGACAGGCAAAAGCGCCGCCAGCAGCAGCGCGCCGCCAGCCAGACCACAGGCGAACATGCCCTGAAGCGCCGAACGTTTTGCACCATATTGATCGGCCAGTCGTCCGGCGTAGCCACGCGTCAGCACCGTAGCCAGAAACTGAATGCCGACGGCAATCCCGACCATGGTGTTGCCATAGCCCAGTTCATGATGAACAAACAGCGGGATAACCGGCAACGGCAGTCCTACGGTCATGTAGGTTAGAAAAACCGCAAAAGCGATGCGGAAGAGCGAAAAATTGGCAGAAGATCGTGTTTCTGTTTGGCTTACAGCAGTCATGCATTACTCCAGAATGCAGCGCAAGGCGAGGAGTCTCCCCGTCTCATCTCTCTGGTTTTCAGGGTTACGGTGCGTTGGCAGGATTTAACGCGTACGTCTTTTCAGAAGGAAATCGACAAAACGGGAAGTTTGCCTGGAACAGGCGGCGATTGTCAATGATGTGAAAAAGGGAACCATCGGGTTCCCTTTTGCGTTAGTGCCGGATGCGACGCTGACGCGTCTTATCCGACCTACTCCGAATTAATCTTTCAGCTTACGCATTACCAGCGTGGCGTTGGTGCCGCCGAAGCCGAAGCTGTTAGACATCACGGTGGTCAGTTCGCGATCGGTCGTTTCGGTCACGATGTTCAGACCCGCAGCCTGCTCGTCCAGCTCTTCAATGTTGATGCTCGGGGCGATAAAGCCGTGTTCCAGCATCAGCAGAGAGTAGATAGCTTCCTGTACGCCAGCAGCGCCCAGAGAGTGACCGGTCATTGCTTTGGTTGCAGAAATCGCCGGGCTCTTATCGCCGAACACTTCACGGATAGCCGCCAGCTCTTTCACGTCGCCAACCGGAGTCGAAGTACCGTGGGAGTTCAGGTAGTCGATTGGGGTATCAACACCGTGCATCGCCATCTTCATGCAGCGCACTGCGCCTTCGCCAGACGGAGCAACCATGTCTGCGCCATCAGACGTTGCGCCGTAGCCAACGATTTCAGCGTAGATATGAGCACCACGTGCCAACGCGTGTTCCAGTTCTTCGACCACCACCATACCGCCGCCGCCAGCGATAACGAAACCGTCACGGTGAGCGTCATAAGTACGGGAGGCTTTTTCCGGGGTGTCGTTGTATTTGGTAGACAGCGCGCCCATTGCGTCGAATTCGCAGGCCATTTCCCAGCACAGCTCTTCGCCGCCGCCGGCAAACACGATGTCTTGTTTGCCCAGTTGGATCTGCTCTACTGCGTTACCAATACAGTGTGCGGAAGTCGCACACGCGGAGCTGATGGAGTAGTTAACGCCGTGGATTTTGAACGGCGTGGCGAGGCAGGCAGAAACGCCAGATGCCATCGCTTTAGTGACCACATACGGGCCAACCGCTTTCAGGCCACGCGGGCCGCGCATTGCGTCAGCGCCGAACACCTGGAAACGCGGAGAGCCGCCGCCGGAACCTGCAATCAGGCCAACGCGCGGGTTATTCTGGTAAGCTTCCGGGGAGAGGCCAGCATCTGCAATTGCCTGCTCCATAGAAAGGAATGCATAAATGGATGCGTCGCTCATAAAGCGCACAACTTTGCGGTCAATGAGGCCAGTGGTATCCAGTTTTACGTTGCCCCAAACGTGGCTACGCATGCCGGAATCCTTCAGCTCCTGAGAGAAAGTGATCCCTGAGCGTCCTTCACGCAGAGATGCCAGGACTTCCTGCTGGTTATTACCGATGCTGGAAACAATGCCCAGGCCAGTAATCACTGCACGTTTCATTCAATACCTCTGTAAGTCGCACATAGAGTAAGTTTCGAATGCACAATAGCGTACACTTGTACGCCGAACAAGTCCGATCAGCCAATTAATAGAGAAATTTGCGTAGCCTGGCACACATCGCTAAGATCGAGCCACCGCCTGTAAGACGAGTAACTTACGTGAAACACTACTCCATACAACCTGCCAACCTTGAATTTAATGCTGAGGGTACACCTGTTTCCCGAGATTTTGACGATGTCTATTTTTCCAACGATAACGGACTGGAAGAGACGCGTTATGTTTTTCTTGGGGGTAACCAATTAGAGGCACGCTTTCCTGAGCATCCGCATCCTCTGTTTGTGGTAGCAGAAAGCGGCTTCGGCACCGGATTAAACTTCCTGACGCTTTGGCAGGCATTTGATCAGTTTCGCGAAGCGCGTCCACAGGCGCAGTTAAAGCGCCTCCACTTTATAAGTTTTGAGAAATTTCCCCTCACCCGTGCGGATTTAGCGCTAGCGCACCAACACTGGCCAGAACTGGCTCCGTGGGCGGAACAGCTTCAGGCGCAGTGGCCTTTGCCCCTGCCCGGTTGCCATCGTTTATTGCTCGATGAAGGCCGCGTAACGCTGGATTTATGGTTTGGCGATATAAACGAACTGACCAGCCAACTGGACGATTCGCTAAATCAAAAAGTAGATGCCTGGTTTCTGGACGGCTTTGCGCCCGCGAAAAACCCGGATATGTGGACGCAAAATCTGTTTAACGCCATGGCACGACTGGCGCGTCCGGGCGGCACGCTGGCGACATTTACTTCTGCCGGTTTTGTCCGCCGCGGTTTGCAGGAAGCCGGATTCACCATGCAAAAACGTAAGGGCTTTGGGCGAAAACGGGAAATGCTTTGCGGAGTGATGGAACAGACAGTACCACTCCCCTGCTCCACGCCGTGGTTTAATCGTACGGGCAGCCGCAAACGGGAAGCAGCAATTATCGGCGGCGGCATTGCTAGCGCGTTGTTGTCGCTGGCACTATTACGTCGCGGCTGGCAGGTAACGCTTTATTGCGCGGATGAGGCCCCCGCGCTGGGTGCTTCTGGCAATCGTCAGGGAGCGCTGTATCCGCTCTTAAGTAAACACGATGAGGCGTTGAACCGCTTTTTCTCTAACGCGTTTACTTTTGCTCGTCGGCTTTACGACCAATTACCCGTTAAATTTGATCATGACTGGTGCGGCGTAACGCAGTTAGGCTGGGATGAAAAAAGCCAGCATAAAATCGCACAGATGCTGTCGATGGATTTACCCGCAGAGTTGGCCGTAGCCGTTGAGACAAATGCGGTTGAACAAATTACGGGCGTTGCGACAAATTGCAGCGGTATTACTTATCCGCAAGGTGGCTGGCTGTGTCCGGCGGAACTGACCCGTAATGTGCTGGTACTGGCGGAACAGCAAGGTTTGCAGATTCGTTATCAACATCAGTTACAGGATTTATCCCGTAAGGATGACGGTTGGTTGTTGAATTTTGCAGGTGATCAGCACGCGACGCATAACGTGGTGGTACTGGCGAACGGGCATCAAATCAGCGGTTTCAGCCAAACATCATCTCTGCCAGTATATTCGGTTGCCGGGCAGGTCAGCCATATTCCGACAACGCCGGAACTGGCAAAACTGAAGCAGGTGCTGTGCTATGACGGTTATCTCACGCCGCAAAATCCGGCGAACCAACACCATTGTATTGGTGCCAGTTATCACCGTGGTAGCGAAGAGACGGCATACAGTGAGGACGATCAGCTGCAGAATCGCCAGCGATTGATTGATTGTTTCCCGCAGGCACAATGGGCGAAAGCGGTTGATGTCAGTGATAAAGAGGCGCGCTGCGGTGTGCGTTGTGCCACTCGCGATCATCTGCCAATGGTAGGCAACGTGCCTGATTATGACGCTACACTCGTGGAATATGCGTCGCTGACGGAGCAAAAAGATGAGGCGGTAAGCGCGCCGATTTATGACGATCTCTTTATGCTTGCTGCTTTGGGTTCGCGTGGTTTGTGTTCTGCCCCGCTGTGTGCCGAGATTCTGGCGGCACAGATGAGTGAAGAACCGATTCCGATGGATGCCAGTACGCTGGCGGCGTTAAATCCGAATAGGTTATGGGTGCGGAAGTTGTTGAAAGGTAAAGCGGTTAAGGCGGGGTAATCTGCTTTGGCATTGTTTGTCGGATGCGACGTGAACGCCTTATCCGACCTCGTGTGACCTGTAGGCCTGATAAGACGCGATAAGCGTCGCATCAGGCATGGTGCTCCAGACGCCGCAACTTACTGCTGTGACGCCTGCTGAAACAGGTGTTCCCACATATCGGTTACCAGCGCCTGGTCCCGCGGCGACAACTCACCGGCACCAATAGCTTTTTCCAGACTCTGGCTAACGGTCGTATGCACCGCCTGAGCGGAGTGGTCATCACCACTTTCCAGTTCTGCGATGGCTAATGTCAGGTGGCCACGCAAATACCCACTGGCAAACAACTCATCATCACTGGCATGGTCAACCATACCGTCGATTAATGCCAGAATGCGTGATTCAAACTCCGCGATCATCTTCTTTCCTCATTGTAAAACGTGGCGCCGGCTTCAGTTGAGCGCTTCCGGCCACGGGAATTGTTCCGCCGTAAGTTCCGGCGTGTGATAATAATTTTGTAATGCTTTAATTAAGCGTGCCGGACGTTCTGGAATACCGTTAGCCAGATAATCCATCACCTGCGCATGTACTCGCCGTTGAAACACCACACGATCCGGTTCGAAATCCCCTTCCAGATTGTCGCAACTGACGTTAAACGGATATCCAGCCGCCACGCAGAACAACCAGTCGAGCGCCTGCGGCTTCACTTCAACATCTTCAAACTGGCTTTGCGTTTGGGCATCGCGACCGTCCGGGCAATACCAGTAACCGAAATCAACCAGTTCACGGCGCGCTTTCCCGGCAATACACCAGTGCGAAATCTCATGAATTGCGCTGGCATAAAAGCCATGAGCGAAGACGATTCGGTTATACGGTACTTCCGCATCAGCAGGAAGATAGATCGGTTCGTCGTCGCCTTTAATCAGACGGGTATTAAATTCATCGGCAAAGCAGCTATTAAAAATTTCAATCAACTGCTCATAGTGGTGTGTACTGTTCATTAGTTCATCCCCAACCAGTGGAGGATCTCCTGTCCGTGGCTATCATAAAGTAATTTGGCACTCATCACCGCCGAGACGATAACGATCATCGGGCGGATCAGCTTTTGTCCTTTGCTCAACACCAGTCGTGAACCCATGCGCGCCCCGAGGAACTGCCCCACCAGCATCACAAATCCCGTCGCCCAAATCACTTTGCCGCCGAGAATAAACAGCAGCAAACCGCCGATGTTTGACGTTGCATTAAGTAATTTGGCGTGAGCCGTGGCTTTGGCGAGGTTGAATCCGCACAGCGTAACAAAGGCCAGCGCGTAAAACGATCCGGCTGCCGGACCAAAGAATCCGTCATAAAAACCGACGCAGCCACCGGCAATTAACGCGAAGGGCAAACCGTACATCCGGCGCTGGCGATCTTCTTCACCCAGCTTTGGCATCAGCAAGAAATAGAGGCCGATGCAAATCACGAGGATGGGCAATATCTGCCGTAATATATCGGCCTGAACATATTGCACCAGCAGTGCGCCACTCATTGAGCCGACAAAGGTCATGGCGATATTGAGTTTTTGATCGCTTAAACTAACCACTTTGCGGCGAATAAAGTAGATAGTGGCGGAAATAGAGCCACCGCAGGCTTGCAGTTTATTGGTTGCCAGCGCGTTAGCGGGAGACATCCCCGCCGCCATCAATGCCGGAATAGTGAGTAACCCACCGCCACCGGCAATCGAGTCGATAAATCCCGCCAGCATGGCGACAAAAAAGAGAACTCCCAGCAGCAGCGGGGAAACCATAAACAGGCTATTAAACGTTTCCATTAGATCACGTGCTCATCCAGTAGCGCCTGGCAGGAAGGCGGCAACGGAGGCGGTGTCTTCTTCTCAGGCTTTGTTGTTCCCGGTTTTGGAGGTTCAAACCAGCTTTGCAGTTCTGCCCCGCAACCATCGCCTGGTGGCGGTAAAGGTTGATCTTCACACTCCAGACTATCGGCAGGACAACGTAATCGTACATGCATATGCGCGCGATGCTGGAACCAGGGTCGCACTTTGCGCAACCAGTCTCGATCGGTGCCCGCATCAAGGCAAAGTTGTTGTTTAATCGCCGGATTAACAAAAATGCGCGTGACGTCTTTGTCCTGGGCGGCAAGTTTGATCAAGCTGAAAATTTCCGGCTTCCACAGCGTCGGGACAACGTGTTTACCGTCGCGGGAAACCAAATCTAATGCTTGCGGGCGCAAGAGCTGCGCAGAGGTCCAGCGTGTTTTCGGCAGTTGCAGGAAGATATCGACATCCAGTCCGGTCTGGTGGCTGGCGTGACCGCCGTTGAAACGCCCACCAGCAGGCATCCCCATATCGCCAATCAACACCGTCCCCATGCCCAGATTGCTCACCTGACTACTCAGACGTTGGATAAACATCACCAGGTCCGGGTGACCGAAGTAGCGACGCTGATCGGTACGCATGACCTGATAATGTTCGGACTGTATCGGCAGCGTGTCAGCGCCGACGATACAACCATTGGAGAAACTACCTATCGATTGTGCGCTACCCGGCACAGGTTGGGTTATTTTTTGCCACGGCGTCGCTGCCAGGCTGGCGCTACTGGCAAGCAGAGCCAGCAGCGCAATCGCGGTTTTGTTCATTTTTTACCAGCGTGGAATATCAGTCTTCACATCGGCATTTTGCGCCCGCTGCCGTAGCAGGTGATCCATTAAAACGATCGCCAGCATCGCTTCAGCGATCGGCACCGCGCGGATCCCGACACAGGGATCGTGACGGCCTTTGGTGATCATCTCAACTTCTTCGCCAAAGCGGTTAATGGTGCGCCCCGGCACGGTAATGCTGGAGGTCGGTTTCAGCGCCATATGGGCAATGATTTGCTGCCCGCTGCTGATACCGCCAAGAATGCCGCCCGCATGGTTGCTCTGGAAACCGTCTTTGGTGATTTCGTCACGGTTCTGGCTGCCACGCAGCGCCACCACGTCAAAACCATCGCCAATTTCCACACCTTTCACCGCGTTGATGCTCATCAGCGCATGGGCGATGTCGGCATCCAGGCGGTCAAAGACCGGCTCGCCAAGTCCGGCGGGGACGCCACTGGCAACAACGGTGACTTTCGCGCCAATGGAGTCGCCCTCTTTTTTCAGCGCGCGCATCAGTTCATCTAAGGCTTCTATTTTGTCCGGGTCCGGGCAGAAGAACGGATTTTGCTCGACCTGCGACCAGTCTTTGATTTCCAGCGGAATGTCGCCCATTTGGGTCAGGCAGCCGCGAATTTCGACACCGAATTTCTCAGCAAGATATTTTTTGGCAATCGCCCCTGCCGCCACGCGCATGGCGGTTTCACGGGCGGAAGAGCGTCCACCGCCGCGATAGTCGCGCAAACCGTATTTTTGTTCGTAGGTGTAATCGGCATGGCCTGGACGGAAAACGTCCTTAATTGCGCTGTAATCCTGAGAACGCTGGTCGGTGTTTTCTATGAGTAGGCCAATGCTGGTGCCGGTGGTCACACCTTCAAAAACACCGGAGAGAATTTTGACCTGATCCGGCTCGCGGCGCTGGGTGGTATAGCGCGATGTCCCAGGGCGGCGGCGGTCAAGATCGTGTTGCAGATCCGCTTCCGTCAGCGGAATGCCTGGCGGAACACCATCGACGATGCAACCGAGCGCCAGCCCGTGCGATTCGCCGAAGGTGGTTACGCGAAAGAGTTGTCCAATTGTGTTTCCAGCCATCACGGCTCCGTTATTGTTGTGTTTGCGTGTTTATTTAATCTTTATAAATCGCGAAATGTTCACGTGCGGCAATAAGCTGCGCTTTGGTGAGCATAAACACACCGTCGCCGCCGTTATCAAACTCCAGCCAGGTGAACGGAACATCCGGATATTGTTCCATAAGATGTACCATGCTGTTGCCGACTTCACAAATCAGCACACCATCATCAGCAAGATAATCTGCCGCGTTACCGAGAATGCGGCGGGTCAGTTTCAGGCCGTCGGTACCAGACGCCAGGCCCAGTTCCGGCTCGTGACGGTATTCATTTGGCAGGTCGGACATATCTTCCGCATCGACATACGGCGGGTTGGTGACGATCAGGTCGTACTGCACTTTCGGTAAATCACGGAACAGATCGGAACGAATCGGGATGACATTGTGGATCAGACCGTGTTCTTCGATGTTCTGTTCGGCAACCGCCAGCGCGTCTGGAGAGATGTCCACCGCGTCGACTTCCGCTTCCGGGAAAGCATAAGCGCAAGCAATAGCGATGCAGCCGCTCCCGGTACACATATCTAAAATGTGCTGCGGTTGCTTGCTGATGAGTCCGGCAAATTTATTGTTGATCAGTTCACCAATCGGCGAGCGCGGCACCAGCACGCGTTCATCGACGTAAAATTCATGGCCGCAGAACCACGCTTTGTTGGTCAGATAAGCCACCGGAATGCGTTCGTTGACGCGGCGGATCACGCGCTCAACAATGCGGTGTTTTTCGCTGGAGGTCAGACGCGCATTGCGCATATCTTCCGGAATATCCAGCGGCAGGTAGAGCGAAGGCAACACCAGCTGTACGGCTTCATCCCACGGGTTATCGGTGCCGTGACCGTACCAGATATTTGCCGCGCTGAAGCGGCTAACCGACCAGCGCAACATGTCCTGAATGGTTTGCAGCTCATTTACTGCTTCATCAACGAAAATTTTATCCACGTATTCCTCCAGGGCATGATCGCAATAATTTCGGCGGCTAGTTTGCCATGAAGATGACGATAAATCAGCATTCACGCGCGGTGAGTGAGGAAAAATACGTTTAAAACGATCGATTGCGCGACGAGTCGGGTAAACTGTAGGGAAATTAGAAATAGAGACACATCAATGAAAAAGAAAACAACACTTAGCGAGGAGGACCAGGCTCTGTTTCGCCAGTTGATGGCGGGGACTCGCAAGATAAAGCAAGATACGATTGTCCATCGACCACAGCGTAAAAAAGTCAGCGAAGTGCCGGTGAAACGGTTGATTCAGGAGCAGGCCGATGCCAGCCATTATTTTTCCGATGAGTTTCAGCCGTTATTGAATACCGAAGGTCCGGTCAAATATGTTCGCCCGGATGTAAGCCATTTTGAGGCGAAAAAACTGCGGCGCGGTGATTATTCGCCGGAGTTGTTTCTTGATTTGCACGGTCTGACGCAGCTACAAGCCAAACAGGAGCTGGGCGCGTTGATTGCCGCCTGCCGCCGTGAACATGTGTTTTGCGCCTGTGTGATGCATGGGCATGGTAAGCATATTTTGAAGCAACAAACACCACTGTGGCTGGCGCAACATCCGCATGTGATGGCGTTTCACCAGGCCCCCAAAGAGTACGGTGGTGATGCGGCGTTATTGGTGTTGATTGAGGTGGAAGAGTGGCTGCCGCCTGAGTTGCCCTGAACGCAAAACCGGATACGGCATAAACGCCGTATCCGGTTTGGTCGCTACAACATATTCAGCACATACTGGAATCGGCAAGTGGAATCTATTGGCTGCGGTGTAGTAGTATCGACACGCACCACAATATCATGTAGTTGTTTGTCGGTTATCGCATGTCGGTTTGGTATGGTTGTCACTTTGCTATCTGTACAACCATATGACGTAAAAGTGATCATTTGCGAAATAAAACGACAATATGCGCCACGCTCGTTAAATTGGCTACCATCACACAACTTGCCATCCTTCATCAAAAAGGTAGGGAGTGTATTTTCGATTATCCCTCCCGTGGATTTCAATGATAACAGCTTGCTATGCACTACCGAATTTGGACTCCATGAAACATCATAAGGGTCTAAAGGAACTGGCGGACAGGTGGAGTTAAACGCTGAAGGCCCCAGGTAAACAGTACCAGTCGCTCTTGCTTGTGTTTTGATATTACTGGTCACTATCCAGGGACAGCTACCGGGATCGCCTTCAACGATAATATCCATGATAACCTTACTACAACTAAAACCTCCCGATGTCGGCAACCCTGGGCAATTCGATGAGTCAATATAATCCCCACTTTTCACATTAATTTCTGGTGCTGTCCCTGGCCCATTCCAGGATATATTGGGAATATCTCCGGTATAAAGAGTATAACCATCCCGGTGATATGTTCCCTGATAGACGCCAGATAAAGTTTGGACATTAAGTTCATACCAGATTGCGGTATTACCGTTACCGGCATACCCCATCAACGTGTGCATATCACGAAATATTGTTGATGCCATCGCGGTGGGTACCATTAGTATCAACACTAGTAAGCAAAAAACATGGCGTAATTTTTTCATTTTAAAGGTACTCAAACGTTGCGGTTAGCTGGGCGGTAAAATTGCCAGGAGTCACATCACGACCGCTTTTTGCCTGTAACCAGGCCCAGAAATTAAGACTATTGCTGCCGTTATTAAGTACAAAGGTCGCTCCAGTAGAACTGTTGATGGCAACAGGTGTGCCGTCGTTTTTTTCCATTCCTATACCAACTCCCTGCGCACCCGATGACGCATCCAGCGCCAGAATACCCGGCTGTTCGCTATCTTCCGTGCCGGTCAAGGTTACCTTTACGTTGTATGACGTTGGTCCCTTACAGTCTTTCAGTTGAAAAACCACCGGCACACGGGCCGACTGCCCGGCGACCACTAAATCTTGTGCACTCACCGTAGGAAACTGTACTTCCGCCAGCAATCCTTGTGTCTCTACCGGTGTACAGGTTTTATTCAATAAATTACCGTAAAAATGCAGGTTGTCAGCCGCCTGCACCGGCGCTACACAGAGCAGCATTAAGCTCCCCAGCAGCGTTGCGAGAACATATTCTTGTGTTTTCATTGGTAATCCACCTGTAGCGTGGCATACGCGGAAAATGCTCCGTCTCCCAACACCGCGCCGCTGGCTTTCACCGGTACCGCCTTGAGCATTGGGGGGCTGGCAGGATCAATACTCAGAGGTTTATCCAGCTCAAACGGACTGCCATTTTGTTGCATTTCAATGCCCAGGTCGGTAACGCTGGTCTGGACTGCCGACGTATTGTAATTGGTGGGAGTCCCCTTCCAGGTCAGAGTCATCTCCCAAACCGCATCACGAACTCCAGAATCACAGGAGATCTCATAGGGTACAGTCTGACGAAAGTTAACACCGTCAATGTCATTAATAAGGATGTCGCCAAAATCCACTTCAATGGTTTTCCCGCCGCTAATGGTACAAACTGGCGGTGATACCAAAGTTCCGTGAAAAGTAATGTCTGGTGTTGCCGCCTGTACCACGCAACAGCAACCACAAATCACAAAAAAACCGAGTCGTTTCATTGGTAATCCACCACCATCGTCATACTGGCGTTAAATTCCGATGCCGCGAGTGATACACCGCTCTCTTTTACTGGCACCGCTTTCAGTTTCGGTTGGCTGTTGATGTTGAAAGGCGTCCAGTTGTTTTCGCCAATCGGAAACAGCGAATTATCAGACGCACTTTCAATTCGAATCCCAAATCCAGAAATTCCTGTACTCAACACTGTTTCGCCATTAATCGTGGTAGTCGTTCCCTTAAACTGCATTTGCAGGTCGTCACTTAGACTTCCCTTACAGTCCAATTTGTACTCAGCATTCATGCGATAGTTGGTGCCATTGTTCTTTTTGATGATCACATCACCAAACTCCACAGCACTACCCGTTACTGAACAAGGTGGCGGAGCATCGACCAGCACCCGCAATATCAGATCAACGGATTTCGATTCTCCGCCTGCCGCAGGATGGCTCACCACACCAAAAACCAGCAGTAATTTAACCAGAAACATCTTTCTCATCGGATTCTCCTGGAATCAGCCTTTGCTGCTTAGTTCTTCATCCACCAGGCAGGCACTACCGCTACAGCGGAAAAAGAGCGGCATACGCGCACCATAGTCGTTGACGGTGTGCTATCCATTTTCACGTTTAACGGGGCGTTGGTTTTGGGCGGCATGACTAACGGCGAGAAACCTGCCGCTGGATTGCCATTTTTCTGCGTACTGGCGTTGCTGATGATGACGTAATACGCCGTTGGGTTATTGACGGTAAATTCCTGGCCGCTGCGGGTTAGGGTCACTTTATGCTGCCAGGGAGTTTGTGTGCTGCTTTTTTCCAGTACCTTAGGACGCCAGAAAAGTTTGATACGTGTCTGCAGAGCAATTTGCAGCGTGTTAGCTTTATTCGATTTAGGCGGGATCTCGCGAACGTTAAAGTAGAACATCGTTTCGCGATCGGCAGGCAATTTGTGGATATCTGGCAATCCCTGAATTTTCACCTGACCGTTCATCATCGCATCAATACGCTGTACAGGAGGTAAAACAGCTAATGGTGAACTCACCTTGTTACCCTTTTCATCTTCAATCCAGCTTTGCGCCAGGTAAGGAAGTTTAGGATCGTTATTATGTAGGGTAACACTAATAGATTTATCACTTTCGTTAAAAATCAAACGGGTACGATCGGGCGTCACTGAAGCCTGTGCGTAAAAACTTGCAGCCGCCGCCATCAACGTCAATGCAGTGACGATCTTTTTTGAAGAGATATGTTTAGACATGGATCATTCCTTAATCACGTTATTAATTCGATGAAACAGACATTGGTGGTTCCATTGGTGTCACCTGTTGTGTCTGCTCCTGAATGACGGGCTGAATATCATGTGATATTGCGGGAGCACTTCCCCCAATTTGCAGGCATGGCAACAGCAAGCCATTGAAGAGATCATCCGGTAGCGGGTCCGGCAGACTGATATCGCAGTGGGATTCTCCCTCCCAGGATACCGTCATGCGTTCACCCGGTTTAACGCCCGCCAGATAGACATTCCCTTCATCATCAACCAGACCAACTTGCTGTTTATTAACATTTTTCACTTCCGCACCAAATGGCGGATGACTACCATCCTGCAATCGCAATACCGCCATTGCTTTCTGCCCACTGATCACCGCAAATTTACGATAACCAATGGCACCTTCCGTTAGCGTTGCCTGGACCACCGACTGGGTGGCCTCAGCATTTTCTGGCAGGTTATTCAAATCGATATAAGCCTGATTACGGTAGTAGTCGTTAACATCGGCCACCACAGCTTTACCAAACATGTTGGTATAAACAGCAGCACCGTTGCCTTCTACTGGCACATTGGCAACGCCATCGGCATCAATCAGCAAACGCGTGCCGCCCATGTTCTGCGTGCGATGCAGCGCGCCGCCGTGGGCAGTCAGCGTTGCACCGCCCTGTAAAGAGATACCCGCGGAAGTGTATTGCCCTTCATGATAGTTGGCGCTCAGATCAACTTTTGCCATAGTGCCATCGTGGCTGTAATAACCATCTACACTGGCGTGGTTTTCACTGGTCCCTGTGCTCACCGTATAGTGGCTGGCGTCATCTATTCGATGGTACAAGCTCGCCTGGCTGCTGTCGGCACCACTGCCATAGTTGCCGTTGTAACTAATGGTGCTGCTGTCACCCCACGGCAGGCTTAAGGAAAGATAAATACCTTTATCGGCATTGTTATCGTATTCATAGCGATAACCGGTCAGAGAAATGCTCATGTTTCTGATACTTCCCATATTGAAATAATGAGAAAGCATCATGTTGTAGTTGGTTTGATCTTCGCGGTCCCAGTAGGTGTGGTGGGAATAGTTGAGATAGACCGAAACACGCGCATCCCTGAAGTTCTGGTTGTAAGTGACCGTATACATCTCTTTGTCGTTACCCGTGCGCGCCCGATCGGCGTTGTTAGCATCCAGGTATTCGCTCATGGTCATGTAGTTTTTTTCAGAGAAGCGATATCCGGCAAAGGTCACACGGCTGTTGAGTTCATCAAAATCTTTGGCATAACTGACGCGATAAGAGTTACCATCCAGCGTTTTGTTACCGTATACGCTGTTGTCGTCAAAACGAGTACGGGAGTTGGTAACGTCAAACGCTAACGCGCCGAACAGTGCCAAATCGCGCCCAAGTCCAATTGCCGCTGACTGGTAGTTTTCATCCGCTAACGCACCGCCATAGAGCGACCAGCCATTGGCAATCCCCCATGATGCCTCGCCTCCCGAGAAGAAACTCCCTTCGACATGATGATCCCAGTTTTGCGGACGGCCCATCGCCACTTTATATCGCACCTGGCCTGGTCGGGTCAGAAACGGCATGGAAGCCGTGCTGACGTCATATTCCTGCACCTGACCATTTTGTTCTTCAATGCGGACATGCAGCGTGCCAGATACCGAATCACCGATATCCTGAATACGGAACGGGCCTGCGGGGACCTGGGTTTCATAAAGGACGCGCCCCATTTGCGTTATCGTAACTTTCGCGGTGGTATGTGCTACACCGGAAATATCCGGGGCGTAGCCGCGAAGGTTTGGCGGCAACATTTGATCGTCGGTGCTGATGCTACCGCCAATGTAGCTAAAGCCATCAAAAATATCGGAGTTGAGGTAATCTTCACCCAGCGAAAGTTTGGCTTTTAATGACGGCAAGGCGCGCCAGGCGTAATAACGGCTCCACTCCCAGTTTTTTTGCGTGCCGCTATCGTTAGCATCACCATCATCGTTACTGCGGGTATGCTGATAGTCGCTCTGCCAGTCGGCACGCAGGCGCCACGGGCCAACGTTAACGCCAACCGTACCATTACCACTAATATCGTTAGTATCATCCCCACCCTCTTCATGCCGGGTCTGGGCGTTGATACTGTAATCGGCAATAAGACCGGGAATACCTTCATCCCAACGTGAAGGTGGATCCCATTCACTGTCGGTATATTCAAGATAAGCCTGTGGCAAAGAAATCACGAGAACTGACTGGCTTAAATCACCAGTCATTTCCATGCCATTTAACGGTTCAGTATTCAAACACTGACCATCACGAATCCATTGCAAATTTTTCGTGATATCTTCTTTAAAGCCTAACTGAGCAACCAGTTCAGGCGGTAAGCAGGCATACGATTTATCAGGATTGTTTTCGACTGCGTACCAGTAGATATCGTATTCATCAGGTAAGGATTGGTTATTTACATGAACCTGTAAATTATATTTACCCGGCTCAACATAACCTTTTTGGGAAAAACGACCCAAATCAATTTTGGTATTCCCTTTTAACTCGAGAAATCGGGCATCAAACTGAATGGTATCATCTGCCAGGGCATAAAATGGACTTCCGGAAATTGCCAGAGCAATCCACCACGAAAGGCCCCGTAAACGGAGAAAAGAATGTTCGGGCATTTACGTATCCATCCGTAATTATTATAATTTAATTATCTTTCATTTAAAAACCCCATAACTTTGCAGTTATGGGGGAGTCACATTAAAGATACGTAATCTGGAATGTTGTTAGCGTTTCAAACGGAGCCGGAGTTGGTGTTACCGCAGCAGTTTCACCGACTAACCAGGCTTTAAATTTCAGCGTTTGTTTCTGTTTGCCTTTACCCGTTGAACTGTCCATTGCGATGGCCTGATCGATACCTTTGCCCAGGTCATAGCCTTTACCACGCTGGTCGCCAATCACCAGACTTACGTTTGGAACTTCGGTGCCATTATCCAGGTTAGACAGGGAGTAATTATTTGGATTACCGGAATATGGATTACCGGTAAATGTCGTGGTCATCGTTGTTTCAGTATTGAAATTGCAATCCTGTAAACGAATCTGGAAATCCTTTGGTGTGGTAGTTTTGCCACCCGTTAAAGAACCGGTACCGATGCTCCCCATATCCACTTCCAGCTTATGGTCATCAGGAACAATTGAGCACGGAGAGTCTTCAATTATACCGAAAAATCTCACTGTACCGTTGTTCCCTGCGGCTACGACCGATGCTGAAGTCAGCGCCCCCATAAGCATTGCTGTGGCGACGGCTGCTTTTACAAACTTACTCATTATTTGTCCTTAAATCATAAATAATTAAAATGTCAGCCAACTGACACATTAATACTGAATATAATAACTTTCAGTGTAATTTGCAGTGGCTTATAACCCACCATTGAATAGGATTTCTGAGGTCTCGTGAGATGATATTCTTTGGCGTGGCGAGCATGTTGATATTATAGAGCGCGTGACACAATTTAAATTTACTAACAACAATATTTAGAAATATTTAAATAATTAACAAAACAAATAATATTTTGAGAACTTTCCTGGAATTACGTGGCAAATGGCTAAAATATGGTATAAACACATCATGGAGTGAATGATTGAAGAGCAAAAAACAACCAACAGCAAATAACACGATTGTATTTTTATTTTTTGCCGATACAATATTAAAACACTACAATTAATATAAAATCAAGACCAAAAAGTATCTCTTTTCTACTCTCTTATTTTGCGTTCACAGTGGTTAACTCTGGAAATAAAATACAAGAAAAGTTAATGAATGTTTCTAGATGTAACTTTATACAAATCGGCGATTAAACGCTAAAAAGACGCCATCTGCATCGTTATTGGGAGAATTTCAATAAGGTATGAAAAATTCAGGCCCGATAGCTTGCGCCATCGGGCACTTTACGATCACATCAGATTGCTTTTGCCATTTTCAAATTACACGGACTCATCTGCCAGTTGAATGTGCCGTTTCCGCTTTCATCAAGCGTTACGCTGGCAATGGCCGAAGTGGTAAACATAGGCGGCGTTTCGCCCGGACATAACTCGGCAACCAGATATCCGACTAACGGTAAGTGGGAGATAACCAGTACCGAAGCGACACCTTCGTTGGTCAGCGCCTGTAAATATGCACTGACCAGCCCTACATCGCCGCAGGGCGTCAACTCCGGCAGAACTTCCACGTTGGAAGGCAGGTTCATACAATCCCCTACTTCCTCCAGTGTTTGCTCGGCTCGCAGGAACGGGCTCACCAGAACACGTTCGACTTCCACTTTTTGACCTTTCAACCAGTTCGCCATCAGGCGAGATTCGTCACAACCGTTAGTGGTCAGAGGACGAACCGAATCACTGGCGGCATCGAGGGCTGCGTCGCCGTGACGCATGATAAAAACTTGCATATTGCACCGCTTTTGTTAACCAGATTCACCCGCCCCGTTCATCTGAAACCAGAGAAACAAGGCGGTGGCCGGCATTGTGCCTTATCCATTCACCGAATGAAACGCTGTTTTTTACCTCAATGGCGCAAGTATAGTCAATATGTGTTTACATTTTGACCAACACTCCGCCATTCAGCGCGGATTCATATAGCTTTGACCTTTTTATTGAGGGTCAGTTGCACTTGTTTTCCAAAAACTTTCCCCGCGCTCGCTCACCTCTAATAGACGCTCGCAAGGGGTAAAACGAGAACCATACTGCGTGGCCAGTCGTTGCATTGTTGCAACGGCTTCCCCCGCGCCGAGAGCATCGATATATCGGAACGGGCCACCAAGAAACGGTGGGAAGCCTATTCCAAATACCGCGCCAATATCCCCGTCACGCACACTTCGGATAACCTGCTCGTCCAGACAACGTACTGCTTCATTCAGCATCAACATCACACACCGTTCAGCAACCTGCGGTGCGGAGAGTCGCCCCTGCCCTTGTACACCAATTAGCGGGTAAATGGCGGGATCGACCTGTTTTTTGCTTTTACGCCCTTTTTGGCCATAAAGATAGAAACCTCGGCCATTTTTTCTGCCTTTGCGATCATCATTCAAAATTGAAGAAACAACATTTGCAGGCGCGCTAAAACGTTCTCCATAAGTTGCTTCCAGTACAGGAATAATTTTAGTCCCGGTATCAATTCCTACCTCATCCAAAAGTTGGATTGGCCCCACCGGAAAACCAAATTTCACCAGCGCGGCATCAATATGCTCAACACGTTCGCCTTCGGTCAACATGCGGATAGCTTCATTAATATACGGCGTCAGGATGCGATTGACATAAAACCCAGCTTTATCCTTTACCACAATCGGCGTTTTGCCCTGTTTTTTCGCCAGTTTTACCGTGGTGGTGATGGTTTTCGCCGATGTCCCCGCATGAGGAATGATTTCCACCAGCGGCATTTTTTCCACCGGGCTGAAGAAATGCAGGCCGATAACTTGCTCTGGTCGCGTGGCGTGCGCGGCAATATCGCTAATCGGTAAAGAGGACGTGTTCGAGGCAAAAATGGTATGAGAAGCGCAGTTTTGCTCAACTTCTGCCACCATCTGCTGTTTTAATTCGAGATTTTCAAACACCGCTTCAATAATCAGATCTCGATGGGCAAAGCCACGGTAATCCGTCGTCCCCGAAATTAAAGCCAGTTGCTTGTCGCGTTCGCTGGCTTTGAGATGACGACGGCGCACTTTACCCTCCAGCTGCTCCCAACTGTATTTCAGCGCATGATTTATGCCCTGGGCATTGATATCTTTAATTCTTACCGGCAGACCCGCTTTACAGGCAGTAACGTAGGCAATTCCACCGCCCATCAACCCGCCGCCTAAAATCCCCACGCTGTTTAATGGCGCAGGAGGAACATCACTGCCGGGATCTTTCTTCACTTCAGTACTGGCAAAAAAGATATTGCGCAGCGCCTGCGATTGCGGCGTCATCGCCAGTTCACCAAACGCCCGAGCTTCGGCGTCATAGCCACTGCTGGCCCCCTGCGCTAAACCGGTTTCAATAACGTCAAGAATGCGTTTTGTCGCTGGATAGTTACCCTGAGTTTTTTGCTCTGTTTTCTTGCCTACCATTTTGAACAACAATGCACGACCTAACGGCCCCGCCAGAATACGCTCGCGTACAGGTAGAGGGCGGGAAGATGGACGATCCTGCTTTGCCAGCTCAACAGCGGCTTCCAGCAAAATGGAGTGCGGAACGACGTCATCCACCAGCCCCAACTTTAATGCCTGTTTCGCCCGAAGTTGTTTTCCGGTGAGGATCATCTCTAATGCTGTGCTGACACCTGTCAGGCGTGGCAAACGCTGAGTTCCGCCTGAACCTGGCAATAATCCAAGCTGAACCTCCGGCAAACCGAGCACAGTTTTAGGATCGTCAGTACAGACACGGCCATGACATGCCAGCGCCAGCTCCAGCCCGCCCCCCAGGCAAGCGCCGTGAATAGCGGCAATAACCGGAACAGGCAGAGCATGAATCTCCGCCATCAACTGTTGGCCCTGCCGCGCCAGTGCTTCCGCTTCTTGCGCCGTTTTGCAGTTACCGATCATGTTGATGTCTGCGCCAGCAATGAAGTTGTCTGGTTTAGCGGAGACAAACACCACGCCGCGCAACTCTTTGTTTTCACGGAGTTGCTTAATAATGGCGCGCACCTGCGAAGCAAATTCCGCCTTCAGGGTATTCATTTTCTCGCCGGGAACATCAATGGTGATAACGGCAATGTTGTCCAGACGGACATTGAGGCTAAACGCTGATGCCATTTCCATTATTCCGCCTCCACAACCATTGCCGCGCCAAGCCCACCTGCGGCACAGGCAGTCACCAAACCAAACCCACCGCCGCGACGCCGCAGCTCATGTAAGGTCTGGGTAATCATCCGTGCGCCGGTAGCCGCAAAGGGATGACCATAAGCAATCGAGCCGCCAAGCACGTTAAATTTGCTATCGTCAACTTCGCCAGTGGCATGTGCACGCCCCAGTACGTCGCGGGCAAAACGTTCGCTGCCAAGCAACTGAATATTGGCCAGCGTCTGGGCGGCAAACGCTTCGTGCATATCAATCAACGTCAGATCGGCCATTGTCAAGCCAGCACGTTCCAGCGCCAGCGGTGTTGACCAGGCCGGACCGAGCAGCATGTCCTGCCAGACATCTATAGCGGTAAATGCGTAGCTGCGCAGATATCCCAGCGGCACCAGCCCTAATTCTTTCGCCCGGGATTCAGTCATCAGGATCACCGCTGCCGCGCCATCGGTCAGCGGCGTACTGTTTGCCGCCGTTACCGTCCCGTGTTTGCGATCAAACGCCGGGCGCAGCTTTGCGTAGTCGGCAAGCGTGGAATTGCCGCGAATATTATTATCTTCCGCAAGAGGCTGTTTATAAGGCGGGATATAAGCGGTCATGACTTCTTCTTTTAATTTACCTTCTGACCACGCCTGGGCGGCACGTTGATGCGAACGGTGGGCCAACGCATCTTGCTGTTCACGGGTGATGCCGTACGTTTTTGCCATTTGTTCGGCGGTGTCGCCCATCCGTAATCCAGTGGAGTATTCCGCCACTGCCGGAGGCACCGGCATTAAGTCACGCAAACGTAAGCGAGAAAAAAGTTTCAGGCGCTGGCTCATGGTTCGTGCTTTGTTGACATCAACCAGCACGCGCGCCAGTTTTTTACTGACGCCAATTGGCAATACAGAAGAGGAATCTGCCCCACCAGCAATCCCCGCTCGAATAGTTCCCGCCATCAGGCTTTCTGCGACGTTTGCAACCGCCTGGAAACTGGTAGCGCAAGCGCGGCTGACGCTGTAAGCATCGGTATGCACATTCATTCCAGTGCCGAGAACAATTTCACGCGCAATGTTGGGCGCTTCCGGCATTTGCACAACCTGACCGAAGACCAGTTGCTCAATCACTTCTGCGGGAATTTCGCTGCGTGCCAGCAATTCGCCTACGACCATCTTCCCCAAATCAACAGCAGGAATGCCATGAAAAGCCGTCGCCTGGCGGGCAAAAGGCGTACGTAACCCGCTAACGATGGCGATACGATCGCCCTGACGGGTAATCAGCGGTAAAACCTGACCCATAACACTCCCCTGTAAAAATAAGATATAAAGTGGTCTGACCTGATCATAGTCTTAACCATTTTTTTACATTTAGCCAAGCGGAGAAAAGGGAAAGTGGGAGCTATGACACAGTGAAGACAGGAGAAAGAAAAGAAAACGCCCCTGCCTGTTGCTGGCAGGGGCGTACGTACCCGAGAGGAATTAACGCAGACCCAGCTGGAAGATCAGTGTTTCAGCTTCGCAGGCAAAAGTGAAATCGATATCCAGGCGCACACCGTCAGACTCTTCAGTGAAAGTCGGGGTGATTTTGCATGGTTCGGATTCCACGCTACGGGCTTTTTCAGTCAGCGCCGCCAGCGTTTGTTCTGCTTCTGCGCGGTTTGCAAACACGCGGCTGTAAGACGCGGTGCAGTCGGAGTTGTCCATAATGGTGCCAACATCCATACAGCAGCAAACCGGGGTTTCATCAGCACTACATTTACTCATCGTTGATTTCCTCTGTATGTGCACCTAAGGTGCCAGATAAACGTTGCGGATATTTTACGCTTCTGAAAAGTGCCACTCCAGTTGTTAATTCTGCAAAATCGGATAAGTGACCGAAATCACACTTAAAAATGATCTAAAACAAAATTCACCCAAATCTATGAGTGCACTACCTCCAAATTTTGCCAGCTGGATCGCGTTTCTTAGATCATATTTGAAAAAACATAGAAACATACTTGCAACATTCCATCTGGTCCGACCTATACTCTCGCCACTGGTCTGATTTCTAAGATGTACATCAGACCCTACACTTCGCGCTCCTGTTACAGCACGTAACATAGTTTGTATAAAAATAAATTATTGAGGTTATGGTCATGAGCCAGAAAACCCTGTTTACAAAGTCTGCTATCGCAGTCGCAGTGGCACTTATCTCCACCCAGGCCTGGTCGGCAGGCTTTCAGTTAAACGAATTTTCTTCCTCAGGCCTGGGCCGGGCTTATTCAGGGGAAGGCGCAATTGCCGATGATGCCGGTAACGTCAGCCGTAACCCCGCGTTGATTACCATGTTTGACCGCCCAACTTTTTCAGCGGGCGCGGTTTATATTGATCCGGATGTAAATATCAGCGGAACGTCTCCGTCTGGTCGTAGCCTGGACGCGGATAATATCGCGCCTACGGCATGGGTTCCGAACGCTCACTTTGTTGCGCCAATTAACGATCAATTTGGTTGGGGGGCTTCCATTACCTCTAACTATGGCCTGGCGACAGAGTTTAACGATACTTATGCAGGCGGTTCTGTCGGTGGTACAACCGACCTCGAGACCATCAACATGAACTTAAGCGGCGCCTATCGCTTAAATAACGCATGGAGTTTTGGTCTCGGTCTGAATGCCGTCTATGCCCGTGCGAAAATTGAACGCTTCGCAGGCGATCTGGGGCAGCTGGTTGCAGGTCAGATTATGCAATCTCCCGCCGGGGCGACTCTACAAGGACAGCAACTGGCGGGCATGGCTAATAGTATCCCAAGCGATGAGAAAATTGCCCATCTGAATGGTAACAAATGGGGCTTTGGCTGGAATGCCGGCATCCTGTATGAACTGGATAAAAATAATCGCTACGCGTTGACCTACCGTTCTGAAGTTAAAATTGACTTCAAAGGTAACTACAGTAGCGATCTGCCAATTGCTATTAACAACTACAATTTCGGTCTGCCAACGGCTACGGGCGGAGCTACGCAGTCAGGTTATCTGACGCTAAATCTGCCTGAAATGTGGGAAGTGTCTGGTTATAACCGTGTCGCGCCGCAGTGGGCGATTCACTATAGTCTGGCTTACACCAGCTGGAGTCAATTCCAGGAGTTGAAAGCTACGTCCACCAGTGGTGATACGCTGTTCCAGAAGCATGAAGGCTTTAAAGATGCTTACCGCATCGCACTGGGTACCACTTATTACTACGATGATAACTGGACCTTCCGTACCGGTATCGCCTTCGATGATAGCCCCGTTCCGGCACAGAACCGTTCGATTTCCATTCCGGATCAGGACCGTTTCTGGCTGAGCGCAGGTACGACATATGCATTTAATAAAGATGCATCTGTCGATGTTGGTGTCTCTTATATGCACGGTCAGAGCGTGAAGATCAACGAAGGCCCGTATCAGTTCGAGTCTGAAGGTAAAGCCTGGCTGTTCGGTACTAACTTTAACTACGCGTTCTAATAACACGCTAGCTTAATAAGAAAAAAGGTGAGTTTTCCAACTCACCTTTTTTATTGGCTTCTTATTCAGAATCGATATCTTTTAAATCATCCTGAATCGCTTGCGCATTCGGGTTTTCCTGCGGTTTGAGTTCTCCGCCATTGGCGATGAAATCATGACGCTGGAAGTACGCCTCGCGCACCATGACGTAAGGATCGGACGACTGACGAAGCAGGCCATCAGAATCCAGCAGTTGCGCACGCGTTTCGATACCTTCAAGTGTCCATTTTCCTACCGACATCGGCCAGGTCAACCACGAAAGCACTGGATAGAGGCCATCAGCCATATCACCGCCGTCATCACGCAGCGTGAAGCTACCGTAGAACGGTAACTGAACATAAGGCCCATACCCCACGCCATAGTGACCGAGCGTGCTACCAAAACGGTGAGGTTCCGTTCGTTGCAGTTTCGGATTCGCCATCCCAGCAACATCAATAAAACCCCCCATCCCCAAAATAGTGTTCAGGAAAAAGCGGGTAAAGTGGACCATCCCCTGATAAGGGTCGCCCTGCAGGAAGTAGTTAACCATCACTGCAGGTTCTTCAAGGTTGCCAGTAAAGTTGCTTAACCCATTACGTGCCGGTTGCGGAACATAATCACGCCACACGACAGCCACCGGTCGAACCACATACGGGTCTAACACATTGAAGTTAAAATTGTACATGGTGCGGTTGAACCCTTCTAACGGGTCAGAACGCCCTTGCTGATCTGTTCCGGAACTCGCACACCCCACCAGAAGCGTAGTTCCCAGAGCAAGCGCCGACAGGCGAAGCTTCATAAATGTCTCCCTGTTTTTTTTATGGCTTATGCAGTTTGCCATCCATGACGGAACGATACCGTATCCGCCTGTTTAGGTGTGGGCGATTGTAACAGCACGTCAAATGATGTCCATACGCCCTGTTTTGCTGATTTGATCATAGCCTGGTAATCACCGCCCTGTAGGCTACTTGATTCTATAGAAACAGAAAAAGGCAAACGTTGCCTTTTATTCATTTTCAGAGTAACTCCCGCCAGTTGCGAGCAAAAAAGCCGCTACGCTTTAGCCATACGTGCTAATCAAGAGAACTCACCATGGATAACGATAAAATTGATAAACACAGCGACGAAATTGAAGTCGAGAGTGAAGAAAAAGAGCGCGGAAAAAAAATTGAAATAGATGAAGATCGGCTCCCTTCCCGGGCAATGGCTATCCACGAACATATTCGTCAGGACGGCGAAAAAGAGCTGGAACGCGACGCAATGGCGCTACTGTGGTCAGCTATTGCAGCAGGTCTGTCGATGGGTGCATCGCTACTGGCAAAAGGGATATTTCATGTCGAACTGGAAGGCGTGCCAGGGAGTTTCTTGCTGGAGAATCTCGGTTATACCTTTGGTTTTATTATCGTTATTATGGCGCGCCAGCAATTATTTACTGAGAACACCGTGACAGCGGTACTACCCGTAATGCAAAAACCGACAATGGGCAATGTCGGTTTATTACTACGACTTTGGGGCGTTGT
Source organism: Escherichia sp. E2562 (assembly GCF_005781075.1). Taxonomy (NCBI): domain Bacteria; kingdom Pseudomonadati; phylum Pseudomonadota; class Gammaproteobacteria; order Enterobacterales; family Enterobacteriaceae; genus Escherichia; species Escherichia sp. E2562. The sequence goes on along the minus strand of NZ_VATM01000005.1, from coordinate 225,965 downwards.
TCTGTTAGGTAATATTCTGGGAACGGGTATTGCGGCGTGGGCTTTTGAGTATATGCCTATTTTTGATGAAGAAACCCGCGATGCGTTTGTCAAAATCGGCATGGATGTGATGAAGAACTCGCCCAGCGAGATGTTTGCCAATGCGATCATTTCCGGCTGGCTAATAGCTACTATGGTATGGATGTTTCCGGCGGCGGGTGCGGCAAAAATAGTAGTGATTATTTTGATGACCTGGCTTATCGCCCTGGGAGACACCACTCATATCGTTGTCGGTTCCGTAGAGATCCTCTATCTGGTGTTTAACGGCACACTACACTGGAGCGATTTTGTCTGGCCATTTGCGCTTCCCACTCTGGCGGGAAACATCTGTGGCGGCACCTTTATCTTCGCGTTGATGAGTCATGCGCAAATTCGCAACGACATGGGCAATAAGCGAAAAGAAGAAGCACGTCAGAAAGCAGAACGTGCGGAAAACATTAAGAAAAATGATAAAAATCCGGCGTGAGTGGCGAGCGTTTAAGCAATCGAGCGGCAGTGTACTTACCCCGCAGTCCATTAGCGGGTATACTCATGCCGCGCTGTCCTCTTAGTTAAATGGATATAACGAGCCCCTCCTAAGGGCTAATTGCAGGTTCGATTCCTGCAGGGGACACCATTTATCAGTTCGCTCCCATCCGTACCAGTCCGCAAAATCCCCTGAATATCAAGCCTTCCGTATATACACGGTTCGTCATGGTTCGCGTCAGATCGTTGACAGCCGCACACCATGACGGGTAAAAAGTGGATAAAATAATTTTACCCACCGGATTTTTACCCATGCTCACCGTTAAGCAGATTGAAGCAGCAAAGCCGAAAGAAAAACCATACCGCCTTCTCGATGGTAATGGCCTGTACCTTTATGTTCCTGTATCCGGGAAAAAGGTATGGCAGCTTCGCTACAAGATTGACGGTAAGGAGAAAATCCTGACTGTCGGAAAATATCCGCTTATGACTTTGCAAGAGGCAAGGGATAAGGCATGGACCGCGAGGAAAGATATCTCGGTTGGCATAGATCCGGTAAAGGCGAAAAAGGCTTCGTATAACAACAATTCCTTTAGTGCGATTTACAAGGAATGGTACGAGCATAAGAGGCAAGTATGGTCAGTCGGCTATGCGACTGAACTTGCCAAAATGTTTGACGACGACATTTTACCTATCATCGGCGGTCTTGAAATTCAGGATATTGAGCCGATGCAACTTCTTGAAGTAATCCGCAGATTTGAAGATCGCGGTGCAATGGAGCGAGCCAACCTTACTATATCTCGAATAGCACAAAGCCTTGCAATCCAGTGCAAAGCTTTGTGTGTCTCAGTTTTGTCTTACGCTTAAACGTATCTTTTTATTTAGAATTATTTGATGCATTTAATTTTAGATTTTCTTTTCAAAATTAAGCCGCATGGAATCTCAATATATTTATAGCTTAAGTATGAAGACAGAAGAATAAGTACTATAATTGGTACAACCATCAATAATTTATCTAACATATAGATATCACATAGCTTATTTATTATACATATAATGATCACATGCGAAAGATATGTCGAGTATGACCAATCTCCAAGTTTAGATGCAACTCTTGATATAGTGCTATTGCCAATATTGTTTTCAAGACATAAAGCGGAAACAATTAAAGCAGCGCAAGGGATTCCAATTTGGAGAAGTCTTTTTGATTCATTGCTAAAAAATATACTTATCAGTGATAATACGGATATTGTTAGTGCAGTTTTAACACCGATATTTCTGAATAGCCCATTATTATAACATATAGCTATTACCCCCCCCATAACAAACTCAAACAACAGTTCATCATTATAGAAAAGAAATACAGTAGACTCATTATTGCCAAGCCATGAAAACAAATTCATTACAACAAGAGGAATTAGAATACAGCAAATTTTTTTGTTGTTTTCAGGGAATAACAGAGAAATAAATACGCACGTATAAAATAGCATTTCAAAATTAAGAGTCCACCCAACCGTTAGGGTTGGAATATACCAACCTATCTGTTGATTCATTACCGGAATAAAAGCAAGGCTTTTTAATACATTATTTAATCCAATCTCAGCAAACGGAATAACTCCGTGAAAATTGTATGATATTACCACTACCAGCAATGTGTAGAACCAATATGCAGGAATAATTCTTACCATCCTATTGAGAGCAAATGACGTAGGTGTAATATTATTTTTCGATATTGACTTATAAATAATAAAGCCACTTATGATAAAAAACATATCGACACCATTGCCAGCCTTAAGTGCAATAGTGTGCATCAATTTGGATGATGCAGACCATTGAAACATGACTTGAGAAATATGATGATAAACAACTGCCCAAGCAGCAAGTGCTCTTAAGATTTGTATTGACTTAATCACGGATAAATCCTAATGTTTTTTCATGCATTTTATACTATACCGATCGAAAGTCCAGTTCTCTTTTCCCATATCATACTATTCGCAATATACGGTGTAAAAATATGATAAACATCAACTTCCTTATTAATGTGTTAATAAACCATTTTTGTTAAATGTTTTCTATGCCCAATAAGAATCAATACTATAAGTTATAGAACCTTTTATTGTGGCATCAACATTGACATCGCTTTTATGTACAGGATCACAATCAGGGTTGTTAAATTTGTAAAAATCAATGTAATCATTTCCGCGATCGATGGCTCGCCGTAAACACTTGCCACCCAGTTGTCAAACCAAAAGTTATGGAAATAACGCCAGATACTTGGTTTGCGGCTTTGTGCGGTAGGTTTTTCATTCTCATTTAACCTGATTGTTCTGCGAATACGTTCAGTCTTATAATAAACTCTATAGTAACCAAACTTCCATTTTGATGATATTTAACATCCCTAGCTAAAAGTCAAATACCATTTGTCGAATCACCAAATGTTATCGTAATCTCACCATCAATAGAGCGTCGTTCTCTTAATGACTCTAGTTGCAAGGCATTCTGAACAGATGTAATTCATGCTGCATAGATATTAGCCGAAGTGTTATATACAATAGTTGACCCCTGCCAATAGTTAACCCTGCAGCGTCATCTGTACAGCCAATTAGCGGCATTCCCGTGCCAAATTTACCGCCATTTATGACAATATGATTACCTGGGCCATGTATGTAGAAGTTCCATGAATATGATTTCCCCCACGAAAGCATTGGATTATTAAAAGTTACGTAATTATTATCTTTAACAGAAACAATCTGATCCCCCCCCATCTTTTGGTATGCATATATACCCAATAAACATCAAGATGTGGGTGTGAACACCCGAAAGTGATCATTAATTCTGGATGTCAGCCGCTATATCCGGCAGCGTCTGGTTAAAAAAGACAGATATTGCGTCCCTGAACACTCGCGTACTGCTGAAGTAGCGATTATTCCGCGCATGTTCGTTCCTTAATTTCCACATTCTTTCTATCGGATTCAGGTTTGGACTGTAAGGGGGAAGGTAATGCAGCCTGATATTTACCACTTCCGTCCAGTCTTTCACTAACTGTGAACGGTGATAACCTGCTCCATCCAGAATAACGTGGATTTTCTGGTTATAATCAGGATAAACCTTTCGTATATCATTGAAAAAACGGTATACATTATATTCATTAATGGTTTTATATTCGCAGATTAGCGGTGACGTCAGTGCTTTCAGATTTAGCGCCCCATGATATTCAGGCGTGTGCGGCTGCCTGTTGTTTTTACTGCTTTTTTCTGGCCTTTGCGTATCCAGCCATAGCTGATTTTAGTGGCCTGAGTCGGATGGACTCCATCAATAAAAAGAATCGGTTCATCACCCACAGTTGTTTTCAGTTCCACATAATATTCAATGAATTGCCTTTGTTTCTCTTCACAGAATTTATGGGGAACGCCTGACGGTTTTTGTAGGTGAAACCATTACAATGCAGCCACTTATTCATCCCCGGAATGCTGAAAATGATGTTCCATGTCCGGGTGACAAACGCAATAACATCGCGGGTACGGTGAAATAAATTATCGGATAACTGACTGATAAAAAGGGCCATTTGTTCAGCTCTGAGTTTGCGGCCTGAGCCGCCGTTTTCGGCCTTCAGTTTCCCTTTATTCAGGAATTCACTGATATGGTGATCAATCGTTGTCTAATGTAGGCGTAAAGCCTGAGCAATCATGGCAGAACTCCAGCCTTCGGAGGCCAGAAGAATAGCTTAAATACGAGCTCTGACTCGCCCGTCACGGCTGGAATCATGAAGGCGTTCAAGTTCAGCTTTTTGTTGCTCAGTGATGAATATTTTCATGTTGGACAGCATGATCTCCGATTGCTGAAAAATCAATCAGTTCCAATGATCACGGGTATAAAATCGTTAATTGTATTATCGTTACCTGACTGCAAATGCATTCCTACCCCCATTCCAATATCAGTTGCAGATGGTAACTCATAGGCACAACTGGTCATGGTGGGGCCATTACAGTTATTGATATAGTAGGCCGTTCTGACAGTACCATCACTTGTACAACAAACCATGTTCGAATACTGACCGTTCTCTATCCGGAAAGCTCCTGGCAAGACTTAAGCATCGTTTACCCGTCCAGAGTTGAAGTGGTCAACAAAAACTGGCCACCGAGTTAGAGTTTTTCCAGTATCGATTTTCCGATTCGTTTGGGGGTAACCCACCGTTATATTCGTGCGGTCTTAGTGCGCTGTAATATCCAACGATATAGTCCGTTATGGCGTGAGCAGCCTCGCTGAAGCTTACGTAACCCACCACCGGTATCCACTCGTTCTTCAGACTCCTGAAGAAGCGTTCCATTGGGCTGTTATCCCAGCAGTTTCCGCGCCGGCTCATACTCTGCCTGAACTGGTATCGCCACAGTAACTGCCGAAACTGCCTGCTCGTATAATGACTGCCCTGGACGCCCTTCTAAGAGTCAAGCCGTTATCGGGATGCTGTTGATCTGCCTGTTTTGATTACGCAGTAATGTATAAACTTCGCGTGAGATATAGCGCTTCAGACAGCGTATTGCTTCCATTTTTGTATGCCCTTTCGCTACTCGTCTGGCGACATATTCCTTCGTTTTATCGTCAGTTCGCAACCGTCCGATGGCAATGATGTGAAGTGCACTATTTGCAGCACGATCTCCACCCCGGTTAAGTCGGTAACGATTCGTTTTTCCTGAAGATACGGGAACAGGGCTGACACCACACAGTGCCGCAAAACCTGATTCTGATCTTAATCGTTGGGGATTGTCTCCTGCCGTGATCAGCAACTGCGAAGCGCTTTCGTATCCAATAGCATTACGTTTAATCAGTTCAGGCGCCAGCTCATCGACAATTGCCGCAATCATGACATCCAAATCAGCGATTTCGTCATGTAACTCGAGATAGCGTCGGGCAAGGGACTTTAATGAAATACGATAAACGTTGGTAACATTGCGGTATTCACTGGCATCAGGCCGCCAGGATCCCAGAGTCCTGATGAGCTGCATGCGCGTCATATTTCTGAGCTGTTCACGTAATTCATCCGGGGCAGAGATAATATTGGAATGGATAATCTGGAGAGCGACTCTGCGGGCTGATATTGCTGTTTTTCGGCAAGTTTTTAATACCCGCAGAGACTCAATCATGCCATTGCGCGTTTTGGGTGTGACGGTTCTTATTCCGGAGAATGCGGCGTGAGCGGCACATTCAGCATCAATCGTGTCACTTTTACCCCGTTTGCGTCGCTCCATCCGATCTGGCGCAGTCACCTCAAGAACTTCTAACCCGGCATTCTGTAAATAGCGAAGCAGACCTGATCCATAGGTGCCTGTACACTCAACACCAATTCGCTTTAATACCCCAAACGAAGTCATCCATGCCAGCATCTGCCGGTAACCTTGCCGTGTTGTGGAGAAAAACCGGGTCCCCAGAACTTTATTGTTCTGATCTACGACAGCGGCAACGTGCAGATCTTTATGTGTATCCACGCCACCCACAACAGCGGCTTCCGTAACTTTACCTGCCATGACAGAGCTCCTGTGAGGAAACAGAGTTGAATCTCCAGACAGATACCCCGGACAGGACAGTAACGAGACAAGCCGTCAGGCCCTTCTTGAGTCACGCGCATCGGTGAGGAGATGCCTCGCATGAAGGCGCTTCCGGCAACCGACAGGTCCAGGGCAGGACACAAAAGGTCGATCGCTGTGTGAGTCAGGATGCGGGAAGGTCTTCACTGCATCAGTAATCACACCAATCTGGTTAAACAGCAAACAGAGTGATGATAAAAACTGATACCGGCATTATTACTATCGCTGTGGAACATCACCCCGCCGGGCTTACCACGGGTTTCCCATGCCATTTCCAGCGCTTTCATGGTGAGCCTGCTGTCCGGCGAGAACGACATGGCCCAGCCCACTGGTTTTCTTGCGAACAGGCCTAGAACAACGGCGAGGTACGCCCAGCGCTTACCCGTCCAGATATAGGTCACATCACCGCACCTGATTTGGCTCGGTTACGGCGAACTGCCGTTCAAGGTAGTTAGGGATAGCAACATGTTCATGACCACCACGTTTATATCGGTGAGTCGGCTGCTGGCAACTGACCAATCCCAACTCTTTCATGAACCTGCCAGCAAGCCAGCGTCCCATCTGGTAGCCTCTCCGGGTTGCCATTGTGGCGATGCTTCTTGCTCCGGCCGAACCGTGGCTGATGCCATGTAGCTCAAGTACCTAACTGCGTAATACAGCCCGTCTGCCGTCTGGTTTTTCAGGACGGTTTTTCCAGTATCTGTAGCCAGAGTGTGACCACAGGATAATGCGCTCTGAGTTTCCCGATTATCGAGAACTGTTCAGGGAGTCTGACATCAAGAGCGCGGTAGCCTTTTTTAATATTTCGTTTTCCATTTCAATTCGTTGTAGCTTTTTCTTTAGCTCACGTATTTCGATTTGTTTCGGAGTTATCGGGAAGTCTGTTTGTGTTTTTCCCTGACGCTCATCACGCAGTTGTTTGCCCCATCTTGTCATCGTGGAAAGGCCAACATCAATAGTTTGGCGGCATCTGCCACTGTGTAGTTCTGGTCAACAATCAGTTGAGCGGATTCGTGTTTGAATTCAGGACTAGATTTTCGGCTTTTCATTTGTGCACCTGTATTGTTCTGAGGTGAGCATATCACCTCTGTTCAGATGAACAAATTAAATAAACCACTAAAATTCACAATAGACTTTCATTCATCTAACGAATTAAGTATTATCCCAATATTAAGGATAATCTAAAAATATAGCCGCAGTTAAATTTTTGTACACCCAAACTTACCAATATTAATACTTATCAACGTTAATACTTATAAACATTAATACTTATAAACATTAATACTTACCAACATTAATACTTCTAGTTTTAACGTATTTTCGGAGGTTTCGATTATGGGGAGTAAAAATATTGCAATCGCAGGAGGCGGTTTTTTTGGTTTGTATCTGGCAGAACAACTTGCATTGAAGGGTTGTAAAGTTACAGTTTATGAGAAAAGTCAAGAACTCATGTCCCGAGCATCCTATGTTAATCAGGCTCGAGTGCACAATGGCTATCATTATCCACGCAGCATCTTGACAGCGTTACGCTCTCGTATCTCTTTCCCCCGTTTTGTTACTGAATTTCGCGACTGCATTGAAGATGATTTTGCCAAATATTACCTTGTTGCAGGTGCGTTAAGTAAAATAACAGGTGCACAATTTAGCCGATTTTGTCAACGTATAGGTGCTGAATGTGAAGATGCTCCTCCGTCAGTGAAACGTTTGATTAATCCTGTACTTATCGATGCGGTGTTTACTACCCGTGAGTATGCATTTGATTCCCATAAGCTGCGTAATATAATGCTACAACGGCTTTCAGCGGCAAAAGTTACTATTGTAACGGACGCGGTTGTTGAAAAAGTTAGCAAATCTGGTGAGGGGTTAGAGGTAATCACAACAATATCTGGACAACCAGATATTAGCTATGTTGATCATCTTTTCAATTGTACTTATTCAAGAATTAATTATCTCTTGAATGGTTCTGAGCTTACATTAATTCCCCTTCGTCATGAAATGACGGAAATGTGCCTTGTAACTGTTCCAGATGAGCTAAAAAAAATGGGGTTAACACTAATGTGTGGTCCATTTTTTTCTGTTATGCCATTCCCACCAGCTCAACTACATTCCTTCAGCCATGTTCGATACACACCCCATTACCAATGGAATGACAGACCAAATGAACCTTACGAGGATGCATATAGAAAGTATGAACTGAATGAACGGCATTCAGCCTGGGGGCATATGATAAGAGATGCCACGCGTTATATCCCTTGTTTGAGTGAATGCCAATATCAAAGCTCTATCTGGGAAGTAAAAACAATCCTTCCACGAAGTGATAGCGATGATTCTCGCCCAATTTTATTTCGCCCGAATTATATATTGAAGGGGCTTCACTGCGTGATGGGTGGGAAAATTGACAATATTTATGATGCTCTACATGAAATAGAACGCGTGATCGAGTTGAGTTGATAAAAATGAAAAGTGAATCTTTTGTATCAGTAGTTATTGTCATTCCAGACCACTTGAATGATATCTATACTCCTTTATCTAAACTTGCCTCACTTCTGGATACGCTATACAGTGATTACGAATTAGTCGTTATAGCACCGGGGTTAGACAGTACAAGTGCACAGGTAGAAGATCGTGTGTTGAAGGATATTCCTTGTGTACGAATAATCCAGCTATCCACTCCCGTATTTCATGATGTTGCGTTAGCGGCTGGATTAGAAAGTGCTATTGGTGATTTTGTTGTTTTATGGAATCCACTGGCCGATCCGGTAGAAGTCGTACCTCAAAGTGTTAACAAATGTCGTGAAGGTGCCGATGTCGTAATTGGTGTCTCGAATAGCGTTCGTTCACTACGTTATCGGATACTTCGTCGACTCATGAATGTTGCATTGCGCACCATAGATTATGAGATTCCTTCTAACTCAACGGGGTTACGTTGTTTAAGCCGTCGCGCTGTAAATGCCGTTACTCGAATCGGTCGATTTCACCACCAATTCTATCTTCGTATTCACAAAACCGGCTATCCAGCCGAAGCCCTCATCTACAACCCTCTGAAACAATCAGAGGGCGCCGGGGTAGTAAAATCATTACATCGATTGATGCACTTGGTAATATTTAACTCCACGAAGCCGCTACGTTGGATGTCTATTCTCGGTTTCGGCGGAAGTCTTGCAGGTTTTCTATTTGCTTGTTATAGCGTGTTGATCCATCTGTTCAGTGGGCTTGTTGTTGAAGGCTGGACAACGTCTATATTAGTTGTAACTTCATTATTTATAATTCAGTTCGTCATGATGGCTTTTTTTGGCGAGTATTTGGGACGCCTGCTAGATGAAAGCAACTCACAGGCAGAGTATGCAGTGGTTTATGAACGAACAAGTGAAGTCATGGTTAATACCGATAGGTTTAATGTTATGCACACTTCTCTGCCACTAGAGTCTAATTATGTACAAACTGGTCGTGATGGTTTAACACCACAGGCTATGGGGGAAGAATGGACGCATTGATTGGATATACCGGTTTTGTCGGTACAACTTTATTAAGACAACGTCGATTCGATGCACTATATCGCTCAACCAACATCGACGAAATTGTTGGAAAAACATTTGATACTGTAGTTTGTGCCGCTGCCCCTGCACAAAAATGGCTTGCAAATAAAGCCCCTGCCGACGACATAAAAAAAATCAATGACCTAATTGAAAAATTAAAAACCATATCTTGTCAAAAATTTATTTTGATTAGTACTGTGGATGTTTTTAAAGATCCAGTTAATGTTGATGAGACTACATCAATCGAAACAGAAGGATTACATGCTTATGGTGCACATAGATATTATTTAGAACAATTTGTTAGCAAACAATTCCCTGACAATCTAATTATACGATTACCTGGCCTCGTTGGGCCAGGTCTCAAAAAAAACATTATCTATGATTTTTTGCATAAAAATAATATTTTACAAATTGAAAGTCGTAGTGTTTTTCAATTTTACCCGATGATCAACTTGTGGTATGACATTAACATTGCGCTACAACATAAATTATCACTGGTACATTTGACTGCGGCACCAATAAGCGTCGCTGATATAGCACAACATAGTTTTGGCTTCGAGTTTTGCAATCACATTCAGGATAAACCTGGATATTACGATATGAAAAGTTGCCATAGCCACCTATTTACTAACGATCATGACTATCAGTATAACCGTCGTGAATCATTGATGGCAATACGCGCTTATGCACAATCTGAAATAGGTAGTAATTAAAATGAGACTTTCACTCTCAGGTTTGGCCTGGAATATAACCAATGATGATTCTATCTGTCACCTACTACATTCCAGACAGATTGATGCAATAGATATTGTCCCTGGGAAATACTTCCCCAATCCGTTAGATGCTAGTGAACGCGAAATATTTGCCGTTCGTAATTACTGGCATGACAATGGAATTTCATTAGTTGGTATGCAATCATTATTATTTGGAACCCAAGGGTTAAATCTTTTTTCAACCAACGAAGTACAAAAAAAAATGTTGGTTCACTTACAGGCTATCAGTCGTATTGCTGCTGGTTTAGGAATTCCAGCATTAGTGTTTGGATCACCTAAAAACCGCGACCGAAAGGGATTATCTGATAGTATCACTCTTGAAACTGCAATAAATTTCTTTAATCATCTTGGTGATATTGCGCGGCAAGAAGGCGTTTATTTTTGCCTTGAACCTAACCCAGTCTGTTACGGGGCAAACTTTATGATTGACAGTGCTGAAACTGCTTTTGTTGTTCGGCAAGTAAATCACCCAGCAATTAAAATGCAGCTGGATACTGGTGCCATCATAATTAACAAAGAAAATATTAATGATATTCTTCAGCAAGACGCTGACATTATAGGTCATATTCATCTCAGTGAACCAGATCTGGCTCCTTTAGGCTGTAGTGGTGCGAACCATACACATATTGCTAATGCTCTCTTTCACGCATTACCGAACTCTATTGCAACAATCGAAATGCTCGATCCCCAAAATAAACATTCGCTTTCCTCTATTGAGGATGCTCTTGTTTTCGCAATTTCTCATTATCGCCAGTAGAAAGGGGGAATAGCATGAAGTGGCTCATTTTAATTCTTGGCATATTTTCTAATGCCTCGGCCAGTGTTCTTATAAAATTAGCAATTACCCCTCCCAGAAGGCTCCCAAGTTTGGCTGAACCTCTTGCCGCGCTTGCAAATTGGCCATTATGGTTAGGGATATTTCTATATGGAATTGCCTTTTTGTTATATGCTGTTGCACTGGCATTTTTACCTTTGAATGTAGCACACCCAATACTGACCTCTGGTGCAATTGCCTGTGTCGCATTATTCTCTGTCATTATTTTCCGCGAACCAGTTTACTGGTCTACCATTACTGGAATTCTGTTGGTGATGAGTGGTGTCGCCCTTATTACCCTTAAAGTTAAGTAAACATTATGACTGAATTCATATCTCAAACACTTCGCGCCAAATGGCAAGTCCCAGCCTACGAAAACCAAATGTGGCTTGGTAAAAAACACAATTATTGCGTCGTTATCCCCGTAATTAACGAAGGCAATCGTATACATAACCTATTAGCAAGAATGGCTGCCATAAATGTATCAACTTATGCGGATATAATTATTGTTGATGGTGGTAGCACCGATGGTTCTCTGAATCCCAATATCCTACAGGAAAAAGGCGTTCGTGGTCTAATACTGAAAACAGCACCGGGTAAGCTAAGCGCACAGCTAAGATGTGCCTATGCTTTTGCTCTTGAGCGAGGTTATGAAGGCATTGTGACTATTGATGGAAATGACAAAGATGATCCTGTAGCTATTCCACAATTTATCACAGCTCTAAAAAATGGTGTACATTTCGTCCAGGCGTCTCGTTTCCTTAATGGTGGTTTAGCAGAAAATACTCCTCTCACCCGAGATATTGCAATACGTTTTATCCATGCGCCTATGCTTAGTTTCTTTTCAGGATTTAAATGGACAGATACTACTCAAGGATTTAGGGGTTATAGTAGTAAAATGCTGCTTGACGAGCGTGTTGCACCGTTCCGAGATATTTTCTCATCTTATGAACTACTGGCATATCTTTCATACCGAGTCCCACAACTTGGTTATCGTTGCTTAGAAATTCCGACCATTCGTCGTTATCCTAAAGGTGAAATACCTACAAAAATAAATGGAATCAAAGGAAATTTTTCCGTATTGATTGTCTTATTTAAAGCGTGTTTTGGATTTTATAATCAGAGAAAAGGAAAATGAGAAATATAAACATCAGCAGTTATATTATTTTAATAATATTTGGCATGATAATTTTGGCTATGCGTTATACAACTCCAATCATCAACCCCTGGCTTTATGCGGAAGATGGCATCTGGGTTGCTAATGCATTGAATCATGGTTGGCTAGAAACCTTCATCAATGCCAGAGAAGATTATTTTGTATTCTTTAATATTTTCTTTTTGTTTGTATCAACATCAATCAGCAGTATTATAAGCGGGAGTCCATTATTACTTCTTCCGCAATCCCTAGCTATAGTATCGTATTTTTTCTATAGCCTAATGGCCGTTATGGCTTTTCATTTAATCATTAAAATATCCAATCCATTATTTTCTATTTTAGCATATTTCATAGCTCTCTTATTGCCTTTAGGTCATTCTCAATCTGAAAATATCGGTCATTTGCTACAAATTGGTTTTTACATGCCAGCTATAGCGAGTTCTCTTATTATACAGAGAGAGCACGTCAATAAAAAAATTGCTAAACTTATTATTGACATGATGATCTGGTTAACTGCCGCAACAAACCCAGTAGTATTTATAATTGTAGGAGTTTATTATTCCTTCAAGTTTTTAAATATTGAAAAAAAATATATTTTAATTAAAGATATGCTACCTTTAGCAATATCCATGGTCATATTAGCTTTATTTATACTTCCTCGAATCAACGGCACTGGTGGACTTGGTGACGCTGGCTACAATCCTAATAACATTATTGAAATGGTAACGGCTCGACTGCTACTTTATCCATTTGTATTTCCGTGGTATGAAAAATTAAATGATTCAATATCGATAATTCTATCATTTGTATATATTATCTTTTGTACAACTATTATTTACAAAACTAAAGATGTAACAATAAAAAAACATTTACTTACTTTAGCGATCGCACTCTTTATCTGTCTTGTTACGACTGTTTTTGGTAGAATCGGCCTCAGTGATCTCCTGAATAACTATCAAACCACATTTCCCGATAGATATTTTGTAGGAACAAACTTTCTCTCTATCTTATTGTTCATAGCATGTTTATCTCAATGTAATTTCTCAAAACCAATCAGTTATTTATCTTATTTTATTTCCGGAGTGTTATTGTGTATTTATATTGTGAATGCAGACATAATATCAGAAAGTGAAATGGCGAAGAAAAACATTTTTTTAAATGATCATTTTTATTATTCAATATGTCACGCTGAAAAAATTGATAACGCAAATTCAGCCATACAAATCAAACCAGCAAACTGGGTTATGATTGTTCCAACAAACTTAATTAGCGAAATTCACTGCCACTAAAGTATTGCATGATTTATGCCCCGAAGCTGGGGCTTTAATTTTGCTAGTCACTTAATACAAATGACCAGAAACTAGCGATTCTTTTTTAAGCCGATACAGACTCAGAACTTCTTTTTACTTTCCAGATTCAGCTCTTGTATCGTCTTAACTGCTTTGTCCTGATAACGGTCATCTTCCTGTATTTTATATTGAATGGCATCCAGACAGACGATAGAACTTTTCCAGTGGACGTTGTTGCCACTGGTTTAACTCAGAAATGGCCTTATTTGTCATGGCGATAATGGTCATAGCGGGCACGCTGAAAGCATATAAATCTTCAATCTCACTACAGAGATCCTGCAGCGTACCCCAGGCACAACAAGAGAATGATAATCCGTTCGATCTTATAGGGGAACGTGGTCTAGCGCCTTTTTCACTAATTGGGAATCAACCGAGCGATTAGAGTCGCGTGACGTAGTCCGTAGTCCATTCGAAACTGCCCGTTGTGGCTTTAATAATCTTTTTACTGGAACCGTTTTTAGACCTGGCTTCCAACTACTGAACCAGACGAGAGCCAAATTCCTCAGTCAATGCAGCTGAGGTTAACTATTTGATTAAATGATCTAAAATGCCGTCCTCATCCGTTAGCTCCGGACTGAAGCACCTAAGGGTTTTATCAAAATCGAAGGGCTGGACATACGTCATTCCTTTCTGATTGCAAGTTACTGAAATGCCCCAGAATTTCTCACACTCTCTTTTTTCGTGTTTGTACACAATTTTACGCAAAGACCTTTTATCGGAAATGACGTAAAAACGGCCACCAACTCAACAATAACGGTCATTTCCAGCCGATTGCTCTAAAGTGGCATTATATATTCACGAAATGGATGGTCACAGGTGAACAATCTCTTCAGTTGGTGCTCTGAACACCTGCCATTAAAATTTTCGCTCCACTACCGCCTTCCATACCCCACCATAAAGCGAATCATCAATCCGCAGGCTGGTGCAAGAAACATAAATATTCCCGTGACCAACTCATTGCTACTGGTTAACCGCATCGTGGAGTAATAAATGAGTGCGGCAAGGATGACCATACCGAAAAATGAAGAGACAGCAGAAACTACATTTAATACCTGACCGATATATCCGCTAACGCAGACGATACACAGGGCGAGAAACATCCATAAATAAATCATAGCTCAACCTCCTGCCGTGCTAAAAAACGTGTTACTTCAATTACTCCAATAGTAAGACAATTCTTAACCACTGGCAATTTCAGCAAAATATCAATAAAAACAATATATTATCAACATAACTATAAATCACTGAAAAATATTCACTTGAGTGATAAATAATCAGTAGCTGAAAATAATCAGCTGGTGATAAAATAGAAATACCGTATTCATGCTCCTCGTGGTTATGTCCTGACTAGTCTTTACACTCTTTACAGGAACCATTGTCGTACATGATGGCCCAATCAATTGAGTGTACCGCTGTAGACATGGAATCTTCTGCGATACAACAATTCGTATCTACAGAAGGTAACTATGTTTCCACAATGCAAATTTTCCCGCGAGTTCCTGCATCCTCGCTACTGGCTGACGTGGTTTGGTCTTGGCGTACTCTGGCTTTGGGTACAACTTCCTTACCCTGTTCTGTGCTTCCTTGGCACGCGTATCGGCACAATGGCCAGACCGTTCTTGAAACGTCGCGAATCCATCGCCTGCAAAAACCTTGAGCTTTGCTTCCCGCTGCTTTCCTCCGAAGAGCGCGAGAAGATGATTACTGACAACTTTCGCTCGCTCGGAATGGCGTTGGTAGAAACTGGAATGGCGTGGTTCTGGCCAGATCGTCGCGTGCGTAAATGGTTTGATGTCGAAGGGCTGGATAACCTGCAACGCGCGCAAATGCAAAATCGCGGCGTGATGGTTGTCGGTGTGCACTTTATGTCGCTGGAGTTGGGTGGCCGCGTAATGGGGCTTTGCCAACCGATGATGGCAACTTACCGTCCGCATAATAATCAACTGATGGAATGGGTACAGACCCGTGGTCGCATGCGTTCCAATAAAGCGATGATCGGTAGAAATAATCTGCGCGGCATTGTCAGTGCGCTGAAAAAAGGTGAAGCCGTATGGTTTGCACCTGACCAGGATTATGGTCGTAAAGGTAGCTCCTTCGCGCCGTTCTTTGCGGTAGAAAATGTTGCTACAACCAATGGCACCTACGTTCTCTCTCGCCTCTCTGGCGCAGCTATGCTAACTGTGACGATGGTACGAAAAACCGATTATAGCGGTTACCGTCTGTTTATTACGCCAGAAATGGAAGGCTATCCGGCTGATGAAATTCAGGCCGCCGCCTATATGAATAAAATTATTGAGAAAGAGATTATGCGCGCACCAGAGCAGTATCTCTGGATCCATCGCCGCTTCAAAACGCGTCCGGTGGGTGAAGCCTCGTTATACGTTTAACAAATAACCCAGGCTTTTTCCCTCCTCAGATAAGCCATAATAACATCATGGTTTTTATGGCTTTTTTCTTAAGATTTTTCCCTTCGCTGAATCGTGAATTATTACTTCCAGAAATCAATCTGTCGCCGATATGCGACACTCGTAAGTTACTAAAAGTAAATAAGAAAATGCCACTTGTTTCGATTTAGTTTTAGGCGTACATTAGCGCCGTCTCGAGCCAATATGCTCAGAATTCTGAGGTGATGCCCGCGGGTGTCAGCTCACTGTAACAGGTGTAATGAAGTCATTCAGGCGTAACAGTAATTACGCGGAGAGATGTAAAGTGAAATATTTCTTTATGGGCATTTCTTTTATGGTCATCGTTTGGGCCGGTACTTTTGCCCTGATGATCTAAAAGTTAACTGCGAAACGAAAAACAGGAGCCATCAGGCTCCTGTTTGCATTTCTGGCGATGGTGTTTATTCCGCGTTTTCGTGAATATGTTTGCTGCTGACGGGCAGTAAGCCGTCAGCGCGGAACATCGCTTTAATCCCACGAATCGCCTGACGAATACGGTCGCGGTTTTCAATCAGCGCAAAGCGGACATGCGTGTCGCCGTAGTCGCCAAAGCCGATGCCGGGTGAGACACAAACCTTCGCTTCGTTAAGCAGCTTCTTGGCAAATTCCAGCGAGCCCATTGCCGCATACGGTTCCGGGATTTTCGCCCAGACATACATCGAGGCTTTCGGCATTTCAACCATCCAGCCCGCTTCATGCAGCCCTTTTACCAGCACATCGCGGCGGCGTTTGTACTGTTCGGCAATGTCGCGCACGCACTGTTGATCGCCCTCCAGCGCCGCAATCGCCGCCACCTGCAACGGTGTAAAGGTACCGTAATCGTGATAGCTTTTAATACGTGCCAACGCGCTGACCAGTGTTTTATTGCCGACCATAAAGCCAATACGCCAGCCCGCCATATTGTAGCTTTTCGACAGCGTAAAGAACTCGACCGCTACGTCACGTGCGCCCGGCACCTGCATGATTGACGGCGCTTTCCAGCCATCGTAGACGATATCCGCATAGGCCAGGTCATGGACCACCAACACATCGTAGCGTTTCGCCAGCGCCACTACTTTTTCGAAAAACTCCAGTTCCACACATTGCGCGGTTGGGTTTGACGGGAAGCCAAGGATCATCATCTTCGGTTTCGGATAACTTTCACGAATAGCGCGTTCCAGTTCATTGAAGAAATCAACACCTTCCACTAGCGGCACTGAACGTACCTGAGCACCAGCAATCACCGCGCCGTAAATATGAATGGGGTAGCTTGGATTCGGCACCAGCACGGTGTCACCGTGATCCAGCGTCGCCAGCATCAGGTGCGCCAGCCCCTCTTTCGAACCGATGGTGACGATGGCTTCTGATTCCGGGTCGATTTCAACGTCGTAACGTTCCTGATACCAGCGGGAAATCGCGCGACGTAACCGAGGAATACCGCGCGAGGTGGAGTAACCGTGTGTGTCCGGTCGCTGCGCCACAGTACATAATTTTTCGACAATATGCGGCGGGGTCGCGCCGTCCGGGTTGCCCATACTGAAATCGATAATATCTTCGCCGCGCCGACGCGCAGCCATCTTCAGTTCAGCGGTAATGTTAAAAACGTAGGGCGGGAGACGATCAATGCGCGTAAAGCGACGTTCAGGGCGAGTGTCAGCCATAATTTCCTCAGATTAACGTTAGCGCCCGGACCGTCCGAGCGACGCTGCCACGATGGTGGCTGTTTTGAAAATAGCCTGATTAATTTCTGTCTGTCCAGCGTATTGGAAAATTTTTATTAATGCGAAAAAAGAGGAACAAAACCTTAAAAACAGGAAAGTCAGATTCGCCAACAAGAAAATTATCACCCATTACATTAACAATATAATTTCAATAAATTTACTAATTGGCTTGATGCTGACAAGAGATGCATTGCCAGTACACCATTTAGCTTTCAATCCCCTTTTAAATTTGTGGTTTTTCCTCAAAAGTAGCGCACTGGTCATCAGCCTTCAGGTTACCTATCATAGAGGTTTAAACCTTATTCAGAGTCACCCGTGCACGAAATATTCAACATGCTGCTGGCGGTCTTCGATCGGGCAGCGCTAATGCTTATCTGCCTGTTTTTCCTCATCCGTATCCGCCTGTTTCGCGAGCTGTTGCACAAGTCGGCGCACTCAGCGAAAGAGCTGCTCGCTGTTACCGCCATTTTCTCGATGTTCGCCTTGTTCAGCACCTGGTCCGGCGTACCGGTGGAAGGTTCGCTGGTTAACGTGCGTATTATTGCGGTGATGTCGGGCGGGATTCTGTTTGGCCCATGGGTGGGCATCATTACCGGGGTAATCGCGGGTATTCATCGTTATTTAATTGATATCGGCGGCGTGACGGCTATCCCCTGCTTTATCACCAGTATTCTGGCGGGATGCATCTCTGGTTGGATCAACCTGAAAATCCCCAAAGCGCAGCGTTGGCGCGTCGGTATTCTCGGCGGCATGCTCTGTGAAACGTTGACCATGATTCTGGTGATTGTCTGGGCGCCGACCACTGAGCTGGGGCTGGATATCGTCTCCAAAATCGGTATCCCGATGATCCTCGGCAGTGTCTGTATCGGCTTTATTGTGCTGCTGGTACAAAGCGTTGAGGGCGAAAAAGAGGCCAGCGCCGCGCGGCAGGCCAAGCTGGCGCTGGATATCGCCAACAAAACGCTGCCTCTGTTTCGCCATGTCAATAGCGAGTCATTACGCAAGGTCTGCGAAATTATCCGCGATGACATTCACGCTGACGCGGTGGCAATCACCAATACCGATCATGTGCTGGCGTATGTCGGCGTGGGCGAACACAACTATCAGAATGGCGATGACTTCATTAGCCCGACTACCCGCCAGGCGATGAATTATGGGAAAATCATTATTAAAAACAATGATGAAGCCCACCGTACACCAGAGATTCATTCCATGCTGGTGATCCCATTGTGGGAGAAAGGCGTTGTGACCGGAACGCTGAAAATTTACTACTGCCACGCGCACCAGATTACGTCATCATTACAGGAGATGGCGGTCGGTCTGTCGCAAATCATCTCTACCCAACTGGAAGTTTCTCGCGCCGAGCAGCTACGGGAAATGGCAAATAAGGCAGAGCTTCGCGCCCTGCAAAGCAAAATTAATCCCCATTTTCTGTTTAACGCTCTGAACGCGATTTCATCGTCGATTCGTCTGAATCCAGACACTGCTCGCCAGCTAATCTTTAATTTGTCGCGCTATCTGCGCTATAACATTGAATTAAAAGACGATGAGCAAATTGATATCAAAAAAGAGCTGTACCAAATTAAAGACTATATCGCCATTGAGCAGGCCCGCTTTGGCGACAAGCTGACGGTTATCTATGATATTGATGAAGAGGTGAATTGCTGCATTCCCAGCCTGCTTATCCAGCCGTTGGTGGAGAACGCCATTGTCCACGGTATTCAGCCTTGCAAGGGAAAAGGTGTTGTCACCATCAGCGTTGCGGAGTGCGGTAATCGGGTCCGTATTGCGGTAAGAGATACCGGGCATGGCATCGATCCAAAGGTGATTGAGCGGGTCGAAGCGAATGAAATGCCGGGCAATAAAATCGGCCTGCTGAATGTGCATCATCGCGTGAAGTTGTTATATGGCGAGGGGCTGCATATCCGCCGCCTGGAACCAGGAACGGAAATTGCGTTTTACATTCCTAACCAACGCACCCCTGTCGCCTCACAGGCTACGTTATTGCTTTGAGCCGGAGTGATATTGTGAAAGTCATCATTGTTGAAGACGAATTCCTGGCACAACAGGAACTTAGCTGGCTTATTAAAGAGCACAGCCAGATGGAGATTGTCGGCACCTTTGACGACGGTCTGGACGTGTTGAAGTTTTTGCAGCATAACCGCGTCGACGCCATTTTTCTGGATATCAATATTCCGTCGCTGGATGGCGTGCTGCTGGCACAAAACATCAGCCAGTTCGCCCATAAGCCGTTTATTGTGTTCATCACCGCGTGGAAAGAACATGCAGTAGAAGCGTTTGAACTGGAGGCGTTTGACTACATTCTCAAACCGTATCAGGAGTCACGCATTACCGGGATGCTGCAAAAACTGGAAGCAGCCTGGCAACAACAGCAGACCAGCAGTACGCCTGCCGCGACGGTAACGCGTGAGAATGACACCATTAATCTGGTGAAAGATGAGCGAATAATCGTCACGCCAATTAACGATATCTATTACGCCGAAGCGCACGAGAAAATGACCTTTGTCTATACGCGGCGTGAATCCTACGTAATGCCGATGAACATTACCGAGTTTTGCAGCAAACTGCCGTCGTCGCACTTTTTCCGCTGCCATCGCTCGTTTTGCGTCAACCTGAACAAAATCCGCGAGATAGAACCGTGGTTTAATAATACCTATATTCTGCGGCTGAAAGATCTGGATTTTGAAGTGCCAGTCAGCCGCAGCAAAGTTAAAGAATTCCGCCAGTTAATGCATCTGTAATCGGGAACTTTCATGAAAGCAGCAGGCTTGCCCGCCGATCAACAATTTTTCGCCGATCTGTTCAGCGGCCTGGTGCTTAACCCGCAACTGCTTGGGCGCGTCTGGTTTGCCTGCCAGCCCGCCTCGCTGCCGGTAGGCAGTTTGTGTATTGATTTTCCCCGACTGGATATTGTGCTACGCGGCGAATATGGCAATCTGCTGGAAGCAAAGCAGCAGCGTATGCTGGAAGGAGAAATGCTGTTTATTCCGGCGCGCGCGGCTAATTTACCGGTCAACCACAAACCGGTAATGCTGTTAAGCCTGGTGTTTGCGCCGACCTGGCTGGGGTTATCGTTTTACGATAGCCGCACAACGTCGTTGTTGCATCCGGTTCGCCAGACCCAACTTCCCAGCCTGCAACGCGGCGAAGGTGAAGCGATGCTTACCGCCCTCACCCATCTTAGCCGTTCGCCACTGGAGCAGAGTATCATTCAACCGTTGGTGTTAAGTTTGCTGCATCTTTGCCGCAACGTGGTCAACATGCCACCGGGTAATTCGCAACCGCGCAGCGATTTTCTCTACCACAGCATTTGTAACTGGGTTCAGGATAACTACGCTCAGACGCTCACTCGCGAGAGCGTGGCGCAATTTTTTAATATCACGCCCAATCATCTGTCAAAACTGTTTGCGCAGCATGGGACGATGCGTTTTATCGAGTATGTTCGCTGGGTACGAATGGCAAAAGCGAGAATGATTTTGCAGAAATATCATCTGTCGATTCATGAAGTGGCGCAGCGTTGCGGCTTTCCGGATAGCGACTATTTTTGTCGCGTCTTCCGGCGTCAGTTTGGCCTGACGCCGGGAGAGTACAGCGCCCGTTTTCAGGGCTAAGTTTAGAAGGTTATTTCCGTTTCCAGCAGCGTCAGGATGCTTTGCGCATCACTTGCGGCGAAAAGCGACTGGCGGAAGTTTTTATTCACCAGTTTACGCGCCAGCTGCGAGAAGACTTTCACATGATTCATCCCTTCGTTAGCGCCCAGCGTCAGCATGATCACCAGTTCGACTTCGCCCATTTCTGACTGCCAGTCAACCGGTTTCACCAGTCGGGCAATGCTGATACTGGAATGGCGGATCCACTGCGATTTGGTGTGCGGGATCGCCACGCCAAAACCAACGCCAGTAGTAACAATCTCTTCCCGCTGCCAGACATCTTCTTCCAGCTCGAACGGATGCTCAGTACGCCCGTTAACGCCGAGGTTACCGCACAGGAACTGAATCGCCTGCTCTTTATTGCTAAAGTCCTGATCAACGAAGATATTCTCCAGCGCCAGCAGTGGGCGAACGTCTTCTTCCGGCGTAAACGTGGTGAGTAACGCTTCAATTTCCTGCGCGCTGCGGCATTCACATGCCTGACGCGCCAGTTCCCGACACGCCTCGCTATCCAGTTGACGAAGCTGGCTTTTCACCGCCGGAATGCGTGGGCTACTCATGCTTAGCTCATCCAGGCCCAGCCCAAGCAGAAGCGGCAGATAACGGCTTTCACCACCCAGTTCACCGCAAATACCTACCCATTTGCCCCGCTGATGCGCAGTGGTAACTATCTGCTGCAACATGCGCAGAAACGATGGCGAGATCGGGTTATACAGCGGCGATACCCGCGGGTTATTACGATCAACCGCATACAGATACTGGGTCATATCGTTGGAGCCGATACTGAAGAAATCGACCTCATCGCAGAAGTGATCAATGATGTAGCACACCGACGGCACTTCCACCATGATACCCAGCGTAATCGTCTCTGCATGACGCAGGCCATCGCGCTTAAGCTCAACGATCGCTTTTTGGATCTCGCCTTTCACCCATAAGATCTGATCAAGGCTGTGGACCATCGGGATCATCAACTGGGCGTTGCCGAAACTGGCGGCGCGCAAAATCGCCCGCAGTTGAGTGCGGAACAGGCCAGCAAATTCCGGATAAATACGTACCGCACGATAGCCGAGGAACGGGTTCTCTTCCTGGGGAATGTTGAGGTAAGGAATGTTTTTATCACCGCCGATGTCCATCGTGCGGAAGATAATCGGTTTGTCGCCCGCCGCCAGTAATACCTGCTGGTAGGCTTCAAATTGCTCCTGTTCGTCCGGTGCGCTGTCACGATCCATATAGAGCATTTCGGTACGAAACAGCCCGACGCCTTCCGCGCCGTTAGCAAACGCGCCTGGTGCTTCCAGAGCAGTGCCAATATTCGCCGCAATATCAATACGCTTGTTATCACGAGAATAGGCCAGCTGCGCGGCGGCCTGCGCCTGTTGCTGCTGACGTTTATCCGCCAGCGTCTGCGCAACCTGATAATAACCGCTCACCGCGTCATCAGGATTTACCGCCAGCACGCCGCACTGGGCGTCAAGCACCGCCGGTTGTCCGGCATAACGGGCAATCGCATCCAGCGGCAGGCCGCTCAAAACCGGGATCGCCGAGGCGCGGGCCAGAATCAGAGTATGCGAGGTGCGCCCGGTTTTCTCCAGAATCATACCCGCAAGATTTTTTAAATTGAGGCTCAAAAACTGGCTAGGGGTTAAATCTTCAGCCACCAGAATGGTCGGTTTTTCGAGCACCAGATTATTACGCGGCTTCAGTTCCGGCCAGGTAATATGCAGCAACTGTTCGCTGATATCACGAATGTCGCTGACCCGCTCGCGCAGATAATCGCTGGCAGAGGCAGAAAGTTTGGCGCAAACCTGCTCCATATTGCTGATGATCGCCGCTCCCAGCCCCTGATGCTGTTCTGCCATCAGGCGACGGATATTCCCTGCAAATTCATCATCCTGAATCAGCGACAAATGGGCGCTGAGGATGGTTTTGCTTTCGCCGTCACGCTCGCGCAACTGCTGGTTCAGTTGCTCGGCAAGCGTTGCCAGGCTGTGTTCCAGCCAGGTGGAGTCTTGCGCACTGGCCGGGATTGCCCGATAACTGTCGAGGCTGTTGCTCTGTAACAGGGTCAGCGTACCCACGCCGACGCCGCTTGCCAGCACATTGCCGTACAGTAAATCAGGGTTCAGGCGGCTTAATGAACGCGGCAGCGGGTGCGCCGTCAGTTCTGCCTGCGTCGGCTGGACGCTGTCGCTGTCGATAAAGCGCACCTGGATGTACTCTTCCAGCACGCGCCGCGCCTGCTCTTCATCGCTGCCGCTAATGTTCAGGCTGCAACTGTCATTAAATAATGTGCCGGTGCCAATCAGCGCCAGCGAACTTTTGGCATCCGCCTTCGCGTTCTGGCGATGGTTGATGAAGGTGATTTCGCTTTGCCAGTGGCTGCACTGCTCTTTAAGTTCCCACGCCGGACGAGCATGCAGACCGTTTGGCAAAGGACAGAGAAATTGAATCGTTAACATAACCGCTCCGGGTTAATCAGGAGATCATCTGAAATCCGTCAATTGAACAACCGTCTCACGGGTAAGACGTTGAATAAGGGCAGATAAAAGCCGCTGCATCTGCAAAATGTCGCGGCAGTCGGCAATCGATGCGGCGCAATGTCCATGGCGGGTTGCTGGCCCCATCACCACTGTTGGTACGCCAGTACCGGTTAAGTGCACCGCTCCACCGTCCGTGCCGCCGTTACTGAACATATCCGCCTGTAACAGCACGCCAATTTCTGCCGCCACAGTTTCGATCCAGGCGGTAAGTTTTGGCGGCGCAATCAGTGACTTATCGCTTAACACCAGCATCGGTCCGTGACCAATCTGGCGATGGTTAGCTGCGCCATAATCAAAGTTTTTCGCCCAGCAGGCGGTATCAAGCACAATGGCGACATCCGGCGACACCGCACGCGTGGCGGTTTGCCCGCCGCGTAAGCCCACTTCTTCGCTGGAACTTGCCACCAGCCACACTTCCGCAGGCAGTTCAGCGTCGTGCAGCTCGCGCAGCAAAGTCACCAGCAGGTAGCAACCGAGGCGATCATCAAAGGCTTTCCCCATCACCCGCTGGTGAGGGAGAACCTGAAAAGTAGTATCAAACGTGACGCGATCGCCTGGACGAATTCCCGCCTGCATCACTTCGTCATACGAGCGCGCGCCAATATCCACGCGCATGGCGCTAACGTCATTCCCCTGCCGCTCGCCATCAAGCAGGCCGGGAATTTTGCACTCTTCACGGGTGGTGATGCGCACCGGCTGCAACTGACGGGCAGTCATGCGCACATTGCCAACTGGCAGCACATCAATCGCCCCTTCGCGGGAGATGCTGCGCACCATAAATCCCACTTCGTCCATATGCGCACAGATCATCACCTTCGGACCTGTCGATTCATTGAGGCGGATCAGCACCGATCCCAGGCCGTCAAATCGCACTTCTTTTTGCAGGCGATCCGCTTCATCCAGCAGGATCTGCCGCACTTCCTGTTCCGAGGAGGCGATCGCATCTGCCTCGCTCAATGCTTTTAATAGCGATAAATCCATTATGCCTCTCCCGTGAGCAACACTGTTTTCGGCATGGCGTAGAGCACTTCTGCGCCTTGCGGGGTGACCAGCACGACATCTTCGATGCGCACGCCCCCTTGCCCTGGCAAATAAATCCCCGGCTCCACGGTCAGTAGCATGCCTGGCTGTAGCGTCGTGGTGTCCCGCGGTGAAAAACGCGGATCTTCGTGTACTTCAATGCCGATAGCATGACCGGTGTTATGACCGAAATAGTCGCCATAACCGGCTTCTGTAATCACCCGGCGCGCGGCATCGTCAACCTGTTGGCAGCGCACGCCGGGGCGAATCGCGGAGATTGCCGCTAGCTGTGCCTGCAGGACAATCTGGTAGACGTTAAACAGCGGGTGAGATTCGGCGCTCACCCCTTCGCCATTCACCAGCAAGGTGCGCGTCATATCAGAGCAGTACCCCTGATACAGCGCACCGAAATCGAGAGTGACAAACTCGCCTGCTGCAACAATCTTGTCGCTGGCTTTACCGTGCGGCAGCGCCCCACGCCAGCCGCTGGCGACAATGGTGTCAAAAGAGGCTTTTTCTGCGCCCTGCTGGCGCATAAACCACTCCAGTTCAGCGGCTATCTCGCATTCGCTCATCCCCGCCTGAATAAAGCGGCGAATATGCTCTGCGCCACGATCGGCAATCCCACAGGCGAGGCGGATTTTCTCCACCTCCTCTGGCGTTTTGATTTGCCGCAGCACATCCGGCGTGGCGCTTACCAGTTTCGCATTGAGTTCAGACTGCCAGCGGTGCGCGGTTTCCCAACTCACCTGCTGGCCTTCAAAACCGAGCGTTTGCAACTGCTCATCGGCAATGATTTGCCTGACGATGGTGGCAAGCGTGTGCATCGCGTCGAGCAAATGCAGCTGGTAGCCTTGCGTGCGGGCTTCTACATCCGCGTAATAGCGCGAGTCCACCAGAATGTGCGCACTTTCACGGCTAATCACCACATAACCTGATCCGGTGGAGATCCCCAGATGCGGCTGTTTGTTCTGCCGTGAGGAAAGGAGCACCGCATCCAGTTGTTGCGCCTTAAGCCAGTCGCGCAGCGAAGCGAGTAATGTCATCTGGATTTTTCCTTCTTACAGGCTATCGATTAACAATTTGCCTTTGCGGAACATCATCAGACGCAGGAACACCACCATCAGCGCAGTAATGATTGCTCCCAGCGCGATCCCCGCCATATAGACGCCCAGATTAGTGACCAGCGGCCACGCCCAGATAGCGGATTCCGGGAACCATTGCACTGCGCCCAGCCAGACAGCAGCAGTGGAACCGACAATCGCGCCAACCATATAGGACGGAATAGCGGTGATGGGGCTTTCCAGCGCAAACGGAATCGCACCTTCACTGATCCCCATAAACGCCAGGAACATCGCGGTTTTACCCTGCGGATAAAGCTGGGCGTTAAACAGGCGTTTGCCAGTTAAGCGACGATCGATAATGGTCGCCAGACCCAGACCAATCGGCGGAATAACAATAGCGATAGAACGCGCGGTGACTGGTAATACATGGTCGGTGGTAAAGCTGAAGGCGACGAAACCAGCTGCTTTGTTGATTGGACCACCCAAGTCGATTGCGGTCGCCGCAGCAATGCCCATTGCGTACATCAGCGCGCCCTTCTCACCAGCAGCGGTCAGCACGGTACGGATCCCGCCGTTGATCCAGCCACCAAACGGCGTGATCACGTAGTACATCGCCAGCATGACAAAAATGGCGGAAAGAATCGGTAGCAAAAATGTGGTTTTGAACGCTAACAGGAAATCCGGTAACTGGATTTTCTGGTTCATCCATTTCACGAGGTAACCCGCGACGATAGAAATAATCAGCGCACCAATGAAGGTAGACGGAACTGGTGAAGAGGTCGCCCACTGCATAGTGCTGGGATCGAAGTTCAGCAGTTGCGTGGGCTGGGTAGACATCAACCCGCCGATAAACCCAGCCGGGAACGCCAGTTTGCCGCCAATAGAATTCGCCACAAAAGCGGCAAACATCGGAATGGCAAAGCCAAACAGCACGCCGCCAAAGGACTGCGACAGCCAGGCAAATTTCAGTAAGGAGAGGTCGAAACCGGAAAATTTCCCGCTATTAAGAGCATCCATAATGCCGATGTCTGCGGGAATTTTAAGCCAGCTATAAGCAATCAGCTGGCTGAAAGCGAGGATCACACCGCCCATAATTAAGGTCGGCACCATGCGTGAAATCCCTGACATCACATGCTGCGGGAGTTCACCCCAGAAGCTGGTTTTAGAGGCCTGCGGATTCTTAACTGCCGCTGCCGCACCGGATGCGCCAGGCACAACGGTTGCACTGCGTTTTTTAATGGCCATAACAATTATCCCTGTCGAATATTACTGTTGTTCAGCGGCAATCATCTCTTCGATTTCTTTGATGATGCCCGCAGCGTTTTTAATTGCGTCCTGCAAAGTGATTTCATAAACGTCGCGTGATTCGAAACGCTCGTTATCTTCTGGTGTTACTGCCACGGAATGAATGATGATGGTCGCTTCGGCAATATCCTGCGCCGTCAGGCGGTTCTGGATGCCGTCCGCGCCCTGGGTTTCAATTTTCACTTCATAGCCGGCTTCCACTGCCGCTTCTTCCAGCGCCTGGGCGGCCATAAAGGTGTGAGCCAGGCCCATTGGGCAGGCACATAAGGCAATCAGTTTCTTACTCATCGTTATTTCCTCGTTTGTTTATAGTTGACGAATGAAATTATGAACGTGCAAAACAAATTGCCGTTACCAGACAAATAATGCATTTACTGGAGAATTAATCCCGTAGTGCGGAAGTGTGACGCAGGTCGGCCTTGTGAAGAGACACAAAGAAAAATTGAATTAACTGATTGATTTAAAAGATTATCGGGAGAGTCACCTCCCGATATGACAGGAAGGATTTACAGAATGTGGCCTAAGGTCTGGCGTAAATGTGCACCGGAACCGAGAAGCCCAGGGTTATCGTGCACAATTAAATAGACCGGAATATCATGAACATAATCTTTAAAGCGCCCTTTGTCTTCAAAAGCGGCACGGAAACCGGAGGCTTTGAAGAACTCAAGGAAACGCGGAACGATACCGCCCGCAATATAGACGCCGCCAAATGTTCCGAGATTGAGCGCCAGATTGCCGCCAAAACGCCCCATAATGACGCAAAACAGTGACAACGCGCGGCGGCAATCGGTGCAGCTGTCAGCCAACGCGCGTTCGGTAATATCTTTTGGCTTGAGATTTTCCGGCAGGCGGTTGTCCGCTTTCACAATCGCGCGATACAAATTCACCAGTCCAGGGCCAGAGAGCACGCGTTCAGCCGAGACATGGCCAATTTCCGCGCGCAGTATTTCAAGGATAATGGCTTCTTCTTCACTGTTTGGCGCAAAATCAACGTGACCGCCTTCACCAGGCAGGCTTACCCAGCGTTTATCGACATGGACCAGATGTGCGACCCCAAGCCCTGTCCCGGCACCGTACACCGCGACAGGTTTACCTTCAACTGGTTCTGCGCCGCCAAACTGGATCAGATGCTCTTTTTTCAGCATCGGGATCGCCATCGAAACCGCCGTAAAATCGTTAATAATCTCCAGGTGGCTAAAACCGAGATTCTTTTTCATTTCGGCAATCGAAAACGCCCAGGTGTGGTTGGTCATTGCCACCCAGTCACCGGTAATTGGGCAAGCAATGGCGATGCAGCCATCTTTCACCTCGACTTTATTCTCTTCAAGATAAACGCGAATGACCGCTTCCAGGCTGGGATAATCAAGCCCTGAATAGGTTTTAGCCTGCGAGATTTCACCACTGGCAATATCACACAGAGCAAGACGTGCGTTAGTACCGCCCACATCACCGACTAATGCATACTTTGTCATTCTTCAACTGCTCCGCTAAAGTCAAAATACTTCTTTCTCACACTGTAAATACGTGGGGGCATAACAACAACGCCGAAAAGGCAGGCTCCCTGTAAATATCGATCTGGGTCACACATTTACTTTATCGTTTCAGCATCAATTGCAGCGATGTCTTTGTGCAAGCTGGGCAAACTAAATATCTGAACCCGCATAAAGGAATAGAACATGCTCCATCCGCGAGCCAGAACCATGTTGTTATTATCGCTCCCCGCGCTGGCAATTGGGATTGCGTCCAGTCTTATTCTGATGGTGGTAATGAAAATCGCCTCGGTATTACAGAATCTGCTCTGGCAACGACTGCCGGGAAGTCTGGGGATAGCCCAGGATTCACCGCTCTGGATCATCGGAATTTTAACGCTGACAGGGGCTGCTGTTGGGCTAGTCATCCGTTTCAGCCGGGGTCATGCCGGGCCGGATCCTGCCAGTGAAGCGCTGATAGGCGCGCCAGTCCCTCCCTCTGCGCTACCAGGACTGATCGTAGCATTAATTCTCGGTCTTGCTGGCGGCGTCAGTCTTGGGCCGGAACATCCCATTATGACCGTCAATATCGCCCTCGCGGTGGCGATTGGCGCGCGTCTGTTACCACGAGTGAACCGGATGGAGTGGACTATTTTAGCCTCTGCGGGCACCATCGGCGCACTGTTTGGCACACCTGTTGCGGCGGCGTTGATATTTTCGCAAACCTTAAATGGCAGCCACGACGTTCCACTTTGGGATCGTCTCTTTGCGCCGTTAATGGCAGCGGCGGCTGGTGCGCTAACCACCGGATTGTTTTTCCATCCTCATTTTTCGCTGCCCATTGCTCGTTACGGACAGATGCAGTTAGCAGACATCATCAGTGGTGCAATTGTGACGGCGATCGCCATTGCGGCAGGTATGGTTGCAGTGTGGTGTTTCCCACGGGTGCACGCGATGATGCATCAGATTAAAAATCCGGTCCTCATGCTGGGGGTTGGCGGCTTTATTCTCGGTATTCTGGGTGTTATTGGTGGGCCTGTTTCGCTATTTAAAGGGCTGGACGAGATGCAGCAAATGGTGACAAATCAGGCTTTCAGCACCAGCGATTACTTTTTGCTGGTGGTAACGCGCGATGGCTGGCTAAGTTTGTTTATGGCGGCGGTCGTTGTACCTGATTCCACATTGTTACCGCTATTGTGTATCGTCATGCTTCCGGCATGGTTATTACTGGCAGGTAAACCGATGATGATGGTGAATCGTCCAAAACAACAGCCACCCCACGATAACCTTTAGCAAAAAATGCTCTGCCTTATGATTTAAGAGTTATGGCGATGAAACGGGGCTTTACCTCCCCGTAATATTGCGTTAACAGGCCGCTGACGGCTTCGATCGTGAAGGAGAATAACAATGTTCAGGTCACTGTTTCTGGCGGCCGCCCTGATGGCATTTATCCCGCTTGCAGCAAACGCAGGTGAAATTACCTTGCTGCCATCAATTAAATTACAAATTGGCGATCGCGATAATTATGGTAACTACTGGGACGGTGGTCACTGGCGCGATCGTGACTACTGGCACCGTAATTATGAATGGCGTAAAAACCGCTGGTGGCGTCATGATAATGGCTATCACCGTGGCTGGGATAAGCGTAAAGCGTATGAGCGTGGCTATCGCGAAGGCTGGCGTGACCGTGATGATCATCGCGGAAAAGGCCGTGGACATGGGCATCGTCATTAAACACATTCGCTAATGAAGCACAATGCCTGATGCGACGCTTGCGCGTTTTATCAGGTCTACAAACCCGCAACATTTAACGCGTAGGGCGGATAAAGCGTTTACGCCGCATCCGCCAGTGGTGCCTGATGCGACGCTCATTCAACTACAGCCCCAATGCCGTTCCCACCAACAACCAGATATTCAGCGTTACCACCAGCACCACAATCATCCAGCCGATTTGTTTAACCCATTTGCTATTCACCAGATCGCCCATCAACTTGCTGTCACTGGTGAAAATCAGCAGCGGCACCAGCGCCAGAGCAATACCAAAACTGAGCAGCACCTGACTCATAACCAAAATCCGTGTCGGATCCAATCCCATCAGAATGACAATAAATGACGGCAGCATGGTTACCGTACGGCGTACCCACAGCGGAATATGAAAGCGAATGAACCCCTGCATCACCACCTGCCCTGCCAACGTACCCACTACCGTTGACGAAAGCCCCGCCGCCACCAGACTTAAACCAAAAACCGTTGCCGCAGCATTGCTTAACAGCGGTTGCAGCGTAAGGTAAGCCTCATCAAGATCGGCAACACCAGTATGACCAGAAAAGTGAAACGCGGCGGCAGCCGTTGCCATCATTGCCAGATTGACAAAGCCAGCGATGGTCATGGCAATCGCCACATCCCATTTAGTCGCAGAGTAACGTTGCTGGCGTGAACCACCGTGTAGATGCTGGGTAAGCGAAGAGTGAAGATAAATCACATGCGGCATAATCGTCGCCCCTAACACGCCAGCCGCCAGGAAGACCGCTTCCGAGGTCGGTAAACTCGGTATCGCCATACCTTTGCTCAACTGCACCAGATTCGGTTGGGAGAAAATCAGCTCAACAATGTAGGCCGCCGCGACAAACAACAGAAGCCCACCAATCACTTTCTCCAGCGGTTTTTGCCCGCGACGTTGCAGCATTAAAATCAGGAAAGTGGCGATACCTGTCAGCACCGCCCCCTGCAATAAAGAAACACCAAGAATGAGTTTGAAACCGATCGCCGCACCAATAAATTCCGCCAGATCGGTCGCCATCGCAATAATTTCCGCCTGGACCCAATAGAACCAGACTACCGGACGTGGGTAGTGATCGCGAATTTGCTCCGCCAAATTTTTACCAGTGGCAATCCCGAGTTTGGCCGAGAGGATCTGAATCAGCATCGCCATCAGGTTGGCCCAGACGACCACCCACAGCAGTTGATAGCCGAAGCTGGCGCCCGCCTGAATATTGGTCGCAAAGTTACCGGGATCGATATAACCAATCGCCGCAATGAACGCAGGTCCCATTAATGCGAGCCTCATCTTGCGCGCTGCCCGACCGCTGCTACTCTCAACGCGATAGTTCGTCATCTTGTGCCTCTAAAACATAGCCTTTGCTATGTTTCATGCTATGTCAAACGAGAATGATTATCAAATTCATTTAAATGGATTGTGGTGATTTCTCTGATAGACCAGGATTATGACTACGAAAAGATTGATGATTTGAATGTTATAATTATGTTTAATGTTAGCACATTTACATAACTTTCAGCTTCCATACACAACATAGCAAATATGTATGACAGGTCACTATTTTTGAAGCTTGTCACAGGACGTCATTATAGTGTGTGTCAGATCTCGTTTTCCTTACCCATGTTACATAGAATGTGCACGGAAATTTAACCTGCCTCATATTTGGAGCAAATATGGACCGCGTCCTTCATTTTGTACTGGCACTTGCCGTTGTTGCGATTCTCGCACTGCTGGTAAGCAGCGACCGCAAAAAAATTCGTATCCGTTATGTTATTCAACTGCTTGTTATCGAAGTGTTACTGGCGTGGTTCTTCCTGAACTCCGACGTTGGTCTGGGCTTCGTAAAAGGCTTCTCCGAAATGTTCGAAAAACTGCTCGGATTTGCCAACGAAGGGACTAACTTCGTCTTTGGTAGCATGAATGATCAAGGCCTGGCATTCTTCTTCCTGAAAGTGCTATGCCCAATCGTCTTTATCTCTGCGCTGATCGGTATTCTCCAGCACATTCGCGTATTGCCGGTGATTATCCGTGCAATTGGTTTCCTGCTCTCCAAAGTCAACGGCATGGGCAAACTGGAATCCTTTAACGCCGTCAGCTCCCTGATTCTGGGTCAGTCCGAGAACTTTATCGCCTATAAAGATATCCTCGGCAAAATCTCCCGTAATCGTATGTACA
The DNA here is from genome assembly GCF_005781075.1 of Escherichia sp. E2562. NCBI lineage: Bacteria > Pseudomonadati > Pseudomonadota > Gammaproteobacteria > Enterobacterales > Enterobacteriaceae > Escherichia > Escherichia sp. E2562. The sequence goes on along the minus strand of NZ_VATM01000005.1, from coordinate 193,089 downwards.
CCATGGCAGCCACGGCGATGTCCACCGTTTCTATGTCCATCGTTGGTGCATACATGACGATGCTGGAACCGAAATACGTAGTTGCTGCGCTGGTACTGAACATGTTCAGCACCTTTATCGTGCTGTCGCTGATCAACCCTTACCGTGTTGATGCCAGCGAAGAAAACATTCAGATGTCCGACCTGCACGAAGGCCAGAGCTTCTTCGAAATGCTGGGCGAATACATTCTGGCAGGCTTCAAAGTGGCCATTATCGTTGCCGCAATGCTGATCGGCTTTATCGCCCTGATCGCTGCACTGAACGCTCTGTTTGCTACCGTGACTGGCTGGTTTGGCTACAGCATCTCCTTCCAGGGCATTCTGGGCTACATCTTCTATCCGATTGCATGGGTGATGGGTGTTCCTTCCAGTGAAGCACTGCAAGTAGGCAGCATCATGGCGACCAAACTGGTTTCCAACGAGTTCGTTGCGATGATGGATCTGCAGAAAATTGCGTCCACGCTCTCTCCGCGTGCTGAAGGTATCCTCTCTGTGTTCCTGGTATCCTTCGCTAACTTCTCTTCTATCGGGATTATCGCAGGTGCCGTTAAAGGCCTGAACGAAGAGCAAGGTAACGTGGTTTCTCGCTTCGGTCTGAAACTGGTTTACGGCTCTACGCTGGTGAGTGTGCTGTCTGCGTCAATCGCAGCACTGGTACTGTAAGCGAATCCATTAAAAAAGCCGGGGATAATTCCCCGGCTTCAGTTTGTTGACAAAGTGTGCTCTGTTTATGCCGGATGTGGCGTGAACGCCCTACCCAGCCTACAAAACAACGCAAATTCAATAAATTGTGTTTCCATGTAGGCCTGATAAGCGCAGCGCATCAGGCAATTGTCCGTTTGTCATCAACCTCAAATGCCGGGGATAATTCCCCGGCATTTTTACGCCTGTTAATCAACTAATGGTTGCGGGCGACCAATTAAATACCCTTGCAGATATTGCACCCCGAGCTTATGCAATAGCGCCTGCTGCTGTTGCGTCTCGACAAACTCCGCGACCACACTCAATGACTTCGCTTTCGCCAGATCGGTAATTGATCTCACTATCATCGCATCCAGTGTATTAGTGACGATATCCTTAACGAAGACGCCATCAATCTTGATGATATCAGCCTGCAAACGTTTTAACCGTTCGTAGTTGGCATAGCCTGTGCCAAAGTCATCAATCGCAATACGGAAGCCAAACTTATGCAGTTGTTCGATATTGTACATACTGCTTTCTGCGTTAGAAAACGCCTGCTCCTCGGTGATCTCAATAATCACAGCCTCCGGGGAGACACGGTAACGTTTAAACAGACGAATAATTCGCCCGGCGATATTCTTTTGCAGCAGAGTGAGCGGCATTAAATTGACTGAAAAGCGCGGGCCTTTCTTGTCACAAGGGTGGGTTGCCAGCCACTTCAGCAGGGATTCCAGCACCTGTAAATCGAATCGCGCGCTAAGGTTAAACTGAGCAATAAGGGGCAGAAACTTATCCGGGGTCATAATGCCGCCGTCATACTTCAGTCGCGCGAGGATCTCATCATAACCTTCACCCTCTTTGTTGCGAATTGGCTGGGCGTAGAGAAGCAAATCACCCTGATCTAACGCCGTGCGAATGGTATTCAGCAATAGCACCTGTTTAGTGGTCTGCCCGGAAACCATCTCCTCTCTGCTGTCCAGCGCCAGCACATGATGATGTGCGCAGGATTGCTCCGCCAGCCAGCTTAACTGCCCCAGCATTGGCTGCAGAGTATCCTGATTACCGTCAAAACGTCCCCAGGCAGCACCATAGCCCATATCCAGCCCGGTATTGTTCCAGTGGATTTGCCGACTGTTGAGAATGTTAACCATATGCTGTAACCGCCCTTCCGTTTCCGGCCCGGTCAGTACCAACAGCAATTCGCTCCCCGGCAATTGATACAACTTTTCGTTTTCCTGCATCAACGGCAGCAATGTACGGTAAATTGAGCGAATACAATGAACGCGCATCATTAACCCGTAATGGCGACTCATAAACTCAAGATTATCAATGCGCAGACAGCAAAAACTCTTACCAGCCTCTTGCTCCTGCGATTGCTCCAGTGCGCGAAAGTTGGGTAATAGCGTTAACGGATCGGTCAGTGCCTGCAAATGCCAGCGACGGTTAAGCCATTCGCTACGATAATAAATGCGTACCATATAGAGCAGGCAAACGCTAAAGGAAATCAGCACTGCGAGAATAAATGCCAGCGAATATTCGGTTAGTACCCCTTGCAAAAAGTTCTGGTTGTAATTCAGAAGGCAAAGCGTTGAAACAGCCCAAGTGAGATTTAAAAACGGATAGCGAAGCTTACCGACACCGAGGGTAAAGATGATAAAGAAAACAGGTACCAGATAACCGGCAATAAAGTCATTTTCATACGGTGTGCACATCAGAAGTAGCAACACGCTAAGAGCTGCCAGCCAGCTTAAGGTAAATGCGCGTTTCTCTTTGCTCAACGACGGAGCGATATCCCTACGCCACAATATCTGTGCAAAGTGGGGACTTACAATCATGCGGGTGAGATAGTAAAAAAGCATGTTGTAAATCAGCACTGCGGTGAAAAGGCTTAGCAAATCAACGACCGTGAAAATGGCATCCGCATCGCCGAAAAAGGTAGATATCTTTAGCGGGAAATCAAAGAAGCTCCCCACAAGATACATGCTGCATTTGATGCCGATCGGTGTCACCAAACCAAGCCAGAACAGACGTTGCCAGACATATCGGCTGGTCAATCCATAACGCCAACGCGTCCCCAGCTGCCAGCGTAATATTGCGCAGGCACACAACACGACAAACGTCTGGCTACCGAGCATGACCGCGGTCTGTAAAAAAGAGAGATGAAAGTTCCACAGATTGGTGCAAAACATCCCGCATAAAACAGGAACGACACCGCGCCAGCCAAAGATAAACAAGATTGACAGCATTACGCACAGTGGCATCCACGCCAGGAAAATATAGCTGGAATGGATAACAGCAAGTGGCGAGATAAAACGGGATAGCTGAATAAGTACCACGGTGAGCGTAAACGCTAGTGCAAATATCTTGATATTTTTTATCAGGTTATGCTCCACAAACATGAGTACACTACTCTCACTGATCGGGGTTTTAAGGCACACAAATAATATGTTTATTCGCATCGCGAAGCAAACAGGGACCGACCTGTTGCCGATATTTCATCCAATGATGTTTCCAACAGGCAACACTAACCTGGAAGGTAGACTGTATTACAAAAGCGGCAAAAAGCAGAGACAAAAAACCCCCGCTTCGCAGCGAGGGTTTGAAATTTGGTGGAGCTAAGCGGGATCGAACCGCTGACCTCTTGCATGCCATGCAAGCGCTCTCCCAGCTGAGCTATAGCCCCACGAGTCGTTTACGTACCAAATTTGCTGGGTGCAAAATTTGGTGGAGCTATGCGGGATCGAACCGCAGACCTCCTGCGTGCAAAGCAGGCGCTCTCCCAGCTGAGCTATAGCCCCATCACGTAAAGCTTGTCGAGTTGACGGGCGGCATCATATGAATTCCGCCCGAATGTGTCAACGGCAAATTGCAAGGCGTAGTTTCAATCGCTGAAAAATCAGGCAAATGAACTATTTTGGATAGTCGCTCGCATTCAGTAGTTATTCCTGTCACGGTTTCTTGTAAAGTGGTGTTATAAAATGAACCACTAATAGACCCGCAATCATTCAGGGAATTGTTATGTTCAAGGAGAGGATGACGCCAGATGAACTTGCCAGGCTGACCGGTTATAGCCGCCAGACCATTAATAAATGGGTACGCAAGCAAGGCTGGACGACATCACCAAAACCAGGTGTCCAGGGTGGCAAGGCCCGGCTGATTCACGTCAATAAACAAGTTCGTGAATATATTCGTAATGCAGAACGTCCGGACGATCAAAGAGAGGCACCTGAACTGTCTGCCGATACGCCTCTTGAAGTGCTGCTGGTGACGCTGGCGAAAGAGATGACGCCTCTTGAACAAAAACAGTTTACATCCTTGCTTCTGCGGGAAGGGATTATCGGATTATTACAACGCTTAGGGATTCGCGACAGCAAATAATATGAAAAGATTACGTAATAAAATGACCACCGAAGAGCTGGCGGAATGCCTGGGTGTGGCTAAACAAACTGTTAACCGTTGGATCAGAGAAAAAGGCTGGAGAACGGAAAAATTTCCCGGCGTGAAAGGAGGTCGTGCCAGACTTATTCTGGTCGATTCGCAGGTTTGCGAGTTTATTCAGAACACGCCTGCGTTCCATAACACACCAATGTTGATGGAAGCTGAAGAGAGAATTGCTGAATACGCTCCTGGAGCACGCGCCCCGGCGTATCGACAAATTATCAACGCGCTAGATAATATGACTGACATTGAGCAGGAAAAAGTCGCGCAATTTTTGTCACGTGAAGGAATTCGCAATTTCCTCGCCCGTCTCGATATTGACGAATCAGCATAAATAAAAAAACGGCAGGATATTATCTCCTGCCGTTTATCTTTTTATACGCTAATTACTGCTGATTTTCGCGTTCAGCAATAAAGGCCAGCGCTTTGTTGATACGCTCAATGCTACGTGTCTTACCGATCGCGTGAACGGTAACGTCCAGCGCCGGAGACTGCCCCGCACCGGTAACGGCGACACGCAGCGGCATACCAACTTTACCCATGCCCACTTCCAGCTCATCCGCCGTTGCCTGAATTGCGTGGTGAACATTTTCCGCCGTCCAGTCAGTGATAGCAGACAGTTTATCGCGCACTACTTCCAGCGGCTGACGCGCTACCGGACGCAGATGTTTTTTCGCAGCATCGGCATCAAACTCAGCAAAATCTTCGTAGAAATAACGGCAGCTTTGCGCCATCTCTTTGAGCGTTTTGCAGCGTTCGCCCAGCAGTTTCACCAGCTCAGCAAGCTGCGGACCGTTACGGGTATCAATATTTTCCTGCTCGATGTGCCACTGTAAGTGAGTAGCCACATACTCCGGCGGCAGCGCGTTAATATAGTGATGGTTCAACCACAGCAGTTTGTCAGTGTTGAACGCACTGGCAGATTTGCTGACGGCATTCAGGGTGAAGTACTTGATCATCTCTTCACGGGTGAAGATTTCCTGATCGCCGTGAGACCAGCCCAGACGCACCAGATAGTTCAACAGTGCTTCTGGCAGATAGCCGTCGTCGCGGTACTGCATTACGCTGACTGCACCGTGACGTTTGGACAATTTTTTACCGTCATCACCGTTGATCATAGAAACGTGCGCGTAAACCGGTACGGGCGCTTTCAGTGCTTTCAGGATGTTGATCTGGCGCGGCGTGTTGTTGATATGGTCTTCACCACGGATGACGTGAGTGATTTCCATATCCCAGTCGTCAACCACCACACAGAAGTTATAGGTCGGAGAACCATCGGTACGGCGGATAATCAGATCATCCAGCTCCTGGTTGCTGAACTCGATCGGACCACGGATCTGATCGTCAAAAACAACGGAACCTTCCTGTGGGTTAGCAAAACGTACAACGCACGGTTCATCATCAGCGTGATGTTCATGGCTGTGGCGGCAACGGCCGTCATAACGCGGCTTCTCGCCTTTTGCCATCTGCTCTTCACGCAGCGCTTCGAGGCGCTCTTTAGAGCAGTAGCATTTATAGGCAGTACCCTCTTCCAGCATCTGATCGATCACCGCGTTATAGCGATCGAAACGTTTGGTCTGGAAGTACGGGCCTTCATCCCACTCCAGACTCAGCCAGTTCATGCCATCCATAATGGCTTCGATAGCTTCCGGCGTGGAACGCTCAAGATCGGTGTCTTCAATACGCAGCACGAACTCACCGCCGTGGTTACGTGCAAAAAGCCAGGAGTAAAGAGCAGTACGCGCGCCGCCAACGTGCAGATAGCCTGTTGGGCTTGGCGCGAAGCGAGTTTTGATTTTCATGAAATGGCCTTACGTTTAGAAAGATGCCGACAACCGGCAAATCCTGGAAAAATTGAGTGGGCGATATTCTATCACTCCCGCCTGATTCCTCAATGTAGTTCGGGTTGCTACCTTACGCATTATTGTTTTCGTTGACAAATTGCGCAATACGGTCTGTTTTGTGATCGCCTTGCTTAAATTTACGACGAACGAACAATTTCTTTAGAAAATGCGTTGACTCATTTCCAACTCTCCCTATAATGCGACTCCACACAGCGGGGGTGATTAGCTCAGCTGGGAGAGCACCTCCCTTACAAGGAGGGGGTCGGCGGTTCGATCCCGTCATCACCCACCAACTACTTTATGTAGTCTCCGCCGTGTAGCAAGAAATTGAGAAGTGGGTGATTAGCTCAGCTGGGAGAGCACCTCCCTTACAAGGAGGGGGTCGGCGGTTCGATCCCGTCATCACCCACCACCTTCTCGCCAGCTAAATTTCTTGTAAAAATGTGAAGTACCGAAGTGGGTGATTAGCTCAGCTGGGAGAGCACCTCCCTTACAAGGAGGGGGTCGGCGGTTCGATCCCGTCATCACCCACCACTTCGGGTCGTTAGCTCAGTTGGTAGAGCAGTTGACTTTTAATCAATTGGTCGCAGGTTCGAATCCTGCACGACCCACCAATGTAAAAAGGCGCCCTAAAGGCGCCTTTTTGCTATCTGCAATACTCAAAGATTCGAACCTGCAGCAGGTTCGAGTTGAGCGCAGCGAACTCCGTGTAACATTCTTTATTCAATAAAATACCCGTTCTAAAACCAGCGCTGACCACGCTAAAACTGCTATGTACATCAGTAGTAATAACCTTCTGTGATTTTTTCGGCTGTCACATAGTTTCCTCAGTTAACAGCCCCTATTTGCCAACCAGGTGAAGCTCCCTCTGACTTCCCATTACCACGCACAAATTGATAAGCAATTCAGTTTTATTTATCAATCAGAACAACGCACAATGAAAGCATCGGTCATCTGGAGTCTTTATGAAACTTTTTCGTATCCTCGATCCTTTCACTTTAACCTTGATCACGGTGGTATTGCTGGCTTCTTTCTTTCCGGCCAGCGGCGGTTTTGTCCCCTTCTTTGAAAATCTGACCACGGCAGCTATTGCCCTGTTGTTCTTTATGCACGGTGCGAAGCTGTCGCGTGAGGCGATAATTGCTGGCGGTAGTCACTGGCGATTGCATTTGTGGGTAATGTGCAGCACCTTCGTACTGTTTCCGATTCTGGGCGTACTGTTTGCCTGGTGGAAACCGGTAAATGTCGATCCGATGCTCTATTCCGGTTTTCTCTATTTGTGCATTCTCCCGGCTACCGTGCAGTCTGCAATCGCCTTTACTTCAATGGCGGGCGGTAATGTCGCGGCGGCGGTTTGTTCTGCGTCGGCATCCAGCCTGCTGGGGATTTTCCTTTCGCCGTTGCTGGTCGGTCTGGTAATGAATATCCACGGAGCAGAAGGCAGTCTGGAACAGGTCGGTAAGATTATGTTGCAACTACTGCTGCCGTTCGTGCTGGGACATCTTTCTCGGCCGTGGATTGGTAACTGGGTAGCACGCAATAAAAAGTGGATAGCAAAAACCGACCAGATATCCATTCTTTTGGTCGTTTATACGGCATTCAGCGAAGCCGTCGTTAACGGCATCTGGCACAAAGTCGGTTGGGGTTCGCTGCTGTTTATTGTGGTAGTTAGCTGCGTATTGCTGGCTATTGTGATTGTGATTAACGTCTTTATGGCGCGTCGACTGGGTTTCAATAAGGCGGATGAAATCACTATCGTCTTCTGTGGCTCGAAAAAGAGTCTGGCGAATGGTATTCCGATGGCGAACATTCTGTTCCCCACATCGGTGATCGGTATGATGGTACTGCCGTTGATGATTTTCCATCAGATCCAACTGATGGTTTGCGCGGTACTGGCGCGTCGTTATAAGCGCCAGACCGAGCAACTGCAGGCGCAGCAGGAAAGCAGCGCCGGAAAAGTTTAAAGCGGACGTTTCAGGGGCTGGACCAGTTGCGTCAGCCCCTCGGTTTTAATCAGCAACGTGATTTGCATTAACTCACCGAGTTTGCCTGCCGGAAACTCATCTTTGCGGGCAAACCACAGCAGATACTCTTCCGGCAGGTCGATTAAGCGACGCCCTTTGTACTTGCCAAACGGCATCACCGTATTGGCAATTTCAATCAGCTGCTCTTTCTCCACCTCAGCTCCCCAGCAAACGCAGCATTTCAGCTTCGTCGATGACTTCAATACCCAGTTCCTGCGCTTTCGCCAGTTTAGAACCTGCAGCTTCTCCGGCAATCACCAGATCGGTTTTCTTCGACACGCTGCCCGCCACTTTCGCGCCCAGTTCGATCAAGCGAACTTTAGCGTCATCACGCGACATCTGACTTAAGCTACCGGTGAGCACCACGGTTTTACCGGCAAACGGGCTGTCGATCTCTTCCGCGTTAATCACCACCGGCGCAGGCCAGTGAACGCCTTCCGCCAACAGCTCGCTGATGACATTGCGGTTGCTTTCTTCGGCAAAGAAGTTGTGAACATGAGATGCCACCACGATCCCGACGTCTGGCACTTTTTGCAGCTCTTCAATCGAGGCTGATTCCAGCGCTTCCAGCGTGCCAAAATATGCCGCCAGACCGGCTGCGGTAGCCTCACCGACTTCACGGATGCCAAGGGCATAGAGGAAGCGGGCAAAGGTGGTTTCTTTCGCTTTTTCCAGCGCGTTAACCACATTTTGTGCCGATTTCGGCCCCATTCGCTCCAGCCCGGTAAGTTTGCCTGCGGTGAGTTTGAACAGGTCCGCCGGAGTGTGAACGTATTCTTTTTCAACCAGCTGGTCGATAATTTTGTCACCCATGCCATCAACGTCCATCGCACGACGGGAAACAAAGTGTTTCAGCGATTCTTTACGTTGAGCACCGCAAATCAGGCCACCAGTACAGCGGGCCACCGCTTCGCCTTCCACACGTTCCACGTCAGAACCACATACCGGACAATGCGTCGGGAATACAACCTCACGGGTATCTTCCGGGCGTTCAGAAAGCACGACGTTCACCACTTGTGGGATCACGTCACCTGCGCGGCGAATCACCACTTTATCGCCAATGCGTAAACCGAGACGTTCAATTTCGTCGGCATTATGTAGTGTGGCGTTGCTCACCAGCACGCCTGCAACATGGACAGGTTCTAGACGCGCAACGGGCGTAATCGCACCTGTACGCCCAACCTGAAACTCTACATCGCGCACAAAAGTCATTTGTTCCTGCGCAGGGAATTTAAACGCAACAGCCCAGCGCGGGGCGCGGGAAACAAAGCCAAGTTGCTCCTGCTGCGCCAGCGAGTTGACCTTAATGACTACACCGTCAATATCAAAGCCCAGCGTCGGGCGGTCTTCTTCCACTTTGTGGTAAAACGCCAACACGTCTTCTGCTGATTCGCAAAGCGTTACCCGATCGCTGACTGGTAATCCCCACGCTTTAAACTGCATTAAGCGGCCCAGATGAGTGTCCGGCAACTCGCCACCTTCCAGTACGCCAACGCCATAGCAGAAGAAAGTAAGCGGTCGCTTCGCAGTAATACGCGGATCAAGCTGGCGCAGAGAACCTGCCGCCGCATTACGTGGGTTAGCAAACACTTTTCCGCCCGTGCGTCGCGCCTCTTCGTTAATCTTCTCAAAGCCCGCCTGCGGCAGGAACACTTCACCACGCACTTCCAGACGTGCTGGAATATTCTCACCATGCAGTTTCAGCGGAATGGCGCGAATGGTACGCACGTTAGACGTGATGTCTTCCCCAGTAGTGCCATCGCCACGGGTTGCCGCGCTTACCAGTACACCATTCTCATACAGAATGCTGACGGCAAGCCCATCGAGCTTTAACTCGCAGCACCAGGTCACTTTTTCGTTGCTTTTCAGACGATCCTGTACGCGTTTGTTGAAGGCGAGAAAACTCTCTTCATCAAATACGTTATCCAGCGACAGCATTGGTACTTCATGACGGATCTGGCTAAAGGCTGCCAGCGGCGCAGCACCTACACGTTGGGTAGGTGAATCAGGGGTAATCAGCTCTGGGTGTTTGGCTTCCAGCTCACGCAACTCGCGCATCAGCCTGTCGTATTCAGCGTCGGGAATTTCCGGCGCATCCATCACATGATAAAGATATTCATGGTGGCGAAGCGTCGTTCGCAGTTCTGTCAGTTGTTGTTCGATTGATTCCATATCGCACCATCAATGCTAAAAACCCCCGACAAGCGGGGGTTCGAAAAGAAGTTAATTTGCCCTAAGTGTATCAGGCGTTGGCGTCTTTGACTTCGCGGATGATGTCCTGATACTCGCGCAGTTTCTGCGGAGTCATCATACGGCGCTGATCGTCAAGCACTACGCCGCCTACTTCATCGGCAATATGCTGCGCGGATTGCAGCATCAGCTTGAAGTTTTGCAGTTCATCACCGTAAGACGGCACCTGCATGAAGATAGTGACACCCGGCGTTGTGAAATCCTTCATTTCAGGATCAAAGGTTCCCGGTTTCACCATATTCGCCAGGCTGAATAATGCCGGGCCGCTGCCATCCGGGCTAAGATGGCGATGATAAATATTCATATCGCCAAAGATAAAGCCCGCCTGTTGAATGCTATTAAGAAGCAGTTCACCGTTTAGCTCGCTACCGTGATGCGCCGCGACGTTCATGATGATCACCGCTTCTTTGCGCTTCGGCTTATCCATCACAGGCGCTGGTTCAGCTACAGGTTCAGGCTGTGGTGCCGCTACAGGTTCCGCGGTCTGGAAAGTAGGCTGCGGAGCTGGAGGCACCTGCGAAACAACCGGCTGTTCAGGCTGCGGCGGGTAAGCCGGCTGCTGTACTGGCTGCGGTTGTTGCACTGGCTGCGGTTGCTGAACAGGCTGCGCTGAATGCGGAGCATGTTGCGGCGGTACCTGCGCTTCAGGCGGCTGCTGAACCGGTTGACGCGGTTGCGCAGACGCATAAGGCGGTTGGTACTGGTGTTGCGGCGACGGACGAGCAGCCTCATGCTCCTGGGCGTTAGCCGGGGCATGATTTACGCGGTGAACACGAACCTCACCAACGCCCTCATCATCTTCGACATCCTCGTCATAAGAATCGTCGTCACGTTTTGACTTCATTCGTTTTAGTGGCCGATCGCGAAACATAGAAGATCGTTCTTTACGGCTGGTCCAGAAACCATGTACCAGTAAAGCGATTATGGCGATCGCGCCAACAATGATTAATATCAGACGCAAATCCTGCATCATTATATTCTCTGTTGTTCTAACACCTTGCCACCACGGCAAACATTTACTCACTAAGAGTATTTGTCGATTACCTCAAGTGCAAGTGCACTATTAACTTTCACAGCACAAAGATAGATGAAATCGTGCTTTTTGCTGGTTTTTCGAACATATCCTAACTGTCCATTGCGCAAATACCCGGTAAAATACGAAGAACTTTCCTGGGATTGGTCAAAAGGAGCATATCCTGATTATGGTTTCAACATTCACATCTGCCTCACGCAGCGGTTTTTACTATTTTGCGCAAGGCTGGAAGCTCGTCTCGCAACCTGGGATTCGCCGTTTTGTCATCTTACCGCTGTTGATCAATATCTTGTTGATGGGAGGCGCGTTCTGGTGGCTCTTTAGCCAGCTGGATGTTTGGATCCCGTCGTTAATGAGTCACGTACCTGACTGGCTGCAATGGTTGAGCTATTTGCTGTGGCCTGTAGCGGTTATCTCCGTGCTACTGGTTTTTGGCTATTTTTTCTCCACCATCGCCAACTGGATTGCCGCACCATTTAACGGTTTGTTGGCTGAACAACTGGAAGCAAGACTGACTGGCGCTACGCCACCGGATACCGGTATTTTCGGCATCATGAAAGATGTGCCGCGGATTATGAAACGTGAATGGCAAAAGTTTGCCTGGTATCTGCCGCGCGCGATTGTATTGCTGATCCTTTACTTCATCCCTGGCATTGGGCAAACCGTTGCACCGGTGCTGTGGTTCCTGTTCAGCGCCTGGATGTTAGCCATCCAGTACTGCGACTATCCGTTCGATAACCACAAAGTGCCATTCAAAGAGATGCGCACTGCCCTGCGCACGCGCAAAATCACTAATATGCAGTTTGGTGCTTTAACCAGCTTGTTCACGATGATCCCGGTACTCAACCTGTTCATCATGCCGGTGGCCGTTTGTGGCGCTACGGCGATGTGGGTCGATTGCTACCGCGCTAAACATGCATTATGGCGGTAACAATTTACCGATTATTTTGTAAACATTATGTGTGGAACAGGGGTGGCTTATGCCGCCCCTTATTCCATCTTGCGAGCCATTATTTCCCTTCTGCATATAGATATGCTAAATCCTTACTTCCGCATATTCTCTGAGCGGGTATGCTACCTGTTGTATCCCAATTTCATACAGTTAAGGACAGGCCATGAGTAAGATTTTTGAAGATAACTCGCTGACTATCGGTCACACACCGCTGGTTCGCCTGAATCGCATCGGTAACGGACGTATTCTGGCGAAGGTGGAATCCCGAAACCCCAGCTTCAGCGTTAAGTGCCGTATCGGTGCCAATATGATTTGGGATGCCGAAAAGCGCGGCGTACTGAAGCCGGGCGTTGAGTTGGTGGAGCCAACCAGCGGCAATACCGGGATTGCACTGGCGTATGTGGCTGCCGCTCGCGGTTATAAACTCACTCTGACCATGCCGGAAACCATGAGTATTGAACGCCGCAAGCTGCTCAAAGCGTTAGGTGCAAATCTGGTGCTGACCGAAGGTGCTAAAGGCATGAAAGGTGCGATTCAAAAAGCGGAGGAAATTGTTGCCAGCAATCCAGAAAAATACTTGCTGCTGCAACAATTCAGCAATCCGGCAAACCCGGAAATTCATGAAAAAACCACCGGCCCGGAGATCTGGGAAGATACTGACGGTCAGGTCGATGTGTTTATTGCTGGTGTCGGCACTGGCGGTACGCTGACCGGCGTCAGCCGCTACATTAAAGGCACCAAAGGCAAGACTGACCTCATCTCTGTTGCCGTAGAACCAACCGACTCTCCCGTTATCGCCCAGGCGCTGGCAGGTGAAGAAATCAAACCCGGGCCGCATAAAATCCAGGGCATCGGTGCTGGCTTTATCCCAGCTAACCTTGATCTCAAACTGGTCGACAAAGTTATTGGCATCACCAATGAAGAAGCCATCTCTACTGCGCGTCGCCTGATGGAAGAAGAAGGCATTCTTGCCGGGATCTCTTCTGGCGCGGCTGTTGCTGCGGCGTTGAAACTACAAGAAGATGAAAGCTTTACCAATAAGAATATTGTGGTTATTCTTCCATCATCGGGTGAGCGTTATTTAAGCACTGCACTGTTTGCCGATCTCTTTACCGAGAAAGAATTGCAACAGTAATGCCAGCTTGTTAGAAATGCGTAAAAAAGCACCTTTTCAGGTGCTTTTTTGTGGCCTGCTTCAAACTTTCACCCCTCCTGGCATTGATTCAACTTGTCGGAACTGGTATTTAACCTGACTAATTATTTTGATGCGCGAAATTAATCGTTACAGGAAAAGCCTTAGCTGAATCGATTTTATGATTTGGTTCAAGTCTTCCTTTAGCGGCATAATGTTTAATGATGAACGAAACGTCAGCGGCCAACATCCGCCAGCAATGGACTGTATAGAGCACTTCGTGCGTCGCGTCTGTTAAAACTGGCGCTAACAATACAGGCTAAAGTCGAACCGCCAGGCTAGACTTTAGTTCCACAACACTAAACCTATAAGTTGGGGAAATACAATGTTCCAGCAAGAAGTTACCATTACCGCTCCGAACGGTCTGCACACCCGCCCTGCTGCCCAGTTTGTAAAAGAAGCTAAGGGCTTCACTTCTGAAATTACTGTGACTTCTAACGGCAAAAGCGCCAGCGCCAAAAGCCTGTTCAAACTGCAGACTCTGGGCCTGACTCAAGGCACCGTTGTGACTATCTCTGCAGAAGGCGAAGACGAGCAAAAAGCGGTTGAACATCTGGTTAAACTGATGGCGGAACTCGAGTAATTTCCCGGGTTCTTTTAAAAATCAGTCACAAGTAAGGTAGGGTTATGATTTCAGGCATTTTAGCATCCCCGGGTATCGCTTTCGGTAAAGCTCTGCTTTTGAAAGAAGACGAAATCGTCATTGACCGGAAAAAAATTTCTGCCGACCAGGTTGATCAGGAAGTTGAACGTTTTCTGAGCGGTCGTGCCAAGGCATCTGCCCAGCTGGAAACGATCAAAACGAAAGCTGGTGAAACGTTCGGTGAAGAAAAAGAAGCCATCTTCGAAGGGCATATTATGTTGCTCGAAGATGAGGAGCTGGAGCAGGAAATCATAGCCCTGATTAAAGATAAGCACATGACCGCTGATGCAGCTGCTCATGAAGTTATCGAAGGTCAGGCTTCTGCCCTGGAAGAACTGGATGACGAATACCTGAAAGAGCGTGCGGCCGACGTACGTGATATCGGTAAGCGCCTGCTGCGCAACATCCTTGGGCTGAAGATCATCGACCTGAGCGCCATTCAGGATGAAGTAATCCTGGTTGCCGCTGACCTGACGCCGTCTGAAACCGCACAGCTAAACCTGAAGAAGGTGCTGGGTTTCATCACCGACGCGGGTGGCCGGACTTCCCACACCTCTATCATGGCGCGTTCTCTGGAACTGCCAGCCATCGTGGGTACCGGTAGCGTCACCTCTCAGGTGAAAAACGACGACTATCTGATTCTGGATGCCGTAAACAATCAAGTTTACGTCAATCCAACCAATGAAGTTATTGATAAACTGCGCGCCGTTCAGGAGCAAGTTGCTTCTGAAAAAGCAGAGCTTGCTAAACTGAAAGATCTGCCAGCAATTACGCTGGACGGTCACCAGGTCGAAGTGTGCGCTAACATCGGTACTGTTCGTGACGTTGAAGGTGCAGAGCGTAACGGCGCTGAAGGCGTTGGTCTGTATCGTACCGAATTCCTGTTCATGGACCGCGACGCGCTGCCAACCGAAGAAGAACAGTTTGCTGCTTACAAAGCGGTGGCTGAAGCGTGTGGCTCACAGGCAGTTATTGTTCGTACCATGGACATTGGCGGCGATAAAGAGCTGCCGTACATGAACTTCCCGAAAGAAGAGAACCCGTTCCTCGGCTGGCGTGCTATCCGTATCGCGATGGATCGTAAAGAGATCCTGCGCGATCAGCTTCGCGCTATCCTGCGTGCCTCTGCTTTCGGTAAATTGCGCATCATGTTCCCGATGATCATCTCTGTTGAAGAAGTGCGTGCACTGCGCAAAGAGATCGAAATCTACAAACAGGAACTGCGCGACGAAGGTAAAGCGTTTGACGAGTCAATTGAAATTGGCGTAATGGTGGAAACACCGGCTGCCGCGACAATTGCGCGTCATTTAGCCAAAGAAGTTGATTTCTTTAGTATCGGCACCAATGATTTAACGCAGTACACTCTGGCAGTTGACCGTGGTAATGATATGATTTCACACCTTTACCAGCCAATGTCACCGTCCGTGCTGAACTTGATCAAGCAAGTTATTGATGCTTCTCATGCTGAAGGCAAATGGACAGGTATGTGTGGTGAGCTTGCTGGCGATGAACGTGCTACACTTCTGTTGCTGGGGATGGGTCTGGACGAATTCTCTATGAGCGCCATTTCTATCCCGCGCATTAAGAAGATTATCCGTAACACGAACTTCGAAGATGCGAAGGTGTTAGCAGAGCAGGCTCTTGCTCAACCGACAACGGACGAGTTAATGACGCTGGTTAACAAGTTCATTGAAGAAAAAACAATCTGCTAATCCACGAGATGCGGCCCAATTTACTGCTTAGGAGAAGATCATGGGTTTGTTCGATAAACTGAAATCTCTGGTTTCCGACGACAAGAAGGATACTGGAACTATTGAGATCATTGCTCCGCTCTCTGGCGAGATCGTCAATATCGAAGACGTGCCGGATGTCGTTTTTGCGGAAAAAATCGTTGGTGATGGTATTGCTATCAAACCAACTGGTAACAAAATGGTCGCTCCGGTTGACGGCACCATTGGTAAAATCTTTGAAACCAACCACGCGTTCTCCATCGAATCTGATAGCGGCGTTGAGTTGTTCGTTCACTTCGGTATCGACACTGTTGAACTGAAAGGCGAAGGCTTCAAGCGTATTGCTGAAGAAGGTCAGCGCGTGAAAGTTGGCGATACTGTGATTGAATTCGATCTCCCGCTGCTGGAAGAGAAAGCCAAGTCTACCCTGACTCCGGTTGTTATCTCCAACATGGACGAAATCAAAGAACTGATCAAACTGTCCGGTAGCGTGACTGTGGGCGAAACCCCGGTTATTCGCATCAAGAAGTAATTCTTGCCGCAGTGAAAAATGGCGCCAATCGGCGCCATTTTTTATGCTTCCGCCAACGGCGGCAAAATCAATTCATCGCTCTCATGTTGCTGGGTGTAGCGCATCACCTCCAGTACGCGTAAGCCTGCGCTATGTACCGCGTCAGTTAATTCCTTACCTTTCAACAAGCCACTGATGAGCTGGGCGCAAAACAGATCGCCTGTTCCTTTAAGGTCCGTCTTTACCCGAGAATGGGAAATGACATTCACGCTGTCGGCACTGACCACTACCACCTGCATCTCCTGATTTTCTTCGTTACCAGAGGCGCTGGTAATAACCACCCATTTTAATGTGTCTGAAAGCAAACTTTTTGCTGCGGCAATGGCGCTGTCGAGATCGCGGCAGTTTTTACCGGTCAGGATTTCCAGCTCAAAGATATTTGGCGTAATTCCCTGCGCCAGTGGCAACAAATATTGCCGATACGCCTCCGGAAGATCAGGTTTGACGTAGATACCGCTATCAATATCGCCAATGACCGGATCGACCATAATCAATAAGTCAGGATGGTTTTCTCGTAATACAGTCAGCCACTCGGCAAGTATTTTGATTTGCGACGCGGTTCCCATATAACCGGTGGTGACAGCGCGCAGCTGGCGCAGCGCATCACGCTCCTGTAGTGCGCGTAAATATCCGCTAAACCATTCGTCCGGAATCGCACCACCGTAGAACGTATCATAATGTGGCGTATTGCTGAGCAACACGGTCGGCACGGCAAAGACATTCAGGCCGTTCTGTTTAATAGCAGGCACGGCAATGCTGTTGCCTACGCTGCCATACACCACCTGCGACTGCACAGCGACAATATCCGCCTGCAACGCTCTGCTCTTATCGTTAAACAACAACAAACTACTCATTTAATTTTTCTCCTTGCCGATGATCCTCATCGCATCCCAACCGAAACTTTACCTGATTTTGGCAGTCAAATCGGCTATCACAAAACAAGGATATGGTAATTCAGTGAAGAAAATCATTTGTCTGGTCATTACGCTGCTAATGACACTCCCCGCTTACGCGAAGTTAACTGCCCACGAAGAAGCCCGCATCAACGCCATGCTGGAGGGATTAGCACAGAAAAAGGATTTGATATTTGTGCGCAACGGTGATGAACATACCTGCGATGAAGCAGTTTCCCACCTGCGCCTGAAGCTGGGCAACACCCGAAACCGCATTGACACTGCCGAACAATTTATTGATAAGGTTGCCTCGTCATCATCGATTACCGGGAAGCCTTACATCGTGAAGATGCCCGGTAAGAGCGATGAAAATGCGCAACCTTTTTTACATGCACTGATTGCGCAGACGGATAAAACAGTGCCTGCGCAATAATCTTAGATCCCCGCCCCCTGGCTAAAGTGCTCTTCCCCGAATACCCCGGTGGAAAGGTAGCGATCGCCGCGATCGCAGATGATCGCCACCACCACCGCGCCAGGGTTAGCTTTTGCCACGCGTATCGCGCCAGCAACCGCACCGCCAGAGCTTACGCCGCAGAAAATCCCTTCCCGCACCGCCAGTTCGCGCATGGTGTTTTCCGCATCGCGCTGATGAATATCCAGCACCTCATCCACCAGCGAAGCGTTAAAGATGCCAGGCAGATATTCCGCAGGCCAGCGGCGAATGCCGGGAATACTGCTGCCCTCTTCCGGCTGCAGGCCGACAATGGTCACCGGTTTGGATTGCTCACGCATAAAGCGTGACACGCCGGTAATGGTGCCGGTCGTCCCCATGCTGGAGACAAAATGGGTAATGCGACCGCCAGTTTGCTGCCAGATTTCCGGCCCGGTGGTGGTGTAATGCGCATAAGGGTTATCGGGATTATTGAACTGATCGAGCAGCTTGCCTTCACCACGATTTGCCATTTCAAGCGCCAGATCGCGCGCTCCTTCCATGCCCTGTTCTTTGGTAACCAGAATCAGTTCCGCGCCGTAAGCCAACATCGCCGCACGGCGTTCCTGACTCATGTTGTCCGGCATCAGCAATTTCATGCGATAGCCTTTTAGCGCGGCAATCATCGCCAGCGCAATGCCAGTATTGCCACTGGTGGCTTCAATCAGGACATCACCCGGTTTGATTTCTCCGCGCTTTTCCGCCTCGACAATCATCGATAGCGCGGCACGATCTTTTACCGAACCTGCCGGGTTATTGCCTTCCAGTTTTAACCACACTTCACTGCCGTTATTCGGCCCCATTCGCTGCAACTTCACCAGAGGCGTATTGCCTATTGTTTGTTCTAATGTACTCACGATCTCTATCCATACGTGGTGTTGCCTGATGCGACGCTTGCGCGTCTTATCAGGCCTACAGGTTACAAACCTTGCCATTAAAAAGCCCGGATCGCGGGAAGCGCCTCCGGGCGTTTAACATTCACTCAACCTATCAGGCGCTTTGTGCGAGAGCAAGTTCCTCATCTCGGGTTTCGATACGCTCGTCGCCGTTATACAGCCGCGCATGTTGCAGACCAACGAATAAACGCTCGCCACGCTGCGGGGCATCGTCGCCATGCATCACGACCGTCAGCGGTTCGTTGTACCACCCCAGCGGCTGCACCACTAATTGGGTGTAGTGACCTTTCGGGCTGGCTTCCAGCACCTGGACCGGCAGTGGCGATTCAAGGCTGGTGCGGCGGCTGATATCCACTTCCCACGGGCGCAGGAAGAGATCCACTGGCCCCTGATACGCAGGCGTGTAGCCCAGCGGCCAGCGATGTGCGCCAACGTGGAACTGCCCACCGCGAATGGTGCCACGCAGGCGGTTCACTTCGCCCATAAATTCGAGCACAAAACGGGTCGCCGGTTCGCGCCAGACCTGATCCGGTTCATCGGCCTGTTCGATATTGCCCTGGCTCATCACCACCACGCGGTTGGCGACTTCCATCGCTTCTTCCTGGTCGTGGGTAACGAACACGCTGGTGAATTTCAGTTCTTCATGCAGTTGACGCAGCCAGCGACGCAGCTCTTTACGCACCTGCGCATCCAGCGCGCCAAACGGTTCATCGAGCAGCAGAATTTGCGGTTCCACAGCCAGCGCACGCGCCAGTGCCACACGCTGTTTCTGCCCGCCGGAAAGCTGCGCCGGATAACGATCCGCCAGATGGGCAAGCTGCACCATTTCCAGCAATTTTGTCACTTTCGCTTTGATCGCCGCCGCATTCAGGCGCTCGCGACGCGGCAGCACCGTCAGGCCAAAAGCGATATTGTCGAATACCGTCATATGGCGAAACAACGCGTAATGCTGGAAGACGAAACCGACTTTACGGTCGCGCGCGTGCAGGCGGCTGACGTCGGTGCCGTGGAAGCGAATATGCCCGCTGGTTTGATGCTCCAGCCCGGCAATAATGCGCAGCAGCGTGGTTTTTCCGGAACCGGACGGCCCCAGCAACGCGACCATCTGACCAGAAGGAATATCCAGTGAGATATCGTTCAGCACCTGGGTGCGACCAAAAGACTTCTTAATATTGGCAATCTCAATGCTCATGATGTTCCTCCTGCTGCGCGCGTTTTTCCTGATTTTCCAGGCGCCACTGCAACATACTCTTTAAAAACAGGGTGATAATCGCCATCAGCGTCAACAACGCGGCGGCGGTAAAGGAGCCGACGGTGTTGTAGTCCTGCTCCAGCAATTCAATCTGTAACGGCAGCGACAGGGTTTCGCCGCGAATCGAGCCGGAAACCACAGATACCGCGCCAAACTCGCCAATCGCGCGGGCGTTGGTCAGCACCACGCCATAAAGCAGCGCCCAGCGAATATTCGGCAATGTGACGCGGCGGAACATCTGCCAGCCAGACGCGCCAAGCAAAATCGCCGCTTCGTCTTCCTGGCTGCCCTGGCTTAACATCACCGGCACCAGCTCGCGCACCACAAACGGACACGTCACGAAGATGGTGACCAGCACCATTCCCGGCCAGGAGAACATAATTTGCAGATTATGTTCATCCAGCCAGCCGCCCAGCGGGCCGTTAGAGCCGTAGAACAGCAGATACACCAGGCCTGCGACCACCGGAGAGACGGCAAACGGGATATCCAGCAGCGTCAGCAGCAACTGACGCCCAGGAAAATCAAAACGTGTCACCAGCCAGGCCAGCAGGATGCCGAACACCAGGTTCACCGGCACGGCAATCAGCGCAATCATTACCGTCAGCCAGATGGCGTGCAGCATGTCTGGATCGGCCAGATTCTGTAAAACCGGCATCAACCCTTTGCTGAATGCCTGTACGAAGATGTAAATCATCGGCACCAGCAGGATGAACGCCGAAACCAGCATCCCGGTGCCAATCAGAAACCATTTGCCCCAGTTAATCGGGCGCGCGTCATAACGCTTCAATTGGGTAACTTCCGCCATTAATGACCTACCACACGCCGACCAAAGCGACTTTGCAGAGTGTTAATTGAGAACAACAGCAGGAGGGATGCCGCGAGGATCACCGAGGCAATCGCGCTCGCCGCCGGGTAATCAAACTCCTGTAAGCGAACGAAAATCATCAGCGACGTCACTTCCGTCTTCCAGGCGATGTTCCCGGCGATAAAAATTACCGCGCCAAACTCACCGAGGCTACGGGTAAACGACAGCGCCACGCCCGCCACCAGCGCCGGAGAAAGCTCCGGCAGCACCACTTTACAGAAACTCTGCCAGCGCGTTGCGCCGAGCGTTTCTGCCGCTTCTTCATATTCCGGGCCTAACTCTTCCAGCACCGGCTGCACGGTACGCACCACAAACGGAATGCTGGTAAAGGCCATCGCTACCGCAATCCCCAGCCAGGTGTAGGTGACTTTGATATCAAACTTCGCCAGCCATTCACCGTAAAAACCGTTCACAGAAAAGAGCGAGGCCAGCGTCAAACCGGCCACCGCCGTTGGCAGCGCAAAGGGTAAATCCATCAGTGCATCAAGCAGCGTGCGGCCAGGGAAGCGATAACGGGTTAAAATCCACGCCATCAGCAGGCCGAAAACGCCGTTAAAAATCGAAGCCACAAACGCCGACAGCAGCGTCACTTTGTAGGCCGCGACCACCTGCGGGTTGGTGATCACTTCCCAGTACTGCGCCCAGCTCATCTCAGAAAGCTGCATCACCAGCGCGGAGAGCGGCAGCAGCAAAATCAGGCACACAAACAGCAGACTGGTGCCAAGGCTTAAGGTAAAGCCCGGCAGCACGCGTCTTGATGAAACTGCAAACATCAGTTACGCCCCGCCGCTAACAGCTTGTCTAACTCGCCGCCGCTGGTGAAGTGAGTTTTCATCACTTCCGGCCAGGAGCCAAATTTGTCTTCCACGCGGAACAGCTCGGTCTGCGGGAATTTATCTTTCAGTTTGTCCATGACTTCCGGATTATTTACGCGGTAGTAATAGTCGGTGATGATGGTCTGCGCCTGCGGGCTATAGAGCCAGTTCAGGTAGGCTTTGGCAGCTTTTTCTGTGCCGTTGGCCTGCACGTTTTTATCGACCCATGCCACCGGAAATTCCGCCAGAATGTTGGTTTTCGGAATAACGACTTCAAAGCCCTGCGCTTCGTACTGTTTGCGGATATTGTTCACTTCCGATTCAAAGCTAATCAGTACGTCGCCCAGGCCGCGCTCGGCAAAAGTGGTGGTCGCACCACGACCGCCGGTATCGAACACTTCAACGTTTTTCAGGAACTGGGTCATAAACTGTTCGGTTTTGGCTTTATCGCCACCGTCGGCTTTATCCGCCGCACCCCATGCCGCAAGATAGGTGTAACGCGCGTTACCGGAGGTTTTCGGATTCGGGAAAATCAGCTTCACGTCGGAGCGCACCAGATCGTTCCAGTCGTGGATATTCTTCGGGTTACCCTTGCGCACCAGGAAGCCCATGGTGGAGTAAAACGGCGAACTGTTATTCGGCAGGCGCGACTGCCAGTCCGCCGGGATCAGCTTGCCTTTGTCATGCAGGATTTGTACGTCGGTCACCTGGTTATAAGTTACAACGTCTGCTTTTAAGCCCTGTAAAATCGCCAGCGCCTGTTTTGATGACCCGGCATGAGATTGTTTAATCGTCAGTTTGTCGCCGCCGTTATCTTTTGCCCATTGCTGTTCAAACGGCGGGTTCAGGGCGGCAAACAGCTCGCGGGAGACGTCATAAGAACTGTTCAGCAGTTCTGTTGCCTGTACATGGCCTGCCAGCAGCAGAGAAGCAACCAACGCGAGATATTTCTTTTTCAGTAAGTTAACAGCCATTGCGCACCCTTTTATATTTAATGACTTTCTAATAGCCATCATATTTATAACGGGCATGAAAGGAGTAACGGTTTTATATACCGTTTGGTGATTTGGAAGTTGAAAAGGGAATAAGAACCGGGTTCAAAACGAAATCCTCCCCACACACATGCAGGGAGGAAACAGAGGTGAATCAGATACCGACGCTAACCGTCTCCGGCAGTGTGCTGCCGCCATCAATCACATTCTGTGTACCGGTTAAATAGCTGGATTCATCCGATGCGAGGAAGGCTGCCAGTTCGCCGACTTCCAGCGGATCGGCGAGGCGACGCATCGGGATTGCTTTTGCCATTTCAGTCAACACCGATTCTGGATCTTCCGGGTTCGACTGACGGGCAATACTTTCCGCCATTGGCGTGCGCACGTAGCCCGGACAAATCGCATTTACGCGAATACCAGACTGCGCGTACTCCACCGCCAGCGATTTAGTCAGGCCAACAATCGCCGCTTTCGTTAAGGCATACGCCGTTTCGCCAGGATCGGCCACCATATCGCCAGTGACTGAAGACATCATCACAATGCGGCCATCTTTGCGGGCAATCATCTCCGGCAGCACCGCCTTTGTGACGTTCCATACGCCTTTAATATTGATATCAATATGGAAATCGCGATCGTCATCGCTCATATCGAGGAAACTGCCCAGGCGACAAACGCCTGCGTTATTCACCAGGATATCAATGCGCCCTTCTTTTTCCTTCGCGCGCTTGATAGCAGCAGCTACCGACGCCGGGTCTCGCACATCGGCGACAACCGCCGTACAGCGATGACCACGACCACACAGTTCGTCCGCCAGCTTTTCGATCTCAGGGGAGATATCCAGCAAGATTAGATTCGCGCCATGACGTGCAAAAGTTCTGGCAATTCCTTCGCCAATTCCCTGCAATGCGCCTGTAATCAGTGCTGTCTTGCCCGTGAGTTTACCCATTTTAATGCTCTCCTTGTTAATACAGAGCGTTACACTCCATTCCCTCTGAAAATACAGGATAAACAAAATATTGCTGCGTATCAGCTCACTAATTCAGGAAAATCTCAATCCAGTCGCTGCTTTATGCATCATTTTAGGCGTTGTGTTAGCTCACTGCTGCGCTCAATCATTTTCAATGACTCCACATCATTGAGTTGCACCAGGCCAACAAACAGTAAATCGGTAACAGAATTTTGCGCCGTGCGGGTAGACATCGACGAGCTACGCCATTCGGTTTCGCCGGAAACGGTATCGAGCGTGAAATGCGCCAGCCGCCGCAGCGGAGAGTCAGTCAGAGAAGTAATGGCAATCACCGTTGCCCCCTGCTTTCGTGCCGCTTCTGCGCACAAGACAATCTCTTTTTTACTGCCGCTGTAAGAGATAGCGATTTGTACATCGCCTTTTTTTAACGCCTGGGAAACGGTGGCTTGTACGTGCGTGTCGGCTTCGCAGGCCACGCGATAGCCAATTTTCATCAGTTTGAACGACAGATCGCGCCCCACCAGCGCCGATCCGCCCAGGCCCGTTATCTGAATAAATGGCGCTTTACTGATGACATCAATGATTTTTTGCAGCCGCGCGTAATCGAGCAACGCGCAGGTTTGCTCCAGCGCTAGCTCTTTTTCGCGATTCAGTTTGCGCGCGATCACTTCCAGCGAATCATCACTGGTAATCGAACTGTGCAGGTGCAGTGCCGTGGCATTCGTTTTCTCCCGGCTGGCACTGTATTCGCCAATTAACGCCATACGCAATTCAGTAAACCCTTGCGCGCCGAGTTTCTGAGCGAACTTCACAATACTCGACTGGCTAATACCGAGCTGTTTCGCCATATTTCGTGAAGAAACAGATTTCAGTTCGCTCACCCTGGCCTGCAGAAAGTCGGCTATCTTTTGCTCATTTTCAGTAAAGTCACTTTCTGCATTGCGTAATTTTGTCAGGTACAACATCTTCCACTCCCTCACCACATCCTGCGCGCAGCATAGCACACGGATTTTGCCCTTTGACGCTCTTCACACTCTGTGATTTCAGACTCAATGATTCCTTTAAAGCTAGCAAATTGAGATATATGATTCCATCAATATGCAATTATTTGATTGTGAATACTAAGGTCACCACTGATGCAACTTGAAAAGATGATTACAGAAGGCTCGAATGCCGCCTCGGCTGAAATTGACCGCGTTTCGACGCTGGAAATGTGCCGGATTATCAACGATGAAGATAAAACCGTACCACTCGCCGTTGAGCGCGTACTGCCAGATATCGCAGCGGCGATCGATGTTATTCACGCCCAGGTGAGCGGCGGCGGCCGTCTGATTTACATCGGTGCGGGGACTTCTGGTCGTCTGGGTATTCTTGATGCCAGCGAATGCCCTCCCACCTACGGCGTGAAACCGGGCCTGGTGGTTGGTTTGATTGCTGGGGGCGCATATGCCATTCAGCACGCGGTGGAAGGCGCGGAAGATAGCCGGGAAGGCGGCGTTAACGATCTGAAAAATATTAATTTAACTGCACAGGATGTGGTGGTCGGTATTGCCGCCAGCGGTCGTACGCCGTATGTGATTGCCGGACTGGAATACGCCCGCCAGCTCGGTTGCCGCACGGTCGGTATTTCCTGTAATCCGGGAAGCGCGGTTTCCACCACCGCAGAGTTTGCCATTACGCCAGTCGTCGGGGCTGAGGTAGTTACCGGTTCTTCGCGAATGAAAGCTGGCACGGCGCAGAAACTGGTGCTCAATATGCTCTCCACCGGTCTGATGATTAAGTCAGGCAAAGTGTTCGGCAACCTGATGGTCGATGTGGTCGCCACCAATGAAAAACTGCATGTACGCCAGGTCAATATCGTCAAAAACGCCACCGGATGTAGCGCTGAGCAAGCGGAAGCGGCATTGGTTGCCTGCGACCGCCACTGTAAAACGGCTATTGTGATGGTGCTGAAAAATCTCGATGCCGCAGAAGCTAAAAAACGCCTGGATCAACATGGCGGCTTTATTCGCAAAGCTCTGGAAAAGGAATAACCCATGGCTAAAGAGATCAGCAGTGAACTTCTGAACACCATTCTTACCCGGGTCGGTGGCCCGGGAAACATCGCCAGCTGTGGTAACTGTATGACGCGTCTGCGTCTAGGTGTACATGACAGTTCACTGGTTGATCCCGATATCAAAACCCTGGAAGGTGTAAAGGGCGTCATTTTGACCAGCGATCAGGTGCAAGTGGTCTTTGGGCCGGGCAAAGCGCATCGTGCCGCAAAAGCCATGAGCGAGTTGCTGGGCGAAGCACCCGTGCAGGATGCCGCAGAGATCGCCGCCCAGAATAAACGCCAGTTAAAAGCCAGACAAACTTCCGGCGTGCAACAATTTCTCGCCAAATTCGCCACCATCTTTACACCGCTGATCCCCGGTTTTATTGCTGCGGGTCTGTTGCTGGGGATAGCGACGCTAATCGCCACGGTGATGCACGTTCCGGCAGATGCTCAGGGAACGCTGCCCGACTCGCTGAATTTTATGAAGGTGTTCAGCAAAGGCTTGTTCACCTTCCTGGTAATTCTGGTGGGCTATAACGCGGCCCAGGCGTTCGGCGGCACGGGCGTCAATGGCGCAATTATTGCCGCGCTCTTTTTGCTCGGTTATAACCCTGCTGCCACCACTGGTTACTACGCCGGATTTCACGATTTCTTCGGTCTGCCCATCGATCCGCGCGGCAATATTATCGGCGTGTTGATTGCCGCCTGGGCCTGCGCCCGCATTGAAGGCATGGTGCGCCGCTTTATGCCGGACGATCTCGACATGCTGCTGACCTCGTTAATCACTCTGTTGATCACCGCTACGCTTGCGTACCTGATCATTATGCCGCTGGGCGGCTGGTTATTCGAAGGTATGTCGTGGCTGTTTATGCACCTGAATAGTAATCCGCTCGGTTGTGCGGTTTTAGCCGGGCTGTTCCTGATCGCCGTGGTGTTTGGCGTGCATCAGGGCTTCATTCCTGTTTATCTGGCTTTAATGGACAGTCAGGGGTTCAACAGCTTATTTCCAATCCTTTCGATGGCGGGCGCGGGCCAGGTGGGCGCGGCGATGGCGCTCTACTGGCGGGCGCAACCGCACAGTGCACTACGCAGTCAGGTGCGCGGGGCGATAATTCCCGGTCTGCTGGGCGTTGGTGAACCGTTGATTTACGGCGTCACCCTGCCCCGCATGAAGCCGTTTGTTACCGCCTGTTTAGGCGGCGCGGCGGGCGGTTTGTTTATCGGGCTGATAGCCTGGTGGGGTCTGCCAATGGGCTTAAACAGCGCCTTCGGACCGTCTGGCCTGGTGGCACTACCGCTGATGACTTCCGCTCAAGGTATCCTTCCGGCAATGTCGGTATATGCAGGTGGGATTCTGGTGGCATGGGTTAGTGGGTTTATTTTCACCACGTTCTTTGGCTGCCGTAACGTCAATCTGGACTGATTATGAAACGGACAATGCTCTATCTTTCTCTGCTGGCTGTCAGCTGTAGCGTCAGCGCCGCAAAATACCCCGTTCTGACAGAAAGTTCGCCAGAGAAAGCAGGGTTCAATGTCGAACGGCTTAACCAGATGGATCGCTGGATTAACCAGCAAGTTGATGCCGGTTATCCCGGCGTAAACCTACTGATTATTAAAGATAATCAGATTGTGTATCGCAAAGCCTGGGGGATGGCGAAAAAGTACGATGGCAGCGTGTTGATGGCGCAGCCTGTAAAAGCTACCACCGAGACGCTGTATGACCTGGCCTCAAATACCAAAATGTACGCCACTAACTTCGCTCTGCAAAAGCTGATGAGCGAAGGCAAACTGCATCCTGACGATCTGATTGCGAAATATATTCCAGGGTTTGCCGACAGTCCAAATGACACCATCAAAGGCAAAAACACGTTGCGGATTTCTGATCTGCTGCATCACAGCGGCGGTTTCCCGGCGGACCCACAATACCCGAATAAAGCGGTCGCGGGCGCGTTATATTCCCAGGATAAAGGCCAGACGCTGGAGATGATCAAGCGCACGCCGCTGGAGTATCAGCCCGGCAGCAAACATATCTACAGCGATGTCGATTATATGTTGCTTGGATTTATCGTCGAGTCAGTTACTGGCCAGCCGCTTGACCGCTATGTTGAAGAGTCGATTTATCGTCCACTCGGCCTGACGCATACGGTATTTAACCCGCTGCTGAAAGGCTTTAAACCGCAGCAAATTGCCGCGACGGAACTGAACGGCAATACCCGCGATGGCGTGATCCACTTTCCGAATATCCGCACCTCCACTATCTGGGGTCAGGTGCACGATGAAAAAGCGTTCTATTCGATGGGCGGCGTTTCCGGACACGCAGGTTTGTTTTCCAATACCGGCGATATTGCGGTGTTAATGCAAACGATGCTGAACGGCGGTGGCTATGGTGATGTGAAGCTGTTCAGTGCGGAAACGGTGAAGATGTTCACCACCAGCTCAAAGGAGGACGCCACTTTTGGCCTTGGCTGGCGCGTGAATGGTAATGCCACCATGACGCCGACGTTTGGCACGCTGGCAAGCCCGCAAACGTACGGTCACACGGGCTGGACCGGGACGGTAACCGTTATCGATCCGGTCAATCATATGGCGATTGTGATGTTAAGCAACAAGCCCCATTCGCCAGTTGCCGATCCACAAAAAAATCCCAATATGTTCGAAAGCGGTCAGTTACCGATTGCAACTTATGGTTGGGTAGTTGATCAGGTGTATGCGGCGTTAAAGCAGAAGTAATAAAAAGGCCAGTCAGTTTTGTTACTGGCTGGCCTGAGACTGCTGACAAACGCAATACTGCCTGATGCGCTACGCTTATCAGGCCTACGCGGCCCCTGCAATGTATTGAATTCGCACGATTTGTAGGCCGGATAAGACGTTTACGTCGCATCCGGCGTGTACAACGCGCACTTTATCAACAATCTGAAGCCAGTCAGTAATGCTATTGGCTGGCCTTTAATCATCGAATCAGAAACGCTTACAGCGCCATCAACTTGTCCAGCGACGGCGCGAAGTAATAGCCGCCAGTGACCGGTTTGGTAAAACGCAACATCGCATCACGTTTGCCATCGGTATCGCCAAACATGCTCAGCAGTTGCTGCTCAATGTTATGCAGACGCGCGCAGTAGGCGCAGAAGTACAGACCGTGAGTGCCACTGGCGGTGCCGTACGGCAGGCTCTGACGAACAATCTTCAGTCCTTTGCCATCTTCTTTTAAATCAACACGGGTCAGGTGAGAGGTTTCCGGACGCTCGTCGCCATCAATCTCTTCGTTGGCTTCTTTGGTACGGCCGATCATCATCTCTTGATCGTGAACGCTCATACGGTTGAGTTGCTTCAGGTTGTGCTCCCAACGCTGCACAAACACATAGCTGCCGCCCGCATCCACGCCGTCTTTGATAACCGCCACTTCGCGACGCGTCTCTTCACCCGCCGGGTTTTCTGTGCCGTCAACAAAGCCGCTCAGGTCACGCTCTTCCACCCAACGGAAGCCATGGATCTCTTCTTTCACTTCAATGCAGTCGCCAAAGGCTTCCATCGCTGCCTGAGCGACAGAGAAGTTTACGTCGTGACGCAGAGAAAGAATGTGGATTAACACATCGAACTGAGTGGTCGGCGCAAGACCTTTGCCGTAGCCCGGAAAATCTTTCAGCTCTTCGGCACCAACGCCGCCGCTCAGAGCACGCCAGGTGTTGTTACCAAAGGCAACGACTGCACCAAGATGTGCGTCCGGGAATTTCGCTTCAAAAGTTGCCAGTTTGTCGGCAAATGTTTTACTGGCCGCACGCAGGGCATCAACTTCCCCTTTTACGTTGGCTTCGATCCAAATCGCCGCGCGGCAATGTTCTGGCAAAATGCCACTCTGAACCTGAGACATTGTTCCTCCTGAAAATAATAATGCCACGCAATCCGTGGCATTGTTGGGCGCTATTTTACGTGTTTTTTGTGATTAGCGGTTTGCTCAGACGCAAATTAACGTCGCCAGATAATTTTACTGACTTTCCAGTTTTTCAAGGTATCGTCCGAAGGCATTAACCCTTCAGGACCACTCCATTCACCGCTGAACTGGTAGCTAATATGTTGACTGCCTTCAGCTTTACATTCGACAGCACGATCATCACCATCTGCTTTTTGGCAATTGCCAAATGCTTTGCTGTAAAGGTCGCTAAACGGTGTACCGATTTTAACACCGGAGTCCGCAGGAATATCGCTATCTGAAACGTCAATGCGGCTGATTGTACCTTGATCACCATTGATGACCATCGCCACGCTGTCGCCTTTCATCACTTCAAAAAAGCGCACTACATTACCGTTAGCGGTTTTCATTCCGCTGCGCAGGCGATAATCACCATCAAGCGCATCGGCAATAGCTTGTTCTTGTAATGGTGTGGACGCCGTTAATTCACCCACGCCCTGCTCGCTCACTTTGGTAGATGAACCAAACCAGTTCCACGGATTAGCGGCAGACCAGTTAACTGACGACATAGTGGAACAGCCGGTCAGCATCAACGGCATAGCGCATAACATTAAACGCAGCGATTTCATCTCACTTCCTTTGGTTATTCAATAACGTTGCTTGGAGTGCAAATTTGCAAAAAAGTGCCGCTAGAGGTAGATGACAAACACAAAATTGCCTGATGCGCTACGCTTATCAGGCCTGCTTTTTCCTGCAATATCTTGAATTTTCGATGTTTTGTAGGCCGGATAAGGCGTCCACGCCGCATCCGGCATAAACAAAGCGCACCTCTGCGTTATTCTTTTTCTTCATTAAAACAAGCGCGTAAACGTCGATTAGTCAGCAGCCAGATTAACGCCACAATATCCGCCACTACCAGCGCCAGACCGATTCCGCTAACCGATTCACCGTTCAGCCACAGCCACGGTTGCCAGCAAAGTAAAACCACTTGCGCCAACAGCAACAGAAAATAGAGCCCATGCCAGATACGGGGAAACGTAGCCCGCCGACCACTCAGCAAAAACGCCAGCACTGCTGGAATGCCGGGAATTAACCCCAGCCAGAAATTATCATGATCGGGATAAAACAGATTCAGCAGCGCAGTACCCTGCTCACGCGACGCACCGGCAATCACAAACAGCACCCAGGTTCGCGCCTGAAGCAGTAGCACAAGCCAGAAGAGAAAAGGTAAACGCAGGCGTCCGTGCGCATCATAATGGACAGGATGAAACTCAGTACTCTTCATCTTCAATCAAACGCTTACCCAGACTCAGCACATCAGCGTGTTCATATCCCAGGCGTTCGTACATTCCGAGCACCATGTCATTGTCTTCCGGCACGTTGATCTGAATTTTCGGGCAACCGCGGGCAATCAGCTTTTTCTCCAGCCGATTAAGCAAGGCGTTAGCAATGCCGCGCCCGCGAAACTCCGGATGCACGCCAAGATAATAAGCAGACCCACGATGCCCGTCATAACCGCCCATCACCGTTCCCACCACTTCACCATTCACTTCCGCGACCAGGAACAAACTGACGTCATGGTTCATCTTGCGTTCGATGTCCATTTCCGGATCGTTCCACGGACGCAGCAAGTCGCAACGCTCCCAAAGGGTGATGACCTCTTCGAAATCTTCCTGGCGAAATACGCGTATCTCCATGGTATGAGTTACCTTTTTGGGGGTTAAAAGGGTGATTATGGCGTGAACGACCGAATTAGCCAATATCTGACGAAAATCGGTTGAAAAAGTGGCATAATGACGCGTTGTCATTTATTGAAATGAAAAGTAAAACAATTCTCACCAGCAAACCGTCGTAACGGATTACGCGATACGATATAACATCTGGAACTTCATTATTACAACTCAGGCCGTATGAGCACTTTTAAACCACTAAAAACACTCACTTCGCGCCGCCAGGTGCTGAAAGCCGGATTGGCTGCCCTGACGTTGTCAGGAATGTCACAAGCCATCGCCAAAGAAGAACCTTTAAAAACCAGCAACGGACACACTAAGCCGAAAGCCAAAAAAGCTGGGGGCAAGCGGATAGTCGTTCTCGATCCGGGTCACGGCGGGATTGATACCGGTGCGATTGGCCGCAACGGGTCAAAAGAAAAACACGTGGTGCTGGCGATTGCCAAAAACGTCCGTTCAATTTTGCGCAATCATGGCATTGATGCGCGGCTGACGCGTTCTGGCGATACCTTTATTCCACTGTACGATCGCGTTGAAATCGCCCATAAACATGGCGCTGACCTGTTTATGTCAATTCACGCCGACGGCTTTACCAACCCGAAAGCCGCTGGTGCATCGGTCTTTGCCCTCTCTAACCGTGGCGCAAGTAGCGCGATGGCAAAATATTTGTCGGAACGCGAAAACCGTGCTGATGAAGTTGCCGGGAAAAAGGCGACCGACAGGGATCACCTATTGCAACAAGTGCTGTTTGATCTGGTGCAAACAGATACCATTAAAAATAGTCTGACGCTCGGCTCGCATATTCTGAAGAAGATTAAGCCGGTGCATAAACTGCACAGCCGCAACACCGAACAAGCGGCATTTGTGGTGTTGAAATCACCGTCGGTTCCTTCGGTGCTGGTGGAAACTTCGTTTATCACCAACCCGGAAGAAGAACGGCTATTAGGCACGGCGGCGTTTCGTCAGAAAATCGCCACAGCGATTGCTGAAGGCGTGATCAGTTATTTCCACTGGTTTGATAACCAGAAAGCACACTCGAAAAAGCGGTAAGTTATGAAACCCGACGCACACCAGGTTAGACAGTTCCTCCTCGACCTTCAGGATACAATTTGCCAGCAACTGGCCGCCGTAGATGGCGCAGAGTTTGTCGAAGATAGCTGGCAACGTGAAGCTGGTGGCGGCGGGCGTAGTCGGGTGTTGCGTAATGGTGGCGTTTTCGAACAGGCGGGCGTCAACTTTTCTCACGTCCATGGCAACGCGATGCCCGCTTCCGCGACCGCTCATCGCCCGGAACTTGCCGGGCGCAGTTTCGAGGCGATGGGCGTATCGCTGGTAGTGCATCCGCATAATCCGTACGTTCCCACCAGCCACGCGAATGTGCGGTTTTTTATTGCCGAAAAACCGGGTGCCGATCCCGTCTGGTGGTTTGGCGGCGGCTTCGACTTAACTCCATTCTATGGTTTTGAAGAAGACGCCATTCACTGGCATCGCACCGCCCGTGACCTGTGCCTGCCATTTGGTGAAGACGTTTATCCCCGTTACAAAAAGTGGTGCGACGATTACTTCTACCTCAAACATCGCAACGAACAGCGCGGCATTGGCGGGCTGTTCTTTGATGATCTGAACACGCCAGATTTCGACCACTGTTTTGCCTTTATGCAGGCGGTAGGCAAAGGCTACACCGACGCTTACTTACCGATTGTTGAACGGCGTAAAGCAATAGAATACGGCGAACGCGAGCGCAATTTCCAGTTGTACCGCCGCGGGCGCTATGTCGAGTTCAACCTGGTATGGGATCGCGGGACGCTGTTTGGCTTACAAACCGGCGGGCGCACCGAGTCTATTCTGATGTCGATGCCGCCACTGGTACGCTGGGAGTATGATTATCAGCCAGAAGCAGGCAGCCCGGAAGCAGCGTTGAGTGAGTTTATTAAGGTCAGAAATTGGGTGTAACATCATGAAAATAAAAGAAAAATCATAATTCTCTGTTTGTGATTTGAAATTGCCCCTGTTTAATTTGTGTGCCATAGTGACACCATAATTGTTAGTCATCACTAACATTGAGGTATTATTATGGCTAAGAACATCGAACGAAAAGACACTCGCCTGGTTGCCAGAACATCTTTAGAAATACAGGAAATGATTCAAAGAGCTGCAGATTATTGTGGTTCAACTGTGTCACAATTTCTTATTGAATCTGCTGTGGATAAAGCACGCAACGTCATTGAACGTACTGAAGCGTTGCATTTATCTATGGCAGGAGCAGATGCACTGGTTGCTGCCCTTGAGAATCCACAAAGACCTAATCAAAAACTGCTAAAAGCAGCGCAAAACTACAAGGATGTAGTGAATGTCCGTGATAATTGAAGAGATAACTCAGCAGCATAATCGGAAACTTTTTGACTGTGGGAATCACGAATTAAATCAGTTTTTACAACAGCAAGCCCGGCAGAAAATAGTCAAACATATAGCAAAAACCTATGTGGCCTGCCGAAAATCAGCCCCCACAAATATCATTGGTTATCATACTTTATCAGGATATTCTGTTATTATTCCTCCTGTTTGCAGAGAATATAAAAACTATCCTCATCCTCTTAATGCGGTAAAACTGGCAAGGCTCGCGGTCGATTGTTTAAATCAGGGCGAGCGTTTGGGAGAAAAATTACTTATTGATGCCATCTATAGAACTGTATTAGTTGCCGAGCAAATTTCAGCTATTGGGCTGTTCGTAGATCCACTCCCCCCCCCAAAGTGATGCCTTTTTACGAACAATATGGATTCTTAAAAGCTGATTGTGGTGATACATCACGTACAGAAATGTGGCTGCCGATTAAAACGTGTATTGAAACAGCCAGTATATTGTTATAAATAAAGTACGTTATTAACGGCAGAGAATTAACCATATATGTGACTTCTAATAACCTTATCTTTCAATTTATTATCTTCAGGCAAGGAGCGCCCCAATGACTGACCGTATTCCCTGTAAAAGCCCCGCGTGTACATCAACCATTCTGCCACAAACCGCGGCGCGTACTGACGGATACTGTATGCCCTGCGTTCAGGCCCAACAGCAGCGTGAGCACGATGAATATATCAGGAAAAACAAAAAGACCGTGAATGCGTTTGCAGGGTTAAGCGATCCAGTTGCTATGCTGAAATTAGTTCACCAGCCGCGAAAATTCGATGCGTTAATCGAGTGGACTCCCTGCCCCGTTCCCACCGATGCCCTGTATCAACAACTGACCGCCGATCAAGCGCAGCAGATGGCTGATTACGCCACAGACCGCTTTGCATCTGGTGAATATAAGCTCGCTCAGGAGATTTGTCTTTGTCTGGCGGCGTTTACC
The DNA here is from genome assembly GCF_005781075.1 of Escherichia sp. E2562. Taxonomy (NCBI): domain Bacteria; kingdom Pseudomonadati; phylum Pseudomonadota; class Gammaproteobacteria; order Enterobacterales; family Enterobacteriaceae; genus Escherichia; species Escherichia sp. E2562. The sequence goes on along the minus strand of NZ_VATM01000005.1, from coordinate 158,501 downwards.
CAGGCGAATCTGGATGCGTATTTCAGAGAATGGATCTCTTACGATGATTTGGACAGTGATTCTTACATGCCTTTTCACCGTGCCCCCATGAACGTTCGCGATACGCTGTTAGAACGGGTTGAGGTTGATGCAGACAACAGAAATTGTATTCTGCAATGTCTGGCATGGATCGGGGATGACATTGTTGTCGAACGTTTTGCCCACTGGCGCAATAGCCCGCCGCCGTGGCGCAGTTCACTTTACATCGCGCCTGAAGAATATGCGCATGAGGCCGGTTGGGAGCTAACCGCTGAAGGGCAAAGGCGTAATCTCTATTTTCCTCAATGTTTTCATCTGGAGATGAAAAACACCGGGTATTGCGAAGCTTTGCGTGTTGTTGATGAACGCAGCGATACCTGTCCAAATTGCGCATTGCCACTGATAAATCTTTTCGACGTTGACCTGAAGGCAACGGGTCTTAGCAATAACGGTAGGTTTCGCGTCGTGACTTGTGAATGTTGCACCGCCTACAGCACCATTTTCGGTTACATGGACTCACGAGGTAACGCTCATTTGTCTGCAAAAAATATCCCGCCAGCCTGGCTGCCGGATGATGTATCTGAATGGCGTCGGCTACCTGTAAACAGCATGAGACGAGGAAACCTTCGGCCACCATTATTCGCCGCAGACCCATTTTTACCTGTCTCTTTCTCGCAACTTGGTGGGCATCCAACCTGGATTCAGGACGCGGAATATCCTCTCTGCCCGGAATGCTCCTGCTCAATGACGTTTCTTGCGCAACTGGATTATGCCGATATTGAACAATATGGCGTAGGAATAATTTACGCGTTTATCTGCCCGGAGTGCCGGACAACGGCGACGTCTTATCAACAATCGTAGGAATTAATTTGCGCCAGTTTGCTCACGGGAGCATTTAAAAATGTCAGACACATCACATAAAGAAAGTAAATGGCACCCTCATCTGGATATGAGTTTTCTGGGATGCGTGCTGGCATTTGCTATGGAAGTTTATTTTGAAGAACACATTTTTATTCCCCACGGTGGAGGAGCAAGTTTTGGATTGATAGCACTCATCGTTATTAATTTTATGACTATTCCGGTAGTGATCGTGGTAACAACACTATTTTGCTATTTATTTGGAATTTCGCGAAAGCGCGTAAATCGTATTTTGATATTCCTGTTGGCATGTATTTTGACAATTATCGGTTTGTTTATCGCATATCCCGTCGGGCAATAAAAAACAAAGCAACTCAATGTAATTGATAACTTCACTATTGGCCGGATTAAACACCCTCCCCATCCGGCCCTCAACCGCCCCCCAACTCCTGCATCCGCTGATGCAGTGTCAGTGACGGCTTCTCGGCAAACAGTTGCTGATAATCCGTGGCGAATTGCCCCAGATGCCAGAATCCCCACTGCATGGCGGCGTCTTTTACCGTCATACTTTGCGACCATGGGCTTATCAGTTCACGGCGCACGGCGTTCAGGCGAATGCGTTTTAGCCACGCATTCGGGCCAATGCCCAAAATAGCGTGAAATGCGTTTTGTAAGGTACGGCGGCTGACGTGCAGTTGATTACACAAGTCCAGTACGGTTACCGGTTCGGACATGTTTTCCAGCACATATTCACGGGCGCGGGAAAGCAACCGTCGGTAACTCTGATGACTAATACTTTCCGCTGTCACCATTGGTTGCGCTTCTTCCAGCATCGCCCCCATCGCCATCAGCAAATTATCCCCCAGCACTTTACGCACCGCAGGCTGATGAAGATTCTCCGGGTTCTCGCAAAATGTCGCCAGCGCCTGTTGCACAAAGCCCCACAGCGCGGCTTTATGCTGCTCTTTCACTTCCAGCGCCGACTGGTTACGTAACATATGCAGCACCCTTTCCGGGTTATGCAAAAAGTTAGCCTGCCGGGTAATGACATCTTCAGAAAGCACTACGCCAAGGATCGTATAATCATCTGGTGTACTCAGTTCAAACTCGGTGCCGCCAGGGCGCGTGGCAATTTCCGCGCTTCCCAGGCATTGTGAGCCGATAAATCCCTGTTCGCCGCGTGTCGCCGGAATACCAAACCAGAAAGAGTTCGGCCAGACCAGGCACGACTGACGCAGTGCCAGACCGGTGTATTCACGGAAAACCTGAATATCATCAAGCAGAATTTCCGTAAATTCACCATGAAACTTGCCCGGATGCAGCTGATCGTAAATCTGCTGCCAGGCGGTAATCGTCAAAGCATGTTCATAGACATCCGTTGTCTGTCGTTGATGAACATTATCCACTTCGACCTTCGGCGTAAGCTTCAGGTTTTCGGATAAGGGTTCATGATAAAGATGGTGCAAATTAGCTGTACGGGGCTTTTTCATGATGTTAATGCCGGGTGTTATATGACACCCGGCACCTCCGACAGATTAATGGGGCTTGAGACGATAACGGCTACTGCGTTTACGCAACGTCCCGGCAGAAAAGAGCTGTTCGAGCGCATTTCTGGCTTTTTCCAACGGCCAGCCAAAGTGGGCAGCCACTTCTCCTGCCGTCATTCCCTGACGTACTGATGTTAACAGCGCCAACAACTCGTCAGCAGATTCCGCAACGATAGCTGGCACGCAGGGTTCCTTTACAGCTTGCTTCGGCTGGCGGTTAAAGCCAGTAACCAGCCACTGGGTGTCATCGTCTGGCCGACCGATCTCCTTGCGGCTAATGACGCGCCCGGTACGCATCGCAGCAGCACAACCTGCGTCCAGCGCCGCACGACACGCCGCCAGATCGCCTTCCACCACCAGCGTCAACCTACCAGGGTCAAGTACTTCATGACTGAGCAGACGTACGTTGGCCGCTTTCAGCATCGCATCCGCCGCATCGATTGCTGCGACCATGCCGTCCACTTCCAGCAATCCCAGTGCATTGATCATCGGCAACCTCCGTTACGCACGCTGGATTGGATTCCGCGCGATTTCCAGCACTGCATCGGTAAAGGCATTACAGGCCGCTTTACACGCCGCCTGGCTTCCCGTTAAGAATGCGGCGGAATAGTTGGTTTCTGACGGCGGCGGGACATAAGTCACCAGCTGTACGTCGGCAGATTTTAACGCTGCATCAATGCCATAAGTCGCTTCCAGCGGCGGCGCCACCAGATACGCCATCGGATCGCCAAGCGTAATACCCGCAGTGGAAGAGAGATAAGAACCAGTGCGCGAAACCACATGTGCAAGGAATGCCGTATCTTGTGCATCGTTGGCCCACTGGAAGGCCGCACCGTTTTCAATATGCGCAACCATTGCATCCAGACCAGCACGCACTTCCGCCGGGTTTGGCCCGCCCAGCATAATCAACACTTCACCGGCAGTCGGTGACGGGCCGTGTGCGGCTCCTGCATACAGCGAGCGGCCATACACCACTTCCACCATCGCCTGTTTGGTCGCTTCATCAGCGGCAATGTAGGTGACGTCATCGGAGTCGGCGGAAATCAGCCCAAGGCTACGAATATGCGGCGGCAATTTCAGCTCACGCGCAAAATCGGCGTTAACGGAGGCAATCACCCGCATGGCGGTGACCGACGGTCGAATCAAATCTAAAGCTGGCATGATGCCTCCTTATCGGGTCATGTTGATGCCGGATGCTTTCTGCTCCAGCATACGTTTCGCCAAATCCACAATAACTGCTGCGGCTTCAACTGGCGGCGTGCCGCCCTGGTGAATGTTAGAGATACAGGTGCGATCGGCCTCAACGGTGGTCGCCATACGCGGTGAGTAAACGGCGTAGCAGGAAAGACTTTCTGACTGCCCTAACCCCGGGCGTTCGCCCACCAGCAGGATCACCACTTTCGCGCCGAGGATCTCACCGATCTGATCTTCAATTTTCACGCGACCGTAACGCACAAAGAACGGCGTGCCGACTTTCAAACCAGCCTGTTTCAGGCCCGCCATCAGCGGTGGCAGGATCTCTTCATAGTTCACGGTGATCGCGTCAGTAGACAGGCCATCAGAAATAACGACCTGTACGTCCGGATTAGCAACACACTGCGCTTTCAGCGCTTCAACCGCTTCTGCACACAGGCGGCGACCCATATCCGGGCGAGTCAGGTAGAGATTTTTGTCGCTAATTTCAGAGCGCACTTCCAGCAAGCCCTGCGCTTTCACCCACTCTTCCGGCACTTCTTTCAGTACGGTATCTTTCGAACGAGAGTGATCGGCCAGGAAACGCAGCAGCGCCTGGGTACGCGGACGCGGACCAGCACGGCCGGTACAAACGCGGGCCACGGTGCTGCGACGCAGTTCTGTTAATACGTCTGCGCGATGCGGATTTTCAACGCCAATCCACGCCTTCGCTTCAGCGGAACCTAAATCCAGCACACAGCTTTCCGAGGTCACCGGTGCCGAACAGGCTGTGGTGGTGCATTTGGCTTCTGATGGCGCGGGGGCTGCTTGTCCCATTGACGCCATCACGCTGCGTACAATTTCTTCAATCTGTTTTTGATCCATGATGTGTTATCTCCGCGTCATCAGAAGAACAGTGACGGATCGCCCGCCCGTTTGGTCAGGCGACCGTTTGCCATAATGCCCATGCTTTCCAGCCAGCGTTCAAACTCCGGTGACGGACGCAGGTTGAGTAACTGACGCACAGTGGCGGTATCGTGGAACGCCGTGGTCTGGTAGTTGAGCATGATGTCATCGCCCAGCGGCATCCCCATGATGTAGTTGCAGCCTGCGGTGGCGAGCAGGATCATCAGGTTTTCGTTGAGGTTCTGGTCAGCGTCAGCGTGGTTGGTGTAGCAGCAGTCACAGCCCATAGAGATGCCGCTCAGCTTGCCCATAAAGTGATCTTCTAAGCCCGCACGAATAATCTGGCGGTCGTTGTAGAGATACTCCGGCCCAATAAAGCCGACCACGGTGTTGACGATAAACGGATCGTAATGACGCGCCAGCCCATAGTTACGCGCTTCCATCGTCACCTGGTCAGCGCCGAAGTTAGCACCTGCGGACAGCGCAGAACCTTGTCCGGTTTCGAAGTAGAGGCAGTTTTCCCCGGCGATACGGTTGAACTCCGCGCCCACTGCGCGCGCTTCATCGAGCATCGCCAGTTCCACGCCAAACTCTTTCAGCCCTTTTTCGCTGCCGCAAATACTCTGGAAAATCAGCCCGCCCGGCGCGCCGCGACGAATCGCTTCAATCTGGGTAGTGACGTGCGCCAGCACGCAGCCCTGGGTCGGAATGTTGTATTTGTCGATCACGCCATAGATGGTATCCAACACGCGGCTTAAGTTTTCCACGTCGTCAGTCACTGGGTTAACGCCGATCACCGCATCGCCCACCCCGAAGGAAAGCCCTTCGTAGATTTGCGCGGCGATACTTTGCACGTCGTCACGGGTATCGTTCGGCTGCAAACGGGCGCTAAAGGTGCCCGGAATACCGATGGTGGTATTGGCCTTTTTGATAACCGGCATTTTCTTCGCGCCGTAGATCAGGTCCGCGTTGGAGCAAATCTTCGCTACCGCCGCGACCACTTCCGAGGTCAGCCCTTTGCGGGTAAAGGCAATGTCGTCTACGCTGGTTTCATCGCTCAGCACATACTCACGCAGTTCGCTGATGCTCCAGTTTTTAATCTGGTTGTAGGCCGTTTCGTTAACGTCGTCCTGAATCAGCCGCGTGACGCAGTCATCTTCATAGGCAATCACCGGATTATTGCGGATGTCCGCTACGGTCATTTCCGACAACACCTGCTTTGCCGCCACGCGCTCCTGTGAGCTTGCCGCTGCAACGCCCGCCAGCACATCCCCCGAACGCAGTTCGTTGGCTTTTGCCAGCACCTCTTTTACATCCTTAAACTGATATACATTGCCGAACAATGTGGTCTTTAGTTTCATAAGTCGTTCCCTCAGGAAGGAAATGCGAGTGATTTCACCGTCACCGGCACAACCGATCCGCCAAAAAGAGGCGTACCAATGTCGATATAGTCCCCCGCGCGGACAATCACTTCGTCAATGACTGCCAACGGGAGTTGTTGTAGCTGTGGGCGCAACAACATGCCCAGAGCTTTACCAAAGTCCTGCCCGGCCACCACCAGCAGGGGATGCGGATTCGGAAAACGCGCGACGAAATCGACCAGCGCGTTGATGACCGTCAGTACCGCGGCGTAACGCACAGGCAGCGAGGCGGGAAGCGCCAGCACGTACGCGTCAGTTTTGGGATCAAGATCCAGCTGAATCAGCGCCTGTTGCCAGGCACTCACCAGATCCGTTTCATCAATTGGGATCGCCACCGGCAAATTACGCAGCGGCAGTTGTACGCCCTCCAGCCAGATTGTGCTGCCAGAGAGCGAAAGAGTATGTGCGCCCGCGCCAATCACCGTGGCGCGCAGGGTTTGCGCCGGAAACTGCACGTTCATCTCACGCAGGCGCGGATGGTCATGCAGCGCCGTTGCCAGAAGCGGGCCAATATCGGCAAAACAGAACGGATCGGCGGGCTGGTGGCGATAACATTCGCCCACGCCGCCAGAAAGCGTAATGATTTCGGGCGTAACACCTGCGGGCAGTAAACCGGTTTGCATCAATGCCTGCGCGAGCGGCGAGAGCGTTCCGTCAATCACTTCGACAATCAGTTCCGCCATCCGCCGGGTAACCTGCACCAGCTGCGCGCCAGTCAGCGAACGGGCGTCAGTGCCTGCGCCGAAACACTCATCCACAATCATCTGCCCCGGTTTATGGGCGTAAACCACGCGTCCCTGGCTGTCGGTTTCCAGCAGGCGACCGCCAACGTTGAGGCAGGCAGTACCGCTGATTTTTCCGGCATCGAACAGGGCGTAGTTCGCCGTGCCGCCGCCGATATCGATATTCAGTACCCGACACAGCCGTTGTTCAGAGAGGGTTTGCGCCCCGGCACCGTGACCGGCAATCACGGATTCGAGATGCGGTCCGGCGCTGGCGACCACAAAATCGCCCAGCGACTGGGAGAGCGTCATCACCGCCGGACGAGCATTGCGGGTTTTTGCACTTTCGCCGGTGATGATGATGGCACCGGAATCAACGCTTTCCGGTGCAATGCCCGCAGCCTGATATTGCTCGAGGATTAAAGTTTTCAGCTCCGCTTCTTTTAAACCGCCCTGTTTATCGACAGGGGTAAAGAACACCGGACTTTGCCAGCTAATTTCGCGTTTGATGAATTCGTAGCGCGGCACCTGCGACACTGCCGCACGGTTAACCAGCTCCAGGTGGGAGAAAATCACCTGGGTGGTGGTGGTGCCGATATCGATACCGACGCTTAGTAGCTGGCGAGTGTTCACGATTGCGCCTCCGCTTCGGTTTTAGCCGCAGTCGCGTCTTCTTTTGGTACCAGCATCATCGCCACGCCAATCGCCGTTACGCCGCCGATCAACTTGCCGACAATCATTGGGAAGATCATGGCGTTCATGTTGGCAGCGGCGAAGCCTAAGTGGTCGCCCAGAGCGAAGGCTGCGGAAACGGCGAAGGCGCAGTTGATGACTTTGCCGCGAGTATCCATCTGCTTCATCATGCCGAACATCGGGATGTTGTTAGCAAGCGTTGCCACCATGCCAGCTGCCGCGATATTGTTCATATTCAGCACTTTACCGACGCTCATCAGCGGTTTTTCAAACCAGCGGGTCAGCAACAGCACCATCGGATATGCCCCTAACAGCACGCAGGAGATAGAACCGATAACTTCAATGGCGCGCATCACCTCACCTGGTTTATCGCCAGGGGCCATGAAGATCGGATCCAGGCCCGGGATCAGTTCCCAGCCAAGCAGGAATTTCACCACCGCGGCAGCAAGGCCGAGGGTAATCAATGCAACGAGGAATTTGGCGAAGATCTGGAAGCCGTTGATCATTTTTTCCGGGATGAATTTCAGCCCCAGCGCCACCAGTACCGCGACGATCAGTACCGGGATCATGTTCATCAGGATCAGGGCAAAGGTGAATTCCACAGGCTGGCCGTTGATTTGCACGCCGGAATACATAGCTACCAGACCACCAGCAATACAGCCAATTGGAATGGTCACAATGCCGGCCAGCACACCGAGCGCCAGATAACGACGGTCAGAAGGTTCGATAATGCCGAGCGCCACCGGAATGGAAAACACAATCGTTGGCCCCATCATCGACCCGAGAATTAACCCAGAGTATAGCCACGCTGCTACGTCGCCGCCCGCCAGCTCTTTGGCGAGGAAGAAGCCGCCCATATCGCACGCCAGCAGCGTACCGGCGAACATTGACGGGTTGGCGCCGAGCATTTCGTAAACCGGGATGATCACCGGCCCGAGTACGTGGGCCAGTACCGGTGCCAGCGCGGTCATACCGACCATCGCCAGGCCCAGAGCGCCCATTGCCATAAAACCTTCTTCGAACTGCCCGCCGGCTCCTTCGATACTTTTACCGAACTTACCGAGGAAACGAGCAGAACCGCCGAACTGCGACAGGATCCTGTCTACGGCAGCTATCAGCATAAAGAACATCATGATGTACATGATGATTTCGTTAATTCCCATCGCCTTTACTCCCTGTTAGTTGTTATTTATTGGCGGATACGGTGTAAACACCTTATCCGCCCTACATGTGCAATCCTGTAGACCGGATAAGACGCGACAAGCGTCGCATCCGGCATTTATTGCGCCGCTGCGTACAAGCCGACAATCTGCTCCAGGCTGGCGGTACGCGGGTTGCTGCGCAGACAAATATCTTCCTGCGCGGCCTGCGCCCATGCACCGTAATGCGCAGATGTCGCACCAACATCGCCCAGTCGTTTACCAATCCCAACTTCCGCTATCAGCTCACTTACCGCATTAATAGCGTCACGATCGTCGGATTTTTTAGTTCGCAGCGCCCGACCAACCTGGCTAAAGCGTTCGCGACAAACCATCCGGTTAAACTCCATCACCGTTGGCAGCAGCATGGCGTTCGCCAGACCGTGCGGAATATGCAGCGCCGCCCCCGGCTGATGCGCCATCGCGTGGCATAACCCAAGCCCCGCACTGGAAAACGCCATTCCCGCCATACATGAAGCCAGCAACATGCTCTCGCGGGCGGTAAGGTCGTGACCGTAGCCCACCGCTTTCGGCAGCGATTGACCAATCATCGCAATGGCGCCAATCGCCAGACTGTCGGTAAATGGGGTGGCGTTCAGCGCGCTATACGCTTCAATGGCGTGAGTTAACGCATCGATGCCAGTCATCGCCGTGACATGCGACGGCACGCCTTCGGTTAGCGCAGCGTCGAGAATCGCGACATCCGGCATCAGCGAGGCATGTGCTAACACCTGTTTGCGCCCGCTTACCGCATCGATAATCACCGTCACGTTAGTCGTTTCAGAGCCGGTTCCGGCGGTCGTTGGAATGGCAATTAACGGCAATCGTGGTTGCAGAACGCTGGTTTCTGACATTTTTGCCAGCGTGCTATCGGAATTCGTCACCAGCAACGCTACGGCTTTCGCTGCATCGAGCACCGAGCCACCGCCAAACGCGATGACACCATCGCAGCCTGATTCACGCAGCTGCGCCACGGCTGCGCACACGTCTGTAATGCACGGTTCGCCCACCGGACACGGCCAGAGCGTCATAGCGATACCTTTGACGGTCAGACTGCGAATCAGCCCGGCGGTCATCCCCGACTGATGCAAAAAGCCATCCACCATCACAAACAAATGTTTCAGCCCGCGCGTTTGTGCTTCCTGCCCGCAACTGCTCACTGCGCCCAGACCGCAGAGTGTGACAGGCGGGACGCTAAATATTTTTACCCGTTGCAGATTCAGGGTATCGAACGCCTGAAAGAGCGCGGTCTGCAATTCATTTTGCATAGATCCCCTCCGCTTTCTCTCGCCCACTACTGGCGATCGCCAGCGGGGTCATAAACAAACTGTGCTGCGGTAGATGCACCTGTAACGCCGGGAATTGTTTGCGAAACAGTTCCGCCACGCCCGGTTGCATACAGGAGCCGCCCGCCAGCCATAAATCAGTAATGCCCTGCCCTTCAATATGCCGGGCGACAATGTCCGCCATTTTTTCGTACACCGGCTTCACCGCAGGCCAAATCTCTTCACCATGTCCGCGCTTGTACTGCTCCGCCTCTTCCAGCGAAATTCGGCGATTTCCGGCGAGAGTCAGAGAGATGTGATGTCCGCCGGTGGCTTCATCCGCCGAGTAAGTCACCTTGCCCTTTTTCACGATGGCAATGCCGGTGGTGCCGCCGCCGATATCCACTACACCTGCGTTATCCAGTTGCAGCAGATCCGCCACGGCAGTTGGCTCATCCAGCACATGGCTCACTTCCAGCCCGGCGGATTCCAGCACGTTGATGGATATACGCGGGTCCGTACCAGGAGGAAATGAGGTCGCCGCATGGCTAAAACGGCGACCGAATTGCTGCTCAAGCGTGTCGAGATGGCGACGAACAATGGTGACAGCGCCGAAGAAATCCCAGACGATGCCGTCGCGGACCACATCGGCCCAGTCGAGGCATACCGCCACCGGCTGACCGTCGCGATCGACAACCATCGACACCACATCGCAGGTGCCCAGATCCACCCCCAGCCACAGCGGAGATTCCGTCGCGGCGGGCGTCTGGTTACACCGCGTTGCCGCCGTTTGCAAACGCGGGGTGAGCCATTGTTCGTCGTGCGCCATCGGTTACTCCTTAAACAATGCGAAACGCATCGACTAATACACAGCGACGCAGACGGACAAAAGTACGCGCGCTGGTTACCCCTTCACCGGTTGGCGTGGTGATGGTCATGGTGGTCCAACCTTCCCCGCCCAGCCCCAGCCCGGCAATGCACGGTCCGTTTTTGACGAAAATGCTGGTATCAATAGCGTTTGCCATCTGGTTCATGTTTTCGATATTGCGCGAGTGCATCGCCGCCGTGTGGTGGCAACCGCCTTCCAGTTTCACCGCCAGCGCAATGGCATCCGCCACGTTGGCGACGCGCACGACGGGCAGCACCGGCATCATCAGTTCGGTCACGGCAAACGGATGTTCTGCGGTGGTTTCTACAAACAGCAATCGCGTTTCTGACGGGACGTTCAGGCCGATTGCCGCCGCGATTTTCGCCGCATCGCGACCAACCCAGTCACGGCTGACGGAGCCTTTTCCGCGCTCGTCGATATTTTTCAGCAACACCGGTTGCAGCTGCTGCGCCTGCTCTGTGGTCAGTTTCACCGCGTGCTGGCCTTCCATCAGACGCATCAGTTCATCGGCTACGCTATCAACAACAATCAGCACCTTTTCATCGGCACAGATGATGTTGTTATCGAAAGAAGCGCCTTTGACGATGGACTGAGCGGCACGGGCGAGGTCGGCGGTTTCATCCACCACCACTGGCGGATTACCGGCACCTGCGGCAATCAGGCGTTTATTGGTGTGTTTGCGCGCCGCTTCCACTACCGCTTCGCCGCCCGTCACCACCAGAAGGCCGATGCCTGGAAACTTGAACAAGCGTTGCGCGGTTTCGATATCCGGATTGGCCACGGTAACCAGTAAGTTTTCCGGCCCGCCTGCGGCAACAATCGCCTGGTTGAGCAGCGTAATCGCCCGCTGGGAGACTTTTTTCGCCGCCGGATGCGGGGCAAAAATGACGCTGTTGCCCGCGGCAATCAGGCTGATGGCGTTATTAATTACGGTTGCCGCCGGGTTAGTGGAAGGCGTCACCGAAGCCACCACGCCCCAGGGCGCGTTTTCAATTAAGGTCAGGCCGTTGTCACCCGTCAGCACCTGCGGAGAGAGACACTCAACGCCCGGCGTACCGCGCGCCTGGGCGACGTTTTTGGCAAATTTATCTTCAACGCGGCCCATACCGGTTTCACTGACGGCAAGTTCCGCTAAATCTCTGGCGTGTTTTTCGCCTGCTTCACGAATGGCTGTTATCGCCAACTGGCGCATTGCCACACTTTTTAATCCTTGCTGGGCAATTTTGGCTGCCGCAACGGCGTCATCCAGGGAAGCGAAAACGCCCATCTCATGAACGGCGGCGGGCGGCATGTCACTGCTTTGCATTTTCAGCAGTACCGCTTTCACCACCTGTTCAATATCCTGTTGATTCATGATGTTCTGCCTTATTTGTGGAAAATAACCTGACCGCCAGACACCACCTCATCGACGATGCCAATCACGCACAGATCGACCGGTGACGTTTCGCTTTTATGCGCCTGGCGGGCGGAACTGCCACTCACCAGCAACACCCACTCCCCGGTTCCCGCGCCAATATTGTCGATGGCGACGGCACATTGCCCGTCAGGATTACCTTGTGGATCAATCATTTCCACCATCAGCAATTTGTCATGCGCCAGTCCGTGATGGCGTACGGTACAAACAATTTGTCCAGTGACGACTGCCAGTTTCATACCCGCCTCCGTGGCGTATTTCAGGTAAAAGCTCCCCCTACCCTCCGCGGAAGGTAAAATGAAAAAGGAGAGAGCGTGACGCCCGAATCGACGTCACACAGGGTGATTACAGGTTGCTGCTGTCGCCTTTCAGGCCGATCGGGAAGACTTCTTCCAGGTCGCCGTGCGGACGCGGGATAACGTGTACGGATACCAGCTCGCCAATACGCTGTGCCGCTGCGGCACCAGCATCGGTCGCGGCTTTACAGGCTGCAACATCACCGCGAACCATCGCAGTGCACAGGCCGCCGCCAATCTGCTTCACGCCGACCAGTTTGACGCGCGCAGCTTTCACCATCGCGTCAGAAGCCTCAATCAGTGCAACCAGGCCCCGGGTTTCGATCATTCCTAATGCTTCCATTGTGTTTTCCTCTTTATCAGGGTCCAGAACGGGACCGTTCATTCAACCAGTGTTTGTAAACTGCTTTCGCGGTTCACTTCTGTCTGACGCGGTACGGCTGCCACCAGCGCCAGTTCGATAATTTCCTGCACGCTACAACCACGAGAGAGATCGTGCATCGGCGCGGCAAGTCCTTGTATCAATGGCCCGACGGCACGATACCCGCCAAGCCGTTGTGCGATTTTGTAGCCAATATTTCCGGCTTCCAGCGACGGAAAAACCATCACATTGGCTTTGCCCTGTAGCGGGCTGGCAGGCGCTTTTTGCGCCGCGACATCCGGCACGAAAGCGGCGTCAAACTGCAACTCGCCATCGACTACCAACTGCGGTGCGCGTTCACGGACGATTTCTGTCGCCTGTTGCACATTGGCAACGCAGGGGTGACGGGCGCTACCGTTGCTGGAAAACGACAGCATCGCCACGCGCGGCTCTTCTCCGGTGATGGCCTGCCAGGTTTCGGCGCTGGCAAGCGCAATATCCGCCAGCTGCGCCGCCGTCGGCTGCGGCACCACGCTGCAATCGGCAAAGCCCAACGCCGGACCGCTGTACTGTGGCAGCATCAGGAAAATGGAAGAGAGCGTTTTACAGCCAGACTGCAAGCCAATAATGCGTAATCCGGCACGCAGCACATTCGCCGTGGAAGAGAGGTTGCCCGCGATACAGACATCCGCTTTACCGGCGCTGACCATTGCGGCGGCGAACATCAGCGGTTCGGTGAGTTTTTCCAGCGCATCCGGCGGCGTTTTTTCGCCCGCGCGGGCCAGCCAGCGATGAGCAAATTCTTCCCGCATTGCGAGGTTGCCATGCGGATCAATCACCTGTAGCCCGTCCATCGCCACGCCGTGACTGAGCGCAAACTGACGAAGTTCAAACGGATTGGCGACCAGAATGGGCGTTGCCAGACCTTGTTGATGTAAATATTGCGCAGCTTTCAGCACACGTTGATCTAACGCATCCGGAAAAACCACTCTGGCGGGCGCTCGCAACGCCAGTTCACGACAACGTTCAATAATCATTGCGTCTCCCCCAGTCGTTGTTGGATCTGCTTCACCGTTAGCGGCTGCTTCGTAACGCTCAGGATCATCATCACGTAAACCGCGCTCGAAAGGCGGTTCAGCGCCTGCAAGATGTCCGGGCGTAATACTTCAAAACTGCGGGTGATAAACACCTGCGCCGCTACGGTTTCGGTTTCACGCACTTTGGTGCGTAGCAGATTCAGCAACGCCGCATCGCGCCCGTGGCTAGCTTCCGGCACCAAATGATCGTGGTCGAGATAGCGCAGCGGCTGGTGAGAAAGTCGATGCAGATCTTCGTCAGAAAGCCCGACAATCGCCTGGCAGCCCAGCGGTTCCCCCAGCGCATCGGCACGCATAATGTTGCCAAGACGCGAGCGAATATCCGCCAGCCACGGCTGCCACGGTTCCGCCAGTTCAATTTGCAGCCACACAGCCAGCGCAATGGTGCTGTCGAGAACAGCGCGAAAACCCAGGCGCGGATCGCTTTTGGCAACCATTTTTTCCGCCGACAGATGAGTCAGTGTGTCTGGTTTTTTCGCCACCGGCTGGCGGCACAGTTCGCAGCACGCCTGCGGATGTTCATCGCTACTGGTCAGCCCGTGAACGGGCTGCGGCTGCTGCTGTTCATCATCAACAAACAGGCTACCCTGTTCGTCAATAAACTTGATGCGCAGATGGCGGCTTTCCAGTAACTCCCGGGCAGAGGGCGTCAGGCGACTGTCCGCAGGGAGATGGATCTCTGCGCCTTCGCTGAGCGTATGGTTCGCTCTTAGCCATGCTTCGGTGATGAAATCTTTCATAGGGATTGCCAGTTAGCCGGCCAGGCGACATACAGGAATTTCACGCTGGATGTCGTACCAAATTCGATGCTGGAACCTTTCGGGATAAACATCACGTCGCCCGCTTTGGCGATCATGGTTTCGCCTTCGTGGCGAACATGCAGTTCCCCTTCCAGTACCATGTCGATTTCGTCATAGTTCAGGGTCCACGGGAAGAAGGCGTTGTCCCACTGCATGAAACCAGCGGCCATACTGCTGCCATCGTCTCCGGTCACAAGATCAGTTAAGCCCACGCAGTGCGGTTCAGCGCCATCGAAACGACCAAACTTGACGCTGCTGCCATCAATCACTTTAATGCCGCCTTTGCCGGTCACCGATTTGAAGCTCGGCTGCATTGCCCCCTGCTCCAGTGACTGTTTTTCCTTCATCACTTTTTCCATCAGCTGCGCGACCAGGCTTTCGGTAAACTGGCCTTCTGGCAGCTGGGCAATGATGGTTTCGCGGATGCGCTGGCTTTCGGTTTTATCGGCTGATGCACTGGCGGGAACGGATGCCGTTACAGGCGTCGATTCATCGCACTCGGTGATGGTAAAACCCAGTAGATCCGCCACTTCGCGTGCTTCAGGGGTAATAATGCTGGCGCGCAGAACCACGGACATTGCCTGTTCGCCGCGCGCGTGTGCTTCACGAATATCATTCGCTGTGATGAGTTTTTTCACCTGCTTCCTCCTGTTCGGTGAGAGATGCCAGATAATCCACCAGTTGCTGCACGCTTTGCGGGTCGTGGTTGTTTAGCGCGAAAATTGGCTCCTCAAAGCCAGTCTCAAGCAATAACTTTCGCGTTGCGGCGACGTCAGCATCCGGCATGTCCGTTTTACTGATGACGGCGATTTGCCGTTTACTGGCGCCAATATCCAGCAGCCCGGCAGGTAATCGGCTTTCTGGATCATTTGCGCCGTGGACATATATCAGCATGTCCACATCCTGTAGCGTGGTTATTAAGGCGTGATACCAACGGGGATGGCTAAAATATTCACCCGGAGTATCAATATCGCCATTATCATTAAATTCCACGGCCTGTGTTTTTCTGGCGAGGGTATAATTTCCCTGCAACGCATTAAATAACGTTGTTTTTCCTGCCCCGACGCTACCCACAAACGCAATTCGTTTCATGAATGCCTCGTATTAACTTTTAGTCATTTCACACAGCGTATAATTTAATAAGCGTCCTAAACCACTGACGGTTTGTGATAACGCTTCTTCTACTGCGCCCACCGAGCCATAAATCACCAGCGCGCCGCTAAAACGGTCGAGAAAACCGATATGCACATCAGCGGCTTTCAGCGCTAAATCACCGGCAATCATCGCTGTTTCGCCGGGAGTTAGCGTCATAATGCCAATTGCGCCAGCATCCGGAACGCCGATTTTCTTCGCCAGTTCTTCACCCGGATGCGCAATCAGATGCGCCAGCGTGACCTGTTTCCCGGGTACAAATTCCTGAATGATGCGTTCTTTGTCCATGAGTCGCCGCCTGTAAAAAACGTGCGTGTATCGTGACAATTTTTCGTCAGAGTAAATAACAAAATTCGGCAAACGCGTTTAAAAGGTGAGGTAGATCACTAATAATGGAGAGATATTTACCGTGATACATAAACTTTCATATGCAGAGCATGAATAAATATAAAGATATTGCTTTATTTTATGTCGGGTAATTTATTTGCTATTAGTAAAAGCAGTAAGACGTATTAATAATATAAAAATCGCTTACCCCGAATTACTCAGGGTAAGCGTGATAGTTAAGCAAGAATTACAGCGGTTGGGTTTGCGCTTCAACCACGGCAAGCGCCACCATGTTGACGATACGACGCACTGACGCGATCGGTGTTAACACGTGAACCGGTTTCGCCACGCCCATCAGCACCGGGCCGACGGTGACACCTTCCGAGCTGGAAACGCGCAGTAAGTTGTAACTAATACGAGCAGCTTCCATGTTCGGCATCACCAGAATATTAGCGGAACCTTTCAAGGTGCTGTCCGGCATACGGTCGTTGCGAATCGCTTCTACCAGCGCCGCATCACCGTGCATTTCGCCATCAATCATCAGCTCAGGCGCACGTTCCCTGACCAGCTCCAGCGCTTGACGCATTTTGCTCGACGACGGGCAGTTGGAAGAACCGAAGTTGGAATGCGACAACAGAGCAACACGCGGCTCAATACCGAAACGACGGACAGTTTCTGCCGCCATCAGCGTGATCTCCGCCAGCTCTTCTGCGTCTGGGTCATCATTAACATAGGTATCAGCAATAAAGGTGTTACCACTCGGCAGCAACAGCGCGTTCATTGCGCCTGCGGTGTGAACGCCATCGCGATAACCAAAGACATTTTTCACTACGCTAAAGTGTTCGTGATAATCGCCCACCGTTCCGCAGATCATCGCATCGGCTTCACCACGCTGAACCATGATCGCACCGATCACCGTCGGGTTGCTGATCAGCGCACGTTGTGCCTGTTCCTGAGTGACACCACGACGCTTCATGATCTGGAAGTATTCGCTCCAGTACTCTTTAAAGCGTGGATCGGATTCGTTATTGACGATCTCAAAATCAACGCCAGCTTTGATCTGCAAGCCCAGTTTCTGAATACGCATTTCGATCACGTTCGGACGACCAATAAGGATCGGTTTTGCCAGTCCCAGGGTTACCAGTTCCTGCGTCGCATGCAGAACGCGCGCCTCTTCCCCTTCCGGCAGAACAACGCGCTTCGGCGCTTTGCGAGCCTGGGAGAATATCGGCTTCATAAACAGGTTGGTTTTGTAAACGAACTCGGTCAGCTTGTCGATGTAGACGTCAAAATCGGCAATCGGACGCGTCGCCACGCCGGACTCCATTGCCGCTTTGGCGACCGCAGGGGCGATCTTAACGATCAGACGCGGATCGAACGGTTTTGGAATGATGTATTCAGGGCCAAAGCTCAGATCCTGATCGCCATACGCAGAAGCCACCACTTCGCTCTGTTCGGCATGGGCCAGTTCCGCAATCGCGCGGACTGCCGCCAGTTTCATCTCTTCATTGATAGCCGTTGCGCCAACATCCAGCGCGCCTCGGAAGATGAACGGGAAGCAAAGCACGTTGTTAACCTGGTTCGGATAGTCGGAACGACCGGTACAGATGATGGCATCCGGACGCACTTCTTTCGCCAGCGGCGGCAGAATTTCCGGTTCTGGGTTCGCCAACGCCAGGATCATCGGCGCGCGGGCCATTTTCTTCACCATATCCTGAGTCAGCACTTTCGGGCCGGAACAACCAAGGAAAATATCCGCGCCTTCAATCACATCGTCGAGGGTACGTTTGCCGTCATCCACCACCGCGTAAGCCGCTTTGGTTTCCGCCATGTTCGGCTCACGGCCCTGATAAATAACACCTTTTGAGTCGCACACCACGATGTTATGTTTTTGCAGACCCAGCGCCACCAGCAGGTTCATACAGGCAATTGCCGCTGCGCCCGCACCAGAAACTACCATCCGTACGTCGGAGATATTTTTCTCTACTACGCGTAATCCGTTGAGAATGGCGGCGGTGCTGATGATTGCCGTACCGTGTTGGTCGTCATGGAATACCGGAATGTTCATCCGCTGGCGCAGTTTCTGTTCAATATAGAAACATTCTGGCGCTTTAATATCTTCGAGGTTGATACCGCCGAAGGTCGGCTCAAGTGCGGCGACCACTTCGATAAATTTGTCCGGGTCGAGTTCATCAACTTCGATGTCAAACACATCTATCCCGGCGAATTTCTTAAACAGAACGCCCTTACCTTCCATCACCGGTTTGCCTGCCAGCGCGCCAATATTACCCAACCCCAGCACGGCAGTACCGTTAGAGATAACTGCCACCAGGTTACCGCGCGCGGTATATTTGTAGGCGTTTAACGGATCTTTTTCGATTTCAAGACAAGGCGCGGCGACACCCGGTGAATAGGCCAGCGCCAGATCGCGCTGCGTTGCCAGAGGTTTGGTCGGAGAAACCTGGATTTTTCCTGGTACAGGAAATTCATGGAAATCAAGTGCACTTTGTTTTAACTGCTCATCCATTTGGTTGTTCCTTTCACGTAACGTTCACAAAAATAGGTGTGGGCAACTGCCTCAGCCCACAACGTGGCGCACATTATTACCTTGCCGGAGCTTCGAGACTCTGAGCAAGCCCAAACTCTCCCCCATCAAATAATGTTTTGGTAATAATCCCATAACACTGATGTTACCTGCTTCATCCAGCAATACCATGCCTGTCTGCTATGCTTTTTTGATGCGTTTAGCGAAATTTCTCAGAAGTGTGAATTAACGCACTCATCTAACACTTTACTTTTCAAGGAGTATTTCCTATGAACGAGTTAGACGGCATCAAACAGTTCACCACTGTCGTGGCAGACAGCGGTGATATTGAGTCCATTCGCCATTATCATCCCCAGGATGCCACCACCAATCCTTCGCTGTTACTCAAGGCTGCCGGTTTATCACAATATGAACATTTAATAGACGATGCTATTGCCTGGGGTAAAAAAAATGGCAAGACCCAGGAACAACAAGTCGTCGCGGCCTGCGACAAACTGGCAGTCAATTTCGGTACAGAAATTCTCAAAATCGTACCCGGTCGCGTGTCGACAGAAGTTGACGCACGCCTCTCTTTTGACAAAGAAAAAAGTATCGAAAAAGCACGCCATCTCGTGGAGTTGTACCAACAACAGGGCATTGAGAGATCTCGCATTCTGATCAAGCTGGCCTCCACCTGGGAAGGAATTCGCGCAGCAGAAGAACTGGAAAAAGAAGGCATTAACTGCAACCTGACGCTGCTGTTTTCCTTTGCTCAGGCACGGGCCTGTGCAGAAGCGGGCGTTTTTCTGATTTCGCCGTTTGTAGGTCGTATTTATGACTGGTATCAGGCGCGCAAACCGATGGACCCGTATGTGGTAGAGGAAGATCCGGGTGTCAAATCTGTGCGCAACATCTACGACTACTATAAGCAGCATCGCTACGAAACCATTGTGATGGGTGCCAGCTTCCGTCGTACCGAACAAATCCTCGCGTTAACCGGATGTGACCGTCTGACCATCGCGCCGAATTTGCTGAAGGAGTTGCAGGAAAAGGTTTCGCCAGTGGTTCGCAAACTGATCCCGGCATCGCAATCCTTCCCTCGCCCCTCCCCGATGAGCGAAGCGGAATTTCGTTGGGAGCACAATCAGGATCCGATGGCGGTAGAAAAACTGTCTGAAGGCATCCGCCTGTTCGCCGTTGATCAACGCAAACTGGAAGATCTTCTTGCCGCCAAATTCTAAAACCAGCCACGGAGTGTTTTATGTCCCGAAAAGACCTTGCCAATGCGATTCGCGCGCTCAGTATGGATGCGGTGCAAAAAGCCAATTCCGGTCATCCCGGCGCGCCGATGGGCATGGCCGATATTGCCGAAGTGCTGTGGAACGACTTTCTCAAACATAACCCCACCGATCCTACCTGGTATGACCGCGACCGCTTTATTCTTTCCAACGGTCACGCCTCGATGTTGCTCTACAGTTTGCTACATCTGACTGGTTATGACCTGCCGCTGGAAGAGCTGAAGAACTTCCGTCAGCTGCATTCGAAAACCCCAGGTCACCCGGAGATTGGCTATACGCCAGGTGTTGAAACCACCACCGGTCCACTTGGACAAGGTTTGGCGAACGCGGTTGGACTGGCGATAGCGGAGCGCACGCTGGCAGCGCAGTTTAACCAGCCGGATCATGAGATTGTCGATCACTTCACCTATGTGTTTATGGGCGACGGCTGTCTGATGGAAGGTATCTCTCACGAAGTCTGTTCACTGGCAGGAACGCTGGGACTCGGCAAGCTGATCGGCTTTTACGATCACAACGGTATTTCGATTGATGGTGAAACCGAAGGCTGGTTTACTGACGATACGGCAAAACGGTTTGAAGCCTACCACTGGCATGTTGTCCACGAGATCGACGGCCACGATCCGCAGGCGGTCAAGGAAGCGATCCTCGAAGCGCAAAGCGTGAAAGATAAGCCGTCGTTGATTATCTGCCGCACGGTGATTGGCTTTGGTTCGCCTAATAAAGCGGGTAAGGAAGAGGCCCACGGCGCCCCGCTGGGCGAAGAAGAAGTCGCGCTGGCACGGCAAAAACTGGGCTGGCATCATCCACCCTTTGAGATCCCCAAAGAGATTTATCACGCCTGGGATGCCCGCGAAAAAGGTGAAAAAGCCCAGCAGAGCTGGAATGAGAAGTTTGCCGCTTATAAAAAGGCCCATCCACAACTTGCAGAAGAGTTTACTCGCCGAATGAGCGGTGGTCTGCCGAAGGACTGGGAGAAAACGACTCAGAAATATATCAATGAGTTGCAGGCGAATCCGGCGAAAATCGCTACCCGTAAAGCGTCGCAAAATACGCTTAACGCCTACGGCCCTATGCTGCCGGAGCTGCTTGGCGGTTCGGCGGATCTGGCCCCAAGTAATCTCACCATCTGGAAAGGGTCTGTGTCGCTGAAGGAAGATCCCGCAGGGAATTATATTCACTACGGGGTACGCGAATTTGGTATGACTGCTATTGCCAACGGCATTGCACACCACGGTGGCTTTGTGCCGTATACCGCAACGTTTCTGATGTTTGTTGAATACGCCCGTAACGCCGCGCGGATGGCGGCACTGATGAAAGCGCGGCAGATTATGGTTTATACCCACGACTCAATTGGTCTGGGCGAAGATGGTCCGACGCACCAGGCGGTGGAGCAACTGGCAAGTCTGCGCTTAACGCCGAATTTCAGCACCTGGCGACCGTGCGATCAGGTGGAAGCAGCGGTGGGCTGGAAGCTGGCGGTTGAGCGCCACAACGGACCGACGGCGCTGATCCTCTCTAGGCAGAATCTGGCACAGGTAGAACGAACACCGGATCAGGTTAAAGAGATTGCTCGTGGTGGTTATGTGTTGAAAGACAGCGGTGGCAAGCCGGATATCATTTTGATTGCTACCGGTTCAGAGATGGAAATCACCCTACAGGCCGCAGAGAAACTGGCGGGAGAAGGTCGCAATGTTCGCGTGGTTTCCCTGCCCTCGACCGATATTTTCGACGCCCAGGATGAGGAATATCGCGAGTCGGTGTTGCCTTCTAACGTTGCGGCCCGCGTGGCGGTAGAAGCGGGTATAGCCGATTACTGGTACAAATATGTTGGTTTGAAAGGGGCGATTGTCGGAATGACGGGTTACGGGGAGTCTGCTCCGGCGGATAAGCTGTTCCCGTTCTTTGGCTTTACCGCCGAGAATATTGTGGCAAAAGCGCATAAGGTGCTGGGAGTGAAAGGTGCCTGATGCTGATTGCCGGATGCGTCTTATCCGGCCTACCTGTCCCCGCCATGATGTTTAACGGGTGATCCACAACGTGGGCCAGGCGTCTGGCCCATGCCAGTTATCGCAGGTCGGTTCTGCGGCGTAACGCACCAGGCGAAAACGCTGGCCGTCAAAACGCCAGCGCGCCTGAATGCCACAATCGCTTAATCCGCGACCTTTCGCTAAGGTCACCAGTTCACGCGTTTTTTCATCAAATGTTGCGTTCATCAACTCCAGTTCATTCGTCTCCTGACCGTTGTTGAACGGCAAACGTAACCGTACCGGGCGCGAGGCCAGTGGCTTTTTACGCGATACAATCCATGCCAAATCAATGGTGTTATAAGCACCAGCCTCACAGCTAATCATCATTAATGCTTTATCATCGGTCAGTGCCGTAACGCTCACTTCACGACGCAACGGATCAAGCGAGCAGCGCAGACCATTCATCCGCCAGTTACCATAATCCAGCAAATCGTTACGTTCTTCGAGTGAGAGTGGTGTCGGCGTTGGGTTAACCACCGCGACCTCTTTCAGCGCAGGCGCGGGCGGTACGCTGAGCGGCGGTTCGTCCCCTTTCTTTATCCACGCGGTTTCACTGCCAACGCGCTTTTGCTGGGCATCAATAAACAACAACGCCGCTTTTAAGCCATTCAAAGAAATGGTCTGATCGCCATCGCGTAAGGTGATTGCCTTCCCTTCCTGAATCATCTGCAAAAACGCGGTGATGGTTGCCGTATCATCGGTTACTAATAACCATGGTGAAATCCGCCACTTGTCACCACTTAACGCCAACGGCTCACCATCTAACAGCAGCCGTGGCGCTATTTCCCCTTCCGACACATCCGGTGATTTCAACCCGCCGCGCTCAATACGTAAAACGGCGTCGGTATGCGCCCCGGCGCTGCGGCTCAGGGTCATCACCAGTCCATTATGATCGCCAGTATTGCGTGCCACACAGAAGTTTTGGTTATTACAGGTGACCTGCCAGTCGGAAAACGCCCGTTGCGCTGGTGCCGCCCACGCCAAAGACGTCGGCAACAAAGCGAAAAAAAAGAGAAGAAAAATGCGATAGCGCATGGACGGTACGACCCCAGAAGTTCAAACAAACAGCACAAGTCGTATCTTCGTTGCGCAGGTAGCGCGGCTCAATCGGATTTATCGGATTGAGCCAATAATAAACAACGAAATATTATTGTTATTTTTCAGTCCATTAAATGTGACGTTTGCAAATAGTTAAGCAATAACACCGTCTTACCGTCACGTATCTCGCCGGTTTTGATCATCTCCAGCGCCTGGCTGAACGGCAGCTCGAGCACTTCAATATCTTCATCTTCGACACCGCCACCGGCGTTAGCGCGCTGATTGTCACTGTATTCGGCGATAAAAAAGTGGATTAGCTCAGTCACACCGCCTGGCGACATATACAGTTCAAATAATTTGCGCACTTCGCCCACTTCATAGCCCGTCTCTTCAATCGCTTCTTTGCGAATACAGACTTCCGGTTCGTCGTTATCCAGCAGCCCGGCGCAGGTTTCAATCAGCTGCCCGCTTTCATTGCCATTAACCCAGGTAGCGACGCGGAACTGACGAATCAGAACTACGGTCTTTTTCTTCGCGTTGTAGAGGAGGATCGTCGCACCATTACCGCGATCGTAAACTTCACGTTTATGGCGGATAACTTCGCCATCTTTGCGCGTGAGATCGTAAGTAATGTTGTGCAGGGTGAAATAGTTATCGGAGAGAATTTTGTCTTTGATGAGGGTGATTTGTTGCGTCATACCGACTCCACAGCGCGAAATGAACAATTATCTTACGCTGTGAAGTCGGGTTTGTCTGCGTAGGCTATCAGTGAGATTTGACTGATTTTACGCCTAGCCAGTCAATGATCCCCTGTGCCGCATGACGTCCTTCTGCCATTGCGGTAACCACCAGATCCGCGCCACGCACGGCATCGCCACCGGCGAAGATTTTCGGATTGGTGGTCTGGTAACGGTACTGGCTTTCAACGTCCGCCACGATGCGGCCCCACTTATCCACCGTTACACCGTGCGACTCCAGCCACGGCATCGCGTGCGGGTTGAAGCCAAATGCCATGATCACCGCGTCGGCTGGCATCACAAATTCACTGCCCTCAATCGGTACCGGACGCCGACGCCCTTGTGCATCCGCTTCGCCAAGACGCGTGCGCAGGAAACGAATCCCGCAGACGTGACCTTGTTCATTCAGCTCAATCGCCACTGGCTGAACATTAAACTCAAAGTTCGCCCCCTCTTCGCGGGCGTTCTTCACCTCTTTCTTCGAGCCTGGCATGTTGGCTTCATCACGACGGTAGGCACAGGTGACATTGCTCGCGCCGTGGCGCAGCGCGGTACGCACACAGTCCATCGCGGTATCCCCACCGCCCAGTACTACCACATTCATCCCGGCGGTATTAATAAACGGCTCTTCCGGTAGCTCTTCTAGTCCCATCACCTGTTTGGTGTTGGCAATGAGGAACGGCAGCGCGTCATAAACGCCCGGCGCATCTTCATTAGGTAAACCCGCTTTCATGGAACGGTAAGTGCCTACGCCAACGAAGACCGCGTCGTATTGTTCCAAAAGCGAACCCAAAGAGACATCTTTACCCACTTCACAATTGAGTTCGAAGTGAATCCCCATCGCGCTGAAGATCTCCCGGCGGCGTGCCAGCAGGGATTTATCCAGTTTGAAAGAAGGAATGCCGAAAGTGAGCAAGCCACCGATTTCGGGATGGCGATCGTACACCGTCACCGCCACGCCATTGCGGGTCAGAACATCCGCACAGGCCAGCCCTGCCGGCCCCGCGCCAATAATCGCCACTCGCTTGTCGACTTTGGTGACATGACTTAAGTCAGGACGCCAGCCTTTCGCCAGCGCCTGATCCGAAATGTAGCGTTCAATATTGCCGATAGTCACCGCACCGTGCTCATCGCGAATAGTACAGGCACCTTCGCACAGACGGTCTTGCGGGCAGACGCGTCCGGTAATTTCCGGCAGGGTGTTGGTCTGGTGAGAAAGCTCAACGGCGGCGTCGATGTTTCCAGATTTCACCAGTTCAATCCATTGTGGAATGTGGTTATGCAACGGGCAGGTCCATTCACAGACGCTATGCTCGCCGCACTTCAGGCAGCGCGAGGCTTCCCGTTGAGCCTGGTCGGCACGAAACGGCAGATAAATTTCATCAAAACCAGTTTTGCGCGCTTCAATCGCCAGTTTATCCGGCTCGCCACGCGCGGGCGTTGCCTGCATTTGCTCGACTTTACTCATTACCGGCATTTCTTGTGCCGCGGTACTGGCATGCCACGGTTGATGTTCCTGGCGCGCGGTGCGCAGGCGGCGGGATTTCGCCATGCCGGAGAGTGCAGCGTCAGTGACCAGTTGCAGCGCGTCCGCCGGGCAATTCTCGACACAGGCAGGGCCGTTTTCGCGCCCTGCACACAGGTCGCATTTATGCGCGGTGGCTTTAACTTTGCCCTCCGCGACGGGCGTCAGGACGATTTGCATCGTACCAAATGGACAGGCCACCACGCAGGATTTACAGCCAATACACTTTTGCTGATTGACCTGAATGCTGTCATCAACGTGGCTGATCGCGCCATTAGGGCAGCTACGGGCGCAGGGCGCATCTTCACAATGGTGACAAGTCACTGCGCTACGTTGCTGCTGATGTTTAATAACCGTAATTCGGGGGTGGAAATGGTGCTGACTCAACACGTGTTGCTCATCATTGTGAGCCATCACACAGGCCACTTCACAAGCATGGCACCCCAGACATTGCTGACTGTTGGCCATAATAAAACGATTCATAACGACCTTCTTTTTTGGTTGTAAAAACCTTATTCTTTATATGAGTGTTGTTATTACCCGACTTAGACGGGGATCGGCAATGTTCATGTGCCCAGAACAAGTAACTATTTCGCTATAAACTGTGGCAGATCAAATAATCTCATCGCTTATCAAATTGCGTTTCAGCGAGCTGTAACATTCATTATTTTATGTGGAGAAGACGCGTGTGATTGTCAAACGCCCCGTCTCGGCCAGTCTGGCCCGGGCCTTTTTTTACATTGTGCTGCTGTCGATTCTTTCCACGGGTATCGCTCTGCTAACTCTGGCGAGCAGTTTGCGCGACGCTGAGGCTATCAATATTGCCGGATCGCTGCGTATGCAGAGTTATCGTCTGGGTTACGATCTGCAAAGCGGAAGTCCACAGCTTAACGCACACCGCCAACTGTTCCAGCAGGCACTGCATTCACCGGTATTAACCAATCTCAACGTCTGGTATGTGCCAGAGGCAGTAAAAGCCCGCTATGCGCATCTGAATGCCAACTGGCTGGAGATGAATAATCGGCTCATCAAGGGTGATTTGCCGTGGTATCAGGCCAATATTAATAATTATGTCAATCAGATAGACCTGTTCGTGCTGGCTTTGCAACACTACGCTGAACGCAAAATGCTGCTGGTAGTGGCGATTTCACTGGCTGGCGGCATCGGTATTTTCACGCTGGTCTTTTTTACTTTGCGCCGCATACGCCATCAGGTGGTAGCCCCGCTGAATCAACTGGTTACCGCCAGTCAGCGTATTGAACACGGGCAGTTCGACTCGCCGCCGCTGGATACCAGCCTGCCCAATGAACTGGGCCTGCTTGCAAAAACCTTTAACCAGATGTCGAGCGAGCTGCATAAGTTGTACCGCTCGCTGGAAGCGTCAGTAGAAGAAAAAACTCGCGATCTCCACGAGGCCAAGCGTCGCCTGGAGGTGTTGTATCAGTGTTCGCAGGCACTGAACACCAGCCAGATTGATGTGCATTGTTTCCGCCATATTTTGCAGATTGTTCGCGACAATGAGGCTGCTGAATATCTGGAGCTGAACGTTGGGGATAACTGGCGGATTAGCGAAGGGAAGCCAAACCCTGAGCTGCCAATGCAGATTTTACCGGTCACCATGCAAGAGACGGTTTACGGCGAGTTGCACTGGCAAAATAGCCACGTGTCATCATCAGAACCGCTACTTAACAGCGTTTCATCGATGCTGGGACGCGGTTTGTACTTTAATCAGGCGCAGAAGCATTTTCAGCAGTTGCTGTTGATGGAAGAACGCGCGACCATCGCCCGCGAACTGCACGACTCGCTGGCCCAGGTGCTTTCTTATTTACGTATCCAGTTGACGTTACTGAAGCGTTCGATACCCGAAGATAACGCCACTGCACAAAGTATCATGGCCGACTTCTCCCAGGCGCTGAATGATGCTTATCGGCAGTTACGCGAGCTGTTAACCACTTTCCGACTGACGCTACAGCAGGCGGATCTTCCCTCTGCGCTGCGTGAAATGCTGGATACATTACAAAACCAAACCAGCGCCAAACTGACGCTCGACTGCCGTCTGCCAACCCTGGCGCTGGATGCGCAGATGCAGGTGCATTTGTTGCAAATTATTCGCGAAGCGGTGCTGAACGCCATGAAGCACGCCAACGCCAGCGAAATTGCCGTTAGCTGCGTCACCGCGCCGGATGGCAATCACACAGTTTATATTCGCGACAACGGTATTGGCATCGGTGAACCGGAGGAACCCGAAGGCCATTATGGTCTGAATATCATGCGCGAGCGCGCGGAAAGATTGGGTGGGACGCTGACTTTTTCGCAACCTTCCGGCGGCGGCACGTTAGTGAGTATTAGCTTTCGCTCTGCGGAGAGCGAGGAAAGCCAGCAGATATGATGCTGCCTACTATTCATTAAATACTGGCATTTTAGGTTCAGTATAAAAGGGCATGATAATTTACATTATCTCCTTTTTTTCTCCACGATTGGCTCGTACCTTGCCGCTACAGTGAAGCAAGGCATGCCCATAACGATACGCAGAACTACGAGGTCCTCTTTTAATGGCGAATTTCTTTATTGATCGCCCCATTTTTGCCTGGGTGCTGGCAATTCTGTTGTGTCTGACAGGAACCCTGGCCATTTTCTCATTGCCCGTTGAACAGTACCCGGATCTCGCGCCCCCCAACGTGCGAGTGACCGCTAACTATCCTGGCGCGTCAGCCCAGACGCTGGAAAACACCGTGACCCAGGTTATCGAGCAGAATATGACTGGTCTCGATAACCTGATGTATATGTCATCACAAAGCAGCGGTACTGGACAGGCGTCAGTAACGCTCAGTTTTAAAGCTGGTACAGATCCGGACGAAGCAGTGCAACAGGTGCAGAACCAGTTGCAGTCGGCCATGCGTAAACTACCGCAGGCGGTGCAAAATCAGGGCGTGACGGTGCGTAAAACCGGCGATACCAACATTCTGACCATTGCCTTCGTCTCAACCGATGGTTCGATGGATAAACAGGATATTGCCGATTACGTTGCCAGTAATATTCAGGACCCGTTAAGCCGCGTGAACGGCGTTGGTGATATCGACGCTTACGGTTCGCAATATTCGATGCGTATCTGGCTGGATCCGGCAAAACTGAACAGTTTCCAGATGACCGCCAAAGATGTCACTGACGCCATTGAGTCGCAGAACGCACAGATTGCGGTTGGGCAGCTTGGCGGTACGCCGTCTGTCGATAACCAGGCACTCAACGCCACCATTAACGCCCAATCACTGTTGCAAACGCCAGAACAGTTTCGTGATATCACTCTGCGGGTAAATCAGGACGGTTCGGAAGTGAAACTGGGTGATGTCGCCACCGTCGAAATGGGAGCGGAGAAATACGATTATCTTAGCCGTTTCAACGGTAAACCAGCCTCGGGGCTGGGGGTAAAACTGGCCTCCGGTGCGAACGAAATGGCAACGGCAGAACTGGTGATCAACCGTCTGGATGAACTTGCGCAGTATTTCCCGCCCGGACTGGAGTACAAGGTGGCGTATGAAACCACCTCGTTTGTTAAGGCCTCCATTGAAGACGTAGTGAAAACTCTGTTAGAAGCTATCGCGCTGGTTTTCCTCGTCATGTATCTGTTCCTGCAAAACTTCCGCGCTACGCTGATTCCAACTATCGCCGTGCCGGTAGTGTTGATGGGAACCTTCTCGGTGCTTTATGCCTTCGGCTATAGCGTCAACACCTTAACCATGTTCGCGATGGTGCTGGCTATCGGCCTGCTGGTGGATGACGCCATTGTGGTGGTGGAAAACGTCGAACGTATTATGAGTGAGGAAGGACTCACTCCTCGCGAAGCCACACGTAAATCGATGGGGCAAATCCAGGGCGCACTGGTCGGGATTGCAATGGTGCTTTCTGCTGTATTTGTGCCAATGGCCTTCTTTGGCGGCACCACCGGGGCTATCTATCGCCAGTTCTCTATAACCATTGTTGCGGCAATGGTGCTGTCGGTTCTGGTGGCGATGATCCTGACTCCGGCATTGTGCGCTACGCTACTTAAGCCACTGAAAAAAGGTGAACATCACGGGCAGAAAGGCTTTTTTGCCTGGTTTAACCAGATGTTCAACCGCAACGCCGAACGCTACGAAAAAGGGGTGGCGAAAATTCTCCACCGCAGCCTGCGCTGGATTTTGATTTACGTCCTGCTGTTAGGCGGCATGGTGTTCCTGTTTCTGCGTCTGCCGACGTCGTTCCTGCCTCTGGAAGACCGTGGCATGTTTACCACCTCGGTACAGTTACCCAGCGGTTCGACTCAGCAACAGACTCTGAAAGTGGTGGAACAGATCGAGAAGTATTACTTCACCCATGAGAAAGACAACATCATGTCGGTGTTTGCCACTGTCGGCTCTGGCCCAGGGGGGAACGGGCAAAACGTGGCACGAATGTTTGTCCGCCTGAAAGACTGGAGCGAACGCGACAGTAAAACAGGCACCTCGTTTGCCATTATCGAACGTGCAACAAAAGAATTTAATAAAATCAAAGAAGCTCGCGTTATCGCCAGTAGCCCGCCTGCTATCAGCGGTCTTGGCAGTTCCGCTGGATTTGATATGGAGTTGCAGGACCACGCCGGGGCTGGTCACGATGCGCTGATGGCCGCGCGTAATCAGCTGCTGGCGCTCGCGGCGGAAAACCCAGAACTTACTCGTGTGCGCCATAACGGTCTGGACGACAGCCCGCAATTGCAGATTGATATCGACCAGCGCAAAGCGCAGGCACTGGGCGTTGCCATTGACGATATTAACGACACGCTGCAAACCGCGTGGGGCTCGAGCTATGTGAATGACTTTATGGATCGCGGTCGCGTGAAGAAAGTCTATGTGCAGGCTGCCGCGCCGTATCGCATGCTGCCAGATGACATTAACCTGTGGTATGTGCGTAACAAAGACGGCGGCATGGTGCCTTTCTCCGCCTTCGCGACCTCTCGCTGGGAAACAGGCTCGCCGCGTCTGGAACGCTATAACGGCTATTCTGCGGTAGAAATTGTCGGGGAAGCCGCCCCGGGCGTCAGTACGGGTACCGCGATGGATATTATGGAATCGTTGGTGAAGCAGTTGCCGAACGGCTTTGGACTGGAGTGGACAGCGATGTCGTACCAGGAACGACTTTCCGGAGCACAAGCTCCGGCGCTGTACGCCATTTCATTGCTGGTGGTATTCCTGTGTCTGGCTGCACTTTATGAAAGTTGGTCAGTACCGTTCTCGGTAATGCTGGTTGTACCGCTGGGGGTTATCGGCGCGCTGCTGGCAACCTGGATGCGTGGGCTGGAAAACGATGTTTACTTTCAGGTTGGCCTGCTAACAGTCATTGGTTTGTCGGCGAAAAACGCCATCCTGATTGTTGAGTTTGCCAACGAGATGAATCAAAAAGGCCACGACCTGTTTGAAGCGACACTCCACGCCTGCCGTCAGCGTTTACGTCCGATTCTGATGACATCGCTGGCGTTTATCTTCGGCGTATTGCCGATGGCGATCAGCAGTGGTGCCGGTTCCGGTGGTCAACACGCCGTCGGTACTGGCGTAATGGGCGGGATGATTTCTGCCACCATTCTGGCGATTTACTTCGTGCCGCTATTCTTTGTGCTGGTGCGTCGTCGCTTCCCACTGAAGCCTCGACCAGAATAAGCAATAAAAAAGGCGACATACGTATGTGTCGCCTTTTTCAACTTTCTGATAAAGAACCTGACGTCAGGTTCTTTCATTTCCTGTTCTGAAAATTACTTACGAAGCATAACTTCGATAAAGTCTTTCCAGTTCCCCAGTTCACGTTCAATCATAACAACCTCTCTTATAATTATGGGTATTCTACGGAAACAATATACCGTGGTGAAGCTAATTTATTCGATTGCTGTGATTACTACCTCCGGGGTGAAGCCTACGTTAATACTATGGCCCTGTGACAGGGATTTTTATGTGATGAACAGCAACATTTCGACATATTCATACGGATTCTAATACTGAATTAATTCTGTTTAAAATACAAAAATATACCAAGAGGAACATTCTTAATAATTGCATTAAAATTGTTCACAACCATTTAATAATTGTTAAGTTAAATACCTTAATAATGTTATATTGCCTGATAATCATTTGCGGGAAATATGTATTGACCGTTAAATGATTAGTTATTCTTAATAATCGCAAAAGGATTCATTATGGTTACCCTTTACGGTATCAAAAATTGTGACACCATTAAAAAAGCACGTCGTTGGCTGGAAAGCAATAACATCGACTTTCGCTTTCACGATTACCGTGTTGATGGCCTGAACAGTGAATTGTTGAACTCTTTTATCAATGAATTAGGCTGGCAAGCGTTACTTAACACCCGTGGCACCACCTGGCGCAAGCTGGACGAAGCTACCCGCAACAATATCACCGATGCGGCCTCCGCTATGGCATTAATGACTGAAATGCCTGCAATCATCAAACGCCCATTGCTCTGTGCGCCAGGGAAGCCTATGCTGCTGGGTTTCAGTGAATCCAGTTATCAGCAATTTTTCCATGAGGTGTAGTCTATGTCGTGTCCGGTTATTGAGCTGACACAGCAGCTTATTCGCCGCCCATCCTTAAGTCCTGATGATGCAGGATGTCAGGCAATCATGATCGACCGTCTGCAGGCAATCGGTTTTACCATTGAACGCATGGATTTTGCGGATACGCAGAATTTTTGGGCGTGGCGTGGACAGGGAGAAACCCTGGCCTTTGCCGGACATACTGACGTAGTCCCTCCAGGCGATGCCGATCGTTGGATCAACCCACCATTTGAGCCAACCATTCGCGATGGCATGTTGTTCGGGCGCGGCGCGGCTGATATGAAAGGCTCGCTGGCGGCAATGGTAGTGGCAGCAGAACGTTTTGTCGCGCAACATCCCAACCATAAAGGCCGACTGGCATTTCTGATCACCTCAGACGAAGAAGCCAGCGCCCACAATGGCACGGTCAAAGTAGTCGAAGCGTTAATGGCGCGTAATGAACGGCTGGATTACTGCCTGGTCGGTGAGCCGTCGAGTATCGAAGTGGTTGGCGATGTAGTGAAAAATGGCCGTCGCGGATCGTTAACCTGCAACCTCACCATTCATGGCGTGCAAGGGCATGTGGCCTACCCGCATCTGGCTGATAATCCAGTACATCGCGCAGCACCTTTCCTTAATGAATTAGTGGCTATTGAGTGGGATCAGGGCAATGAATTCTTCCCGGCGACCAGTATGCAGATTGCCAATATTCAGGCGGGAACGGGCAGTAACAACGTTATTCCGGGTGAACTGTTTGTGCAGTTTAACTTCCGCTTCAGTACCGAACTGACTGATGAGATGATCAAAGCGCAGGTGCTTGCCCTGCTTGAAAAACATCAACTGCGTTATACAGTGGATTGGTGGCTTTCCGGGCAGCCATTTTTGACCGCCCGCGGTAAACTGGTGGATGCGGTAGTGAACGCCGTTGAGCACTATAATGAAATTAAACCGCAGCTACTGACCACAGGCGGAACGTCCGACGGGCGCTTTATTGCTCGCATGGGGGCGCAGGTGGTGGAACTCGGGCCGGTCAATGCTACCATTCATAAAATTAATGAATGTGTGAATGCTGCCGACCTGCAGCTACTTGCCCGTATGTATCAACGAATCATGGAACAGCTCGTCGCCTGATGAGTCGTTCTGTAAGAGGAAATAAGCATGGACTGGCTGGCTAAATATTGGTGGATTCTGGTGATTGTCTTTTTGGTGGGCGTCCTGCTGAACGTGATTAAAGATCTCAAGCGCGTCGACCATAAGAAATTTCTCGCCAACAAGCCGGAGCTTCCCCCGCATCGTGATTTCAACGATAAGTGGGACGATGACGACGACTGGCCGAAAAAGGATCAACCGAAGAAGTAAGCTGAGGGGCCGGATAAGGCGTTAACGCCGCATCCGGCAACGGTGAACAATGCCTGATGCGACGCTCACGCGTCTTGTCAGGCCTACGCAGCTGTTATTACATCATTTCAATTACATCATCATCGCCAGGCTTACCGCCACTTAGCGCTTCGTCGAAATAATGTTTCGGAATGGTATAACGCAAGTGATCCAGGGCAAATTGCATACTGCGATTGTCGATCGCATGGCCTAAATCCTCCACGATATCCAGCGTCACATCACCACCGGCACTGATTAACGCTTCCTGCGCCGCAACCGCATGCGCCAAATCGATAACCGGATCTTCACCACCATGAATCAAGTGAATTGTCGTGGCTGTAGACGCGGTTTCCGGCAGGCTGGCATAGCGTCCGTTAAAAGCAATGACGCGTGAGGCAAGGCCCGGTTCGGCTTTAATGCTCTCCAGCGCCATAATCGCGCCTTGGGAGAAACCGATTAGCGCCGTGGCGTTAGCCGCTACTCCGCTCTGTTTCTGCCAGTAGCGCACCGTCTCAATAAAGGTCGGCATGATGGCATCCACACGCGCCTGGCGATTATCTTCCGTTATGCCCTGCACCGAAAACCACTGACGCCCCGCCGGATTACCGCTCGGCTCCGCGCCACCGACACTCACCACCAGCGCATCCGGGAACAGCGGTGCAAACCAACTGCCGATCTCCCCCATCGCTACCGGGTTATCGCCGACACCGTGAAAAAGCAGCAACAACTGTTGCGCAGGTTTATCCGGGCTTTGAACAACAAAATGGTCATGTTTCATGGCGAACTCCTTAACTGATGTCATTAATTTTACGCCGCTGACTCACAATGACCATGGGATAAAATTGAAGGAGTCAGTGAAAAAATTGCCATTGCGTTATGCGATCGCGCAGGCGTTCAGTGCGGGTATCATCAAGCGCGAATAGCGCCTGTGCCGCCTCTTCACGCTGACGGGCCAACAACGCCTTACGCCCCGAAAGTTTAAGTGTGGTACATAACTGCGCGTCGCTGACGTTTTTCTGCAAGCGCCCACGCAGCGCTGGTAATGTCAGTTCGCTGATTTGCAGCAGACGCATTAAACAGCCTAATGACGTTAAAAGCGGACGATGAGCGAAAGCAAAACCAGCCAGCTCCAGCCAGTCGCCGTCAGTAACCACGATATCGTTAAGTGGATCGACTGGAATAGTTTCGCCATTCCACTGCGCGATAATTTGCGCATCGCGGCGTAAACGAAAATGCTCACGTTCTGCCAGCTGTTTACCCGCTTCGCTAATCGGTAACAACGCCATCGCCGTATAACAGCCGCTGCTGGCTTCGCGATGATTGCCCATCCGCACCAACACAAAACCGCATCGTTGCCAGAAACGCCATAATTCCTCGGTGTAGCCAAAGCTTACCGAAAGGTAGTCGAGGCCATGCGTATATTGCAAAGCGCTGGCAATGAGCTGTTGCCCAACGCCTTCGCGCTGACGCGCCGGATGGACTGCAATCCGGCTGACCCGCCGTCCGCGCAACGTAGCCGCCACTGGATTGTCACCATGTGCCGCCAGCGACTGGGCCACCAGATTACCCCGCGGGCGACGAAAACCCGCCCATACCGCCTGACTGAGTTCTTGAGATAATCCGCCCTCATCCACCAGCCACAGCGCCCCGGCGATCTCGTTTTCGCCAGCCGCCTGTAAAAAATGTTGCCCTGGTGCATCCATCATCCGGCGTAAATCCAGCGGCGAGGTCCGGTAGTGCGCACCAGACAATAGCTGATATACCTTTAACGGTGTATCTGGTTCGCTTCTCCATAACGCCTGTTCAAAAGCGGAAATGACGATGTCACCTTGTGGTTCGTGAGTGAAGTTTTCATCGTCAAAAACCAGTGCCTCACTGACTATTTTTTCCAGCGGGCATCCCTGCGCCCAGCGGATCGGCTGTTGCAGTTCAAAACGGTGTAAATGCGGAAAGCGGGCGCAAAATTTCAGCAAAAAACCACGTCCGGTGCCTTCATAGCCCTGTACCGTTGTAGTTAACAAAGTGCGTGAGAAACGCGATACAAGCTGATGCAACAGTGGTGCAGGAATGGCTGCGGCTTCGTCAACCACCAGCCAGTCGGCTTTTTCATCACTGGCTAATAAGGCATCTGGCGCCACAAAGCGATACTTCTCGCCCGCAAACTGCGCCAGCACATCCGTTGCAGCCTTCGCAGGTGCTGTAACAATCGCACTGCCAGAGATACGGGAAATGAGTTGCCCCGCCAGCGCCGACTTACCGCGCCCGCGCGCAGCAATTACCGCAGCCACGCCCGGCGGCATGGTCAGCAGTTGCTGTAATATGTGCTGTTGTTCTGGTTGCGGCTCGCCAGTAGCAGGACGCCAGTCTGGATAAGGAGCAAAATGCGCCAACTTGAACGGCTGATTTTGTCGCCAGAGGATAGCGTTGTTATCCGCCGCAAGTACGCGTTTGAGATGTTGGACAAAATGCGGAGTCGCAATAGGACCAGGGCAATCACTCCAGCGCAGCGAATCGACATCAGGATGGTTTTCCCATTCTTCCCACGCAGGGAGCAACAACACCAGCCAGCTTCCCGCTTTCAGCGTTCCGCTAAGTGCCGCAAAAGCGGCGGCATCAAAACCCTGGCGGGCGTCGAATACCGCATGCTGAAACTCGCGCCCAAGTAAAGTTTGTAGCGCTGATGGCGTACAGTGGTTTTCAGAAGCTGGCTGCGGCGAAATCCACAGCCAGTCGCCCGGTAATACGTCACGCAACTTAAGCGCATGCTCACCGCACCAGC
This sequence comes from Escherichia sp. E2562, assembly GCF_005781075.1. Taxonomy (NCBI): domain Bacteria; kingdom Pseudomonadati; phylum Pseudomonadota; class Gammaproteobacteria; order Enterobacterales; family Enterobacteriaceae; genus Escherichia; species Escherichia sp. E2562. Next base: position 122,505 of record NZ_VATM01000005.1, on the reverse strand, counting down.
TTCCTTCGCCGCTCAACACTAACAAGCGGCGAATCCCTTCACGTTTCATTTGCGCTGTTAATGTGTGAAGCGCAGTCAGTTCAGCCATCCCTGCCCCGGAAGTTAAATGCTTTTACCAAAAGTATTGCATTGTGCCGGATCGCCGCTGTCGAAACCACGTTTAAACCAGCTGTAGCGCTGCTGAGATGTACCATGGGTAAAGCTGTCTGGCACCACCTGCCCCTGACTTTGCTGTTGTAAACGGTCATCGCCGATGGCCTGCGCCGCGTTCAGCGCCTCTTCCAGATCGCCGGTTTCCAGAACGCCTTGCTGCTGCATGCTGTGCCCCCAGACACCGGCAAAGCAGTCGGCCTGGAGTTCCATACGCACAGATAAGCGGTTGGCTTCCGCTTGCGTCGCGTTTTGTTGCAGTTGACGGACTTTCGGCTCGATACCTAACAGTTTCTGCACGTGATGACCGACTTCATGGGCGATAACGTACCCTTGAGCAAAATCACCATCCGCGCCCAGTTTGTCTTTCATGTCATCATAGAAGGAGAGATCGATATAGACTGTGCCATCCGCCGGGCAATAAAACGGTCCCATAATGGACTGCCCCGCCCCGCAACCGGTGCGAGTCATTCCACGGTACATGACCAGCTTCGGTTGCTGGTAGGTCTTACCCATCTTCTCGAATTGCTGTCCCCAGGTGTCTTCCGTGGTTGCCAGAATCACCGAAGTGAATTTTGCTGCTTCGTCTTCATTTGGGCTAATTGAACGCGTTGATTGCTGTTGGGAAACGGGCTGCCCGGTCATTAATCCAGTTAAATCAACACCATAGTAGCCAGCGACCAACACAACCACCAGTAAAATTAACCCGCCTTTACCGGTTGGTAGGCGAAAACCGGGACCGCCCATTGACGGACCACCGGAACTGTTTCGCCTGTCTTCAACATTGTCACTTTCACGACGCCCTTGCCAGCGCATAGATACCTCAACAATATATTCATTATAGGAATGATCGTAGGTGGTTCAGGGGAAGATTACCACAGGAAAACGGGAGGAAATGATGGAGGAATGAGCGTTCAATGCACATCTTACGAGAGCGGTTGTCTTGCCGTGCCAGCAGCACGGCAAGACGATGAACAGAAAAATCAGTCCAGCTGTACACCCAGGCGGCGGGCGACGGCTTCATAGGCTTCGATCAGGCCACCGAGGCTCTGGCGGAAACGGTCTTTGTCCATTTTCTCCAGCGTTTCTTTGTCCCACAGGCGGCTACCGTCCGGGGAGAACTCATCACCCAGTACCACTTCGCCTTTGTACAGACCAAACTCCAGCTTGAAATCGACCAGAATCAGACCGGCATCGTCGAACAGTTTTTTCAGCACGTCGTTCGCTTTGTAGGTCAGCTCTTTCATGCGCGCCAGGTTCTCTTTGCTTACCCAGCCAAAGGTTTCGCAGTAAGATTCGTTGACCATCGGATCGTGCATGGCGTCGTTTTTCAGGAACAGATCGAACAGCGGCGGGTTCAGCTCAATACCTTCTTCGATTCCAAGACGTTTCACCAGAGAGCCAGCAGCACGGTTACGCACGACACATTCAACCGGCACCATATCCAGTTTTTTCACCAGACATTCGGTATCAGAGAGCAGACGCTCCATTTGAGTCGGGATACCCGCTTCAGCCAGTTTGCTCATAATGAAGTAGTTGAACTTGTTGTTCACCATACCTTTGCGATCAAACTGCTCAATGCGCGCGCCATCCCCTGCTGACGTATCATTGCGGAATTCGAGCACCAACAGATCCGGGTTTTCCGTGCTGTATACGGTTTTCGCTTTACCACGATACAACTCAGCTTGCTTTTGCATCTTTATCACTCCTGGGTGTGAATTAACGTTTTAAAATCTTTTGCTGTCTGGTGTGCCTGTCGTTTTGTCGGCTGTGCCGTGAACGCCTTAACCGACCTACGCCGACAAACAAATTTCGTGCGAATTAACGCTAAAATCGCGATTTTCTGCTGACGCACACGTTTGCGTATCATATCAGAAAAAAGGGCCGGATGACTCCAGCCCTGTATTTTTACTTGCTAAACGCAGCCTGGAAGACTGATACCAGTGCGTCGTTTTGGCTTTGGGTCAGCGTATGACCTTTTGGATCAATAAACTGTAAGCTGCTGCGGTTATCTAAATCACCGACCTGCAATTTGTAGTCGCCGGATGCCAGTTCAGGATCACGGGCGCCCAGTTCCTGCCAGTCGCTGTCAGACAGTGGCTTGTAAGTTACGGCCATGCTGCCCTGTGAACGAGTGCTGTCGGTCACTTTCATGCCCACTTTTTCCAGCGCAGCAGGCAGACGTTGCCATACTACGTTGAACGGACCACGCACGACCAGCATCGGTAAACCAGTGTCGTCAGCGCCGCTTTGTACATCCATTGTTGTGGAAGCACGGTTTTGCGCCGCATTAGCCGCGTCAGTGACGGATTTATCCAGGCCAGCGGAAATGACGTTCATCATCTCAGCACTGTAACGCTGCATAGACGCCGCATCTGCAACCGGCTTGCCAGCCTGCTCCAGGTTCAGCAATTTCACCGTTACCGCCTGCTGATACCCCTGCGGTTTAACGGAGATTTGATAACGACCACGATATTGCTCGTCTTCGTCCAGACGGTTCCATTGTACCCAATCGGTGGTCAGAGTCTGACCGGCATCATCGCGTTGGGTAATGGTATAGTTTTTCGCCTGCAGCACGCTAACGACCTGCGGCCACAGAGTATTGCCACGACCATTTTCCACCAGCAGCGAAGCGGTATCGCCCGTGAACTGGGTACGCGCACCTGAAACCAGCGCCAGCGGCTGGGCTGGTGGACGAATATCTAACGCTTTGCCAACTGCGCCACTACCGTTAGTTACCGGAATCGCATAGTCGCCGGAGGTCACCGGCAAAATCATTCCTGCCGGGGCGTGAAGTTCTGCAAGCGGTGCCGCTTCCAGGTAGGCTTCATCGCCGCTCACCTGACGCTTATAACGTGAGTCCGAACTACAGGCTGCGAGTAAAAGAACAAGCGAAACACCCGCAACCTTCGCCAGGCGCGACTTTTGTACAGAGTAAGCCATCAAATCTCCCTAAACTTTACAGCAAACCGGCATGCTTAAGCGCCGCTCTGACCGTCTCACGACCACTGTCGGTGATTGGCGTCATTGGCAGGCGTAGCGTATCGGTCGCCACAAGACCCAGTTCCTTACATGCCCATTTCACAGGGATTGGATTGGGTTCGACAAATAGTTTGTTGTGTAATGGCATCAGACGCTGATTAATAACGCGTGCCTCGGCAAAATGCCCTTCTGCCGCCAGTTTGCACATCTGGGCCATATCTCGCGCTGCGACGTTAGCCGTAACGGAAATTACGCCATGACCGCCTAACTGCATGAAATCCAGCGCGCTCGCATCATCGCCGCTCAGCAGAACAAAATCGTCTGAAACCAGCTCTTTGATCTGGTTTACCCGCGTTAAGTTCCCTGTTGCTTCTTTGATTCCGACAATATTTTTTACTTTCGCCAGACGGCCCACCGTTTCTGGTAGCAGATCGCAACCAGTACGGGACGGCACATTATACAGAATTTGCGGCAGGTCAGTATGTTCAGCGATGGCTTTGAAATGCTGATACAGACCTTCTTGCGATGGGCGGTTGTAATAAGGGGTTACCGTCAGGCAGCCAACAACACCGCTGTCGTTGAAGCGCTGCGTCAGGTTAATGGCTTCTGTGGTGGCGTTAGCACCGGTCCCGGCAATCACCGGAATGCGCCCATCAGCCAGCTCCAGCGTCATCATCACGACATCGACATGCTCGTCATGGTTCAGAGTGGCGGACTCACCAGTAGTACCAACAGAAACGATCGCCGAAGTACCGCTGGCGACATGATAATCAATCAGTTTTTTTAAGCTAGCCCGACAGACATTACCTTTTTCATCCATCGGAGTAACAATCGCGACAATACTTCCCGTGAACATGGGCCATCCTCTGTGCAAACAAGTGTCTCAATGGTACGTTTGGTATGGCATTAAAAGCAAGCAAACAGAACCGTTCTGATTGTTGTATGCATGTTTTTTTTATGCTTTCCTTAGGAACATCTCACCCCCTTAAAGGAATAACCAGTTTGACACTGTCATCGCAACATTATCTGGTGATCACTGCGCTGGGTGCCGATCGCCCAGGAATTGTGAATACCATCACCCGTCATGTCAGTAGTTGCGGCTGTAATATCGAAGACAGTCGCCTGGCGATGTTGGGAGAAGAGTTCACGTTTATCATGCTGCTTTCCGGTTCATGGAACGCCATCACCTTGATTGAATCAACGTTACCGTTGAAAGGCGCCGAGCTGGATCTTTTAATCGTGATGAAACGAACGACCGCTCGCCCACGTCCACCTATGCCCGCATCTGTCTGGGTTCAGGTCGATGTGGCGGACTCCCCGCATTTAATTGAGCGCTTCACAGCACTTTTCGACGCGCACCATATGAACATTGCAGAACTGGTGTCACGCACGCAACCTGCTGAAAATGAAAGGGCTGCGCAGCTACATATTCAGATTACCGCCCACAGCCCGGCGTCTGCGGACTCAGCAAATATTGAGCAAGCGTTCAAAGCACTATGTACAGAACTCAATGCGCAAGGCAGTATTAACGTCGTCAACTATTCCCAACATGATGAACAGGATGGAGTTAATTAATGAATCCACTGAAAGCCGGTGACATCGCACCGAAATTTAGCTTGCCGGACCAAGACGGAGAACAAGTTAATTTGACCGACTTCCAGGGACAGCGTGTTCTGGTTTATTTCTACCCGAAAGCCATGACCCCCGGCTGTACCGTACAGGCCTGCGGCTTACGCGATAACATGGAAGAGTTAAAAAAAGCGGGCGTTGATGTGCTCGGTATCAGCACCGATAAACCTGAAAAACTTTCCCGTTTCGCAGATAAAGAACTGCTTAACTTTACGCTTCTGTCCGATGAAGACCACCAGGTATGCGAACAATTCGGCGTCTGGGGCGAGAAGTCTTTCATGGGCAAAACCTACGATGGTATTCACCGTATCAGCTTCCTGATCGATGCCAACGGCAAAATCGAACACGTATTTGACGATTTCAAAACCAGCAATCACCACGACGTAGTGCTTAACTGGCTAAAAGAACACGCCTGATTACTTTGCTCCATTCCGTGCTGGCTGCGCTTGCGGCCAGCACATTTCACATCCGGTGATGTAAATCACGCCCTGCGACACTCGTTTCAAAGCCCTTTTCGCTGAAGATTACTCTTGCGGGATTTGACCATCCGGCCAGGCATGGATTACTGCTTTGATTAGCGTTGCCAGTGGGATAGCGAAGAATACGCCCCAGAATCCCCACAGCCCACCGAAAATCACCACCGATAAAATAATCACCAGCGGATGCAGGTTCACGGCTTCAGAGAACAACACCGGTACGAGTAAGTTACCGTCCAGCGCCTGGATAATCAGATACACCGCGAAGCAGCTCCAGAACTCGGTGCCAGCGCCAAACTGGAATAGCGCCACGCCGACCACCGGAATGGTCACCACAAATGCGCCAATGTACGGAATAAGCACCGAGAAACCAACCAGCACCGCCAGCAGCAGCGAATAGTTCAGCCCGAAGAGTAAGAATCCCAGCCAGGTGGCGATCCCCACCACGATCATCTCCAGTACCTTGCCACGGATGTAGTTGGTGATTTGCTGGTTCATCTCCTTCCACACCTGCCCTGCCAGTCCACGATTGCGCGGCAGCACCCGACGAACGGCATTCAGCATTTGCTCTTTGTCTTTCAGCAGGAAGAAGACCATCAATGGCACCAGCACCAGATAGACGGCAATGGTCAGCAAACCGACCAGCGAGGCGAGGGAGATTTTCACCACTGAATCGCCCATGGTAAGCATCCGGCTACGCATATTCTCAGCCATCGCATCAATAATGCCCGCGTCCATCAACGCCGGATAGCGGCGCGGCAACGTGGCGGCAAAATCAGAAAGCTTATTGAGCATACCCGGCATATCGCGGATTAAATAAATGCCCTGTTGCCAGGCGATAGGCATGACCACAAATGCCATCAGTAGCAGGATGCCAACAAACAGGACCAGCACAATCGACGTCGCCCAACGGCGGGAACAGCCAATAGATTGCAGGCGCACAGTGGGCCATTCCAGCAAATAGGCCAGCACAATAGCCACCAGCAGCGGCGCGAGTAATCCACTAAAGAAAAAGATAATGCCAAAACCGGCAACTAAAATAACCAGCAAGGCAATCGCTTCCGGGTCGCTAAAACGGCGGCGATACCATTGCATCAACATTTCGAGCATAAAGACCTTCCCTGAACCTCAAGAGGGGGATTGCGATCCGCAATTGTATCGAAATGTCACAAAAAAGACTTCGCTTTTTATGACGGATTCAGGAAACTGAAAAGTCATTTGAGTGGGCTAGTCTTCACCGTTACACTCAAAGGCGGCGCGGTGGGAACGATATTTCACAGTATCGGTCAAATGACTATCTCCAGAAATACAGGACAGAGGTTATGTTCAGGCAGTTGAAAAAAAACCTGGTTGCTACCCTCATTGCTGCTGTGACCCTCGGTCAGGTGGCCCCGGCGTTTGCCGATAGCGCAGACACCTTGCCGGATATGGGAACCTCCGCAGGAAGCACGCTTTCCATTGGTCAGGAAATGCAAATGGGCGACTATTATGTTCGCCAGTTACGCGGCAGCGCGCCGTTAATTAATGATCCGCTATTAACGCAATACATTAACTCGCTGGGGATGCGTCTGGTTTCGCATGCCAATTCAGTTAAGACGCCATTCCATTTCTTTCTGATCAATAACGACGAAATTAACGCCTTTGCTTTCTTTGGCGGCAACGTAGTGCTGCATTCTGCCCTGTTCCGTTATTCCGATAACGAAAGCCAACTGGCTTCGGTTATGGCGCATGAAATCTCCCACGTCACCCAGCGCCACCTGGCGCGAGCGATGGAAGATCAGCAACGTAGCGCACCACTCACCTGGGTCGGGGCGTTAGGCTCTATTTTACTGGCGATGGCCAGCCCGCAGGCGGGAATGGCAGCGCTGACCGGTACGCTGGCGGGAACACGCCAGGGGATGATCAGCTTCACCCAGCAAAACGAACAGGAAGCAGACCGCATTGGGATTCAGGTGCTGCAACGCTCGGGGTTCGATCCGCAGGCGATGCCGACCTTCCTCGAAAAATTGCTCGATCAAGCGCGTTACTCTTCGCGTCCGCCGGAAATTTTGCTGACTCACCCGTTGCCGGAAAGCCGTCTGGCTGATGCTCGTAACCGTGCTAATCAGATGCGCCCGATGGTGGTGCAATCGTCAGAAGATTTCTATCTGGCGAAAGCGCGTACTCTAGGGATGTACAATTCCGGACGTAATCAGCTCACCAGCGACTTGCTGGATGAATGGGCGAAAGGCAATGTTCGTCAGCAACGGGCGGCACAGTATGGCCGTGCTTTACAGGCGATGGTAGCCAATAAATTCGATGAAGCACGGAAAACGCTTCAGCCATTATTGGCGGCAGAACCGGCTAACGCATGGTTTCTCGATCTGGCAACCGATATTGACCTTGGGCAACACAAAGCCAATGACGCGATCAATAGGCTGAAAAATGCCCGCGATTTACGCACCAGTCCGGTGTTGCAGCTCAACCTGGCAAACGCGTATCTGCAAGGCGGTCAACCGCAGGAAGCGGCCAATATTCTGAATCGCTATACTTTTAATAATAAAGATGACAGCAATGGCTGGGATTTGCTGGCACAGGCGGAGGCCGCGCTAAATAACCGCGATCAGGAACTGGCTGCGCGAGCAGAAGGTTATGCGCTGGCCGGGCGACTCGACCAGGCCATTTCTCTGTTAAGTAGCGCAAGTTCGCAGGTGAAATTAGGCAGCCTACAACAAGCGCGTTACGATGCGCGCATCGACCAGTTGCGCCAGTTGCAGGAACGCTTTAAGCCTTATACCAAGATGTAATTCGCATTAAAGGAAGAATAATGACCAAACAGGTAAAAATCTACCACAACCCACGCTGCTCAAAGAGCCGTGAAACGCTGAACCTGCTGAAAGAAAATGGTGTGGAGCCGGAAGTGGTGCTCTATCTTGAGACACCCGCCGATGCGGCAACGCTACGTAATTTGCTGAAAATGTTGGGTATGAATAGCGCCCGTGAACTGATGCGCCAGAAAGAGGATCTTTATAAAGAGCTGAATCTTGCAGACAGTTCGCTTAGCGAAGAAGTGCTGATTCAGGCGATGGTGGATAATCCGAAGCTGATGGAACGCCCGATTGTGGTCGTGAATGGCAAAGCGCGTATTGGTCGCCCACCGGAGCAAGTGCTGGAAATCGTGGGTTAAGATGTACCCCTTCGGTAGCTAAGGCATATTGCCGGATGCGACGCTTGCCGCGTCTTATCCGGCCTACAAATACAATGAACTTGATTCGAGTAGGTCAGATAAGGCGCTCGCGCCGCATCCGACAATAAACGTCCTGTCTACAGCTTCAGGATCTCTTTCACAAACGGAATGGTCAACTTACGTTGTGCAGTAATCGATGCGCGATCCAGCTGATCCAACGTCATAAATAACGTGCGCATCTCTCTGTCGAGCCGCTTCAGCAAGAAACGTCCCACATCTTCCGGCAGTTCAAAACCACGCAAACGGGCGCGTAACTGTAAAGCCTGCAATTTGTCTTCATCAGAAAGTGGCTGCAACTTGTAGATCTGCCCCCAGTCGAGACGTGACGCAAGATCCGGTAACCCCAGATTCAACTGACGTGGTGGACGATCGCCAGTGATCAGCAATCGTGTTTTACCTGACTCCAGAATCCGATTGTAGAGATCGAAAATCGCCATCTCCCACAACTCATCGCCAGCAATACACTCAATATTGTCGATGCAAACCAGCGACAGTTGTTCCATACCATCGAGCACTTCCGGAACAAACCAGGTGCGTTTATCCAGCGGGACATAACCTACCGCATCGCCACGCTGCGACAATTCCGCGCAAGCCGCGTGCAGCAGATGGCTGCGCCCCGCGCCTTCGCGTGCCCAGAGATAGATGTAACCGCTATGTTCCTGACGCAGCACGTTTTTCATCGCGGCCAGTAAAGAGGAGTTATCCCCCGGCCAGAAACTTGCAAAGGTTTCGTCGTCAGGAAGATAAAGTGGCAAAGAGAGCTGTGCCGGTGTGTTCAGAGATACCTCAACCAGGGATTTCACAAAATCACGAGAAGTTTACCACAGAATTCCATCATGTTTGAACCGGGCAGCATTACTGCCCGGTCGCTACATTATTTTTCTGTTATATCGGCGTCTTCTGCATCCAACACCACTTCTTCCGGACGGAGCACGCTAATCAATTTAAAGATCAGGCTTAAGCCAATGCCGACGATGGTCGCCAACGCCATACCTTTCAGCTCTGCCGCACCGATGTTTACCTTCGCACCGCTGACACCGATGATCAGGATCACGGAAGTCAGGATCAAGTTCTGTGCTTTGTTGTAGTCCACTTTCGATTCAATAAGTACACGAATACCAGAAGCGCCGATGACACCGTAAAGCAGCAGCGAAACGCCACCCATCACCGGCAGTGGGATCATCTGGATAGCCGCAGCCAGTTTACCAACACAGGAGAGCAGAATGGCGAAGATCGCCGCACCACCGATTACCCAGGTACTGTAGACGCGGGTGATCGCCATAACGCCGATGTTTTCCCCGTAGGTAGTGTTTGGCGTGGAACCAAAGAACCCGGAGATAACGGTCGACAGGCCGTTAGCGAACATGGAACGGTGCAGGCCCGGATCGCGCAGCAGATCTTTTTTCACGATGTTAGCCGTTACCACCAGATGCCCCACGTGTTCGGCAATAACCACCAGCGCCGCAGGCAGAATGGTCAAAATGGCAAACCACTCAAAGCGCGGCGTGTAAAAGGTCGGCAGAGCAAACCAGTGAGCGTTAATAATCGGCGTGGTATCGACAATACCCATTGCGAAGGAGAGCGCGTACCCCACCAACACGCCAATCAAAATCGGGATAATCGCCAGGAAACCGCGGAACAGAACGGAACCTAAAACCGTAACCGCAAGGGTAGTAATGGAGATAATGATGGTTTTGGAATCTGGCATTTGCCCTTCAGTCGGGAGTAAGCCAGCCATGCCAGCGGCCACGCCCGCCAGCTCCAGACCGATGACAGCAACGATTGCCCCCATTGCCGCTGGAGGAAACAGCACATCCAGCCAGCCAGTCCCTGCTTTCTTCACAATAAAAGAAACCAGACAGAACAGCACGCCGCACATAATAAAGCCGCCCAGCGCGACTTCATAACCCAACGGCAACAGCAATAACACCGGAGAAATAAAGGCAAAGCTCGAACCAAGATAAGCCGGGATTTTCCCTTTACAGATGAAGAGATACAGCAGCGTTCCGATACCGTTAAATAACAGTACGGTCGCCGGGTTGATATGAAATAAGACGGGCACCAGGACGGTTGCACCAAACATGGCGAACAAATGTTGTAAACTAAGCGGGATTGTCTGTAAAAGTGGCGGTCTTTCACTCACCCCGATAGCACGGCGCGTCATAGTATTATCCTCTGTATATTATGTGTTATAGGCGCTTTACTCAAAAAAAAGCCGACTCTTAAAGTCGGCTTTAATTATTTTTTATTCGTTATTTCGTACCAAAGATTTTATCACCAGCATCGCCGAGGCCCGGGATAATGTATCCGTGCTCATTCAGCCCCTGGTCAATCGATGCGGTATACAGCTCGACGTCCGGATGCGCTTTTTCCAGCGCAGCGATACCTTCTGGCGCAGCCACCAGCACCAGCACTTTAATGCTGCTGCAGCCCGCTTTTTTCAGCAGGTCGATGGTCGCGATAACGGAACCACCGGTTGCCAGCATTGGGTCAACGATCAGCGCCATACGCTCATCGATGTTAGAAACCAGTTTCTGGAAGTACGGTACCGGCTCCAGTGTTTCTTCATCACGGTACATACCGACTACGCTGATGCGCGCGCTCGGAACGTTTTCCAGAACACCGTCCATCATCCCCAGACCCGCACGCAGAATTGGCACCACGGTAATTTTCTTACCTTTGATCTGGTCAATTTCTACCGGGCCGTTCCAACCTTCGATAGTGACTTTTTCCGTTTCGAGGTCGGCGGTCGCTTCGTAAGTCAGCAGGCTACCCACTTCGGAAGCGAGTTCGCGAAAGCGCTTGGTACTGATATCTTGCTCACGCATCAGTCCCAGCTTGTGTTTGACGAGTGGGTGTTTGACTTCCACGATCTTCATACTCTTTCTCCTTTGAGGGCAGCCACAAAAAAAATCGACGGATTATACCGCCATTCTTTTCATCGACAACATTTTTTTACTTGATGCTGATCAAGCATAGGCGGGGTTGCCAGGAATAGAGTAGCAAATCTCAGTACTCATCAGCTTTTGCGCCAGGATGCGCGAGACATGAAAAAACGGAAAAGTAAAAAAGAGCAAGCGTGGGCGGAAGCCTCTGCTTTTGAGAAGGTGTTATACCGGAGCTATCAGGCAGCTTTTGTGATTTTTAGCCTGTGGACTGGCTGGGTGGTTTATGATGAAGTGCAGATGCGGCAAGACTCAGTTGCGACGATGGCGATGATTTACAACGTGCGTTTCATCTCACCGGAAGAAGCTGCAAGTAAAGGCTTATGTAAACTACGTGGCCGGAACGCGGATTGCGATTTTCGATACACCTTCACCGTTGAATTTCAGGCGAGTGGACGCAAAAGAACGGCAGAATTTACTGATACATCCTGGAATCCCGGCAACAGAAAGTCTGTCTGTATCAATTATGTGAAAAGCGACCCCGAAATTGTAAAATTTTGCCACGCCTTCTGGTTCAAACTTCACAAAGGCTATTTTGGATTCCCCTTTGGCTTCTGGTCATTGACCATAATGGGTGCATTAGGCATCGCTGTAACCATTGCCGCTGAAAAAGTAAAACAGCGATTTCGGCGAGCATCTCAACCGCCACCAAAACAGCAGTGGTATCGGATTAGCGACAGGCAAACCGGACAGCTACTGTTGGAAACAAATAATAAAAAAGAGGTCAATATTCTGCTGAATCAAAAGAAAATAACCGCCATCAGAGGCGGGGGAAACAGCGAGATTGTGACGATCAACGGCAGGAAAATAGCGCGTTCCTGGGTTATTTACGAGGTGATTGAACGCAATTCCAGGCGCACGAAGAAAAAAGCATCCTAACGCGGCCAGCTTTCGCTGGTCGTTCCATGATTACAGCTTCTCGCCGTTAGAGACGATCACCTCTTTATACCAGTTGAACGATTTTTTACGGCTGCGTGCTAGCGTGCCGTTACCTTCGTTATCTTTATCAACGTAAATAAAGCCGTAGCGTTTTTTCATCTCGTTAATATGGGCTGCGAGATAATCAATACGGTACTGGTCGTTCACCGTACCGTCGCTTTCCTGCACGTCGATCGAGCCAAAACCGTTCTCTACGATAAACAGCTGTAGCTGATAGTGGTCACAGAACCAGTTCAGCGAATAGCGCAGCCCTACCGGGTCAATCTGCCATCCCCAATAGAATTTATGCACGTATGGGTTAGAAACCAGGCTGGTTGTTTATCTCGTTAAAGGTCATCCAGTACTTCACTGGATGCTGATAATGGGTGAAGACAACCTGGGCAAAGCGCACGAAGAAGTCGATGAGTTTACGGTTACGCCTGCCGTCATTACATCAGCCACGTTTTCATAGCAAAGTTATCGAAGCGACGGATAGCGCCGCCCATTTTTAGCGCGGTGCCGCCAATATCAAATGCTGCAATGCCCATCGTTCTCATCCTTCCCGAATGGTAAAACGACACGCTGACTTCTCGTTTCCGCAAAAACAGAAACCGATTTCAGTTGCACCATGTGCATTCAACGCAACTGATGCAAGGACAAAAATGTACCCGGTTTCATTTTCGTGAATAGTATCAAAGTTGACCGCGTTCTCAGGCCGAACGGCAAAAATCCACCCCCTAAAAAATGGATGCACAATGGGCTCGCAAACGTTTGCTTAGGCTGTTAGAATTGCGCCGATTTTTCTTGCTAACGCAAACGCGTGGAGACTTAGCAGTGACCGACAAAACCTCTCTCAGCTATAAAGATGCCGGTGTTGATATTGACGCAGGAAACGCTCTGGTTGACCGAATCAAGGGGACTGTGAAGAAAACCCGTCGCCCGGAAGTGATGGGGGGATTGGGTGGATTCGGCGCATTGTGCGCGCTGCCGCAAAAATATCGAGAACCCGTACTGGTTTCCGGCACTGACGGTGTAGGCACCAAGCTACGTCTGGCGATGGACTTAAAACGTCACGACACCATTGGTATTGATCTGGTCGCCATGTGCGTTAATGACCTGGTGGTGCAAGGCGCGGAACCGCTGTTTTTCCTCGACTATTACGCAACCGGAAAACTGGATGTTGATACCGCTTCAGCGGTGATTAGCGGCATCGCGGAAGGTTGTCTGCAATCGGGCTGTTCGCTGGTGGGTGGCGAAACGGCAGAAATGCCGGGGATGTATCACGGCGAAGATTACGATGTCGCTGGTTTCTGTGTTGGGGTGGTAGAAAAATCAGAAATCATCGACGGTTCTAAAGTTAGCGACGGCGATGTGCTCATTGCGCTCGGCTCCAGCGGCCCGCACTCGAACGGTTACTCGCTGGTACGCAAAATTCTCGAAGTCAGCGGTTGCGACCCGCAAACTACAGAGCTGGACGGAAAACCTTTAGCCGATCATCTGCTGGCGCCAACCCGTATTTATGTGAAGTCAGTGCTGGAATTGATTGAAAAGGTTGATGTTCACGCCATTGCGCACCTGACCGGCGGCGGTTTCTGGGAAAACATTCCTCGCGTATTACCAGAAAACACTCAGGCAGTGATTGATGAATCCTCCTGGCAGTGGCCGGAAGTGTTCAACTGGCTGCAAACGGCAGGTAACGTCAGCCGCCATGAAATGTATCGTACCTTCAACTGCGGCGTCGGGATGGTTATCGCCCTGCCTGCTCCGGAAGTGGACAAAGCTCTCGCCCTGCTCAATGCCAACGGTGAAAACGCGTGGAAAATCGGTATCATCAAAGCTTCTGATTCCGAACAACGCGTGGTTATCGAATAATGAATATTGTGGTGCTTATTTCCGGCAACGGAAGTAATTTGCAGGCAATTATTGATGCCTGTAAAACCAACAAAATTAAAGGCACCCTACGGGCAGTTTTCAGCAATAAGGCCGACGCGTTCGGCCTTGAGCGCGCCCGCAAAGCAGGTATCGCAACGCATACGCTAATTGCCAGCCAATTTGACAGTCGGGAAGACTATGATCGGGAGTTGATGCACGAAATCGACATGTACGCCCCCGATGTAGTAGTTCTGGCCGGTTTTATGCGCATTCTCAGCCCAGCGTTTGTTTCCCACTACGCCGGACGTTTGCTAAACATTCACCCTTCCCTGCTACCGAAATATCCCGGTTTGCATACCCATCGTCAGGCGCTGGAAAATGGCGATGAAGAACACGGTACATCAGTGCATTTCGTCACCGATGAGCTGGACGGCGGCCCGGTGATTTTGCAGGCTAAAGTTCCGGTTTTTGCCGGTGATACGGAAGATGAAATCACCGCTCGCGTGCAAACTCAGGAACATGCTATTTACCCGCTGGTCATTAGCTGGTTTGTTGATGGTCGTCTGAAGATGCATGAAAACGCCGCGTGGCTGGATGGTCAGCGTCTCCCACCGCAGGGCTACGCCGCCGACGACGAGTAATCTTCCGCATATTTAAAGCGCCAGCGCTACTGCTGGCGCTTCTCATTTCTCCTGTAAATCGCAGGCTTCAGCAGTTTTTTTCCCCCTTTTCTGGCATAGTTGGACATCTGCCAACATTGCTCGCCATAATATCCAGGCAGTGTCCCGTGAATAAAACGGAGTAAAAGTGGTAATGGGTCAGGAAAAGCTATACATCGAGAAAGAGCTCAGTTGGTTATCGTTCAATGAACGCGTGCTTCAGGAAGCGGCGGACAAATCTAACCCGCTGATTGAAAGGATGCGTTTTCTTGGGATCTATTCCAATAACCTTGATGAGTTCTATAAAGTTCGCTTCGCTGAACTGAAGCGACGGATCATTATTAGCGAAGAACAAGGTTCTAACTCTCATTCCCGCCATTTGCTGGGCAAAATTCAATCCCGCGTGCTGAAAGCCGATCAGGAATTCGACGGCCTTTACAATGAACTGTTACTGGAGATGGCGCGTAACCAGATTTTCCTGATTAATGAACGCCAACTCTCTGTTAATCAACAAAACTGGCTGCGTCATTATTTTAAGCAGTATCTGCGTCAGCACATTACGCCGATTTTAATCAATCCCGACACTGACTTAGTGCAGTTCCTGAAAGATGATTATACCTATCTGGCAGTGGAGATTATTCGTGGCGATACCATCCGTTACGCGCTTCTGGAGATCCCATCGGATAAAGTTCCGCGCTTTGTGAATTTGCCGCCGGAAGCACCACGTCGACGCAAGCCAATGATTTTGCTGGATAATATTCTGCGTTACTGCCTTGATGATATCTTCAAAGGCTTCTTTGATTATGACGCGCTGAATGCCTATTCGATGAAGATGACCCGCGACGCCGAATACGATTTAGTACACGAGATGGAAGCCAGCCTGATGGAGCTGATGTCTTCCAGTCTGAAACAGCGTTTAACCGCAGAGCCAGTACGTTTTGTTTATCAGCGTGATATGCCTAACGCGCTGGTTGAAGTGTTGCGTGAGAAACTGACTATTTCCCGTTACGACTCTATCG
Source organism: Escherichia sp. E2562 (assembly GCF_005781075.1). Classification (NCBI taxonomy): domain Bacteria; kingdom Pseudomonadati; phylum Pseudomonadota; class Gammaproteobacteria; order Enterobacterales; family Enterobacteriaceae; genus Escherichia; species Escherichia sp. E2562. The sequence continues at coordinate 106,629 of NZ_VATM01000005.1, read as the reverse complement.
TCCCTGGCGGTCGTTACCACAATTTTAAAGACTTTATTAATTTCCCTAATGTCGGCAAAGCGAATCTGGTTAACAAACCACTGCCGCGTTTACGCCATATCTGGTTTGATAAAGCCCAGTTCCGCAACGGTTTTGATGCCATTCGCGAACGCGATGTTCTGCTCTATTACCCTTATCACACCTTTGAGCACGTACTAGAACTGTTGCGTCAGGCTTCGTTCGATCCGAGCGTGCTGGCGATTAAAATCAACATTTACCGTGTGGCAAAAGATTCACGCATCATCGACTCGATGATCCACGCAGCGCACAACGGCAAGAAAGTGACCGTGGTGGTTGAACTACAGGCACGTTTTGACGAAGAAGCTAACATTCATTGGGCGAAGCGACTAACCGAAGCTGGCGTGCACGTTATCTTCTCTGCGCCGGGGCTGAAAATTCACGCCAAACTGTTCCTGATTTCACGTAAAGAAAACGGTGAAGTCGTCCGTTACGCGCATATCGGGACCGGGAACTTTAACGAAAAAACCGCACGTCTTTATACCGACTATTCGCTGCTGACCGCCGATGCGCGCATCACCAACGAAGTGCGGCGGGTGTTCAACTTTATTGAAAACCCATACCGTCCGGTGACATTTGATTATTTAATGGTGTCGCCGCAAAACTCCCGCCGTCTGTTGTATGAAATGGTGGATCGCGAGATCGCCAACGCACAACAAGGGCTGCCCAGCGGTATTACTCTGAAACTGAATAACCTGGTCGATAAAGGACTGGTCGATCGTCTGTATGCGGCATCCAGTTCCGGCGTGCCGGTAAATCTGCTGGTACGCGGGATGTGTTCGTTGATCCCCAATCTGGAAGGCATTAGCGACAATATTCGTGCTATCAGCATTGTTGACCGTTACCTTGAACATGATCGGGTATATATTTTTGAAAATGGTGGCGATAAAAAAGTTTACCTCTCTTCCGCCGACTGGATGACGCGCAACATTGATTATCGTATTGAAGTGGCAACGCCGCTGCTCGACCCGCGCCTGAAGCAGCGGGTACTGGATATCGTAGATATTCTGTTCAGCGATACGGTGAAAGCACGTTATATCGATAAAGAACTCAGTAATCGCTACGTTCCCCGCGGTAATCGCCGGAAAGTTCGGGCGCAGTTGGCGATCTACGACTACATAAAATCACTCGAACAACCAGAATAACCTATGCCAATACACGACAAATCCCCTCGCCCGCAGGAGTTTGCTGCGGTCGATCTTGGTTCAAACAGTTTCCACATGGTTATTGCCCGTGTGGTGGATGGCGCCATGCAGATTATTGGCCGCCTGAAACAACGGGTACACCTGGCAGATGGTCTGGGGCCAGATAATATGTTGAGTGAGGAGGCGATGACGCGCGGTTTAAGCTGTCTGTCGCTGTTTGCCGAGCGCTTGCAAGGTTTCTCTCCCTCTAGTGTCTGCATTGTCGGGACACATACACTGCGTCAGGCGCTGAACGCTACTGATTTTCTGAAACGCGCCGAAAAGGTTATTCCCTATCCGATTGAAATTATTTCCGGCAACGAAGAGGCTCGTCTGATTTTTATGGGTGTGGAACATACCCAGCCGGAAAAAGGTCGCAAACTGGTTATTGATATTGGCGGCGGCTCAACGGAGCTGGTAATTGGAGAAAATTTCGAACCGATTCTCGTCGAAAGCCGCCGGATGGGTTGCGTTAGCTTTGCCCAGCTTTATTTTCCGGGCGGGGTCATCAATAAAGAGAATTTTCAGCGCGCACGCATGGCGGCTGCACAAAAACTGGAAACATTAACCTGGCAATTCCGTATTCAGGGCTGGAACGTTGCTATGGGGGCTTCCGGCACCATTAAAGCCGCCCACGAAGTGTTGCTGGAAATGGGCGAGAAAGACGGCATCATCACACCAGAGCGCCTCGATAAACTGGTGAAAGAGGTTTTACGGCATCGTAACTTCTCGGCGTTAAGTTTGCCGGGTCTTTCGGAAGAACGTAAAACAGTTTTTGTTCCTGGTCTGGCTATTTTGTGTGGTGTATTTGATGCCTTAGCTATTCGTGAACTGCGGCTTTCTGACGGGGCGCTGCGTGAAGGCGTTTTGTATGAAATGGAAGGACGTTTCCGCCATCAGGATGTGCGTAGCCGCACCGCCAGCAGTCTGGCCAACCAGTATCACATTGACAGTGAACAGGCCCGACGGGTGCTCGACACAACTATGCAAATGTACGAACAATGGCGGGAACAGCAACCGAAGCTGGCTCATCCACAACTGGAAGCATTACTGCGCTGGGCCGCCATGCTGCATGAGGTCGGATTAAGCATTAATCATAGCGGCCTTCATCGCCATTCGGCGTATATCCTGCAAAACAGCGACTTGCCAGGGTTTAATCAGGAACAACAACTGATGATGGCGACGCTGGTGCGTTATCATCGTAAAGCGATTAAGCTCGACGATTTGCCACGCTTTACGCTGTTTAAGAAAAAACAGTTCCTGCCGTTAATTCAACTGTTGCGTCTTGGCGTATTACTTAACAATCAACGTCAGGCAACCACAACACCGCCGACATTGACTCTGATTACTGATGATAGCCACTGGACGTTACGTTTTCCGCATGACTGGTTTAGCCAGAACGCGCTGGTATTGCTTGATCTGGAAAAGGAGCAAGAATACTGGGAAGGCGTGAGTGGCTGGCGGTTAAAAATTGAAGAAGAAAGCACGCCGGAAATCGCGGCTTAATATGAAATGAAAACGGGCCAACCTGTTGCGTTGGCCCAAATGAATTACGCGCTTTCTCGAACAGGTTCTCTTTCAGCCGTAATCGCAATTAACGGCTGCGGTTCACCAATCAAAAAGCCTTGCAGGTAATCAATACCCAAAGAGTGTACGGCTTTGCGAATCTCTTCATTTTCAACATACTCCGCAACCACTTGCATTTTCTTCATTCGTGCCAGATGACAAATCGATGCCACTATCTGGTAATCCAGACTATTCGAGGCAATATTACGGATGAAGCTGCCATCAATTTTTAATAAATTGGCATTCACATTTTTTAGCCGCGCATAACTTGCGTATCCGGTGCCGAAATCATCAATAGCAATCTGGCATCCTAACTCCTGAAGATGTTGTAACGTATTCTGTGCCTGCTTAACATTGGTAAGGGCATTACTTTCGGTGACTTCAAAGATAAGCTGCCACGCCTCTATTTGGTATTTCGCTAATAACTTACTAATTTTAACAGGAAAGCGGGCCTGACAAACTGAAGTTGGCGACAAATTAATCGCAAATCGTTGGGCGGGCATTTTCTCTTTATTTTCCGCCATAAATTGCAATGTATGTTCGATGACCCACATGTCGATACTGGACGATAAGCCAAATTCATGCGCAACCGGCAAGAAATTATCAGGATTGATGAGTTCATCATTCTCCCCTCGCATACGCAGCAAAATTTCATGATAGATATCGCCGCGCACTCCAGTAATTGGCTGGGCCATAAGGCAAAAATCGTCGTGCTCAAGCGCCTGCTGTAGCCGATTCATCATTGCCACTTTGTCTTTTAATTCTCGCTGCAGATACATTGCCCCGCGACGCTGCATATTTTCCGGGGTATTAGTCACTATTGAGAGTTCAGCAACCGTACTTAGCTCGCCTAACAGCAAATAAATATGATTCACTGGCGAACGGACATAGCAATAGCTGACGCCAATCTGTGGTTGCAATGGCATATCATCCCAAAAGAAACGAAACTGCTTAAGATGGTTATCCAATGCGATAATGCGCTCCTGGTGAGACTCTGTATTCAGTCGCAGCGCGAGATCATTGCCAGAAAGCTGATAAACGTCTTCTCCGGGTTCCAGTAAAGGTGCCAGCCAATGTGAAAGCTTTTGTTTGTATTGGATACGCAGCATGATGCCATAGTTCTTTACCAGCATTTCCATACCGGGAATGCGTAAAAAACATAGCGCGGACCAGGGCGCATCACGCAGCGCGCGATTCAAAGCTCGAATATTCGGCAGATGAACAACCGGGTCCACGTAAGCCAGCCGCTGAATGCGTTTGGTCACCGCTCGTTGACGCGTTGCCAGAACCGCCATGTAATTGACGATAAAAGAAAATACCAGATAGCTGGAGGAGGTTATGGTTAGTTGAGTGGTATACCCATGATAAAGGGGAATATAATTCTGGTAGCTATGGATACTGATCATCAGCACTATTGCCCAGAGCAACGAGATCAGCTTGTAGCCATAACGCATCGCTCCCCACATCATCAGCGGCAGCAATAACGACAAGGTATAGTTGGTGCTGAAAATTGTGCTTTTTTCATTTAAAGGCATACATAGCAGAAATAACAATGCGCCCAGAGCAAGCAACCACAGCGCGAACTCTTTTTTTGTAACTTTACTGTCAATCTGTTGTTTTAATTGAGAATAATAGCTTCGCAAATAAAATGGATTTCGTACAGAACGAACGATGAAGTAGCAAAGCGGGACGCCTATCAGATTACCCACCAGCAAAGCCTGATAATTAATTAAGGTTCCCAGATTAAAGGGCATGACGCCAACCAGATTTGTTCTGTTCGCCAGTAAACCTACAAACGCCGCAAACTGGAAGAGCACCAGAAACAACGTTGCAGGGAAAACAATCTGCCAAAAAATGCGCTGGGAAATTAAGCGGGTATCGCCATGTGAAACGTTGTTACGTCGGGGAGTAAACACCCTGTAGCCGCCCCAACAAAGAATGATAATGATAATGAAATTAACCGTTAACGAGAGCGTTTCATAAAAACCAAGCTCGGCATACTTGCGAATAAAAATCCCTAAAGCAATACCTGGCAATGCTGCCCAGCTAAAAAACATCATCATACTGATCATCAGCGCTAGCGGCAGATAAAAGAGAAAAACTTCACCAGAAGAAATATGTGCGTACGTATTTATATGGGCAAAAACAGGCAAGATTATAGACGGCAGGATCAGCGGAAGCCCCCACCATTTATCACGTATATTTATATAAGTTGCATTCAGTTTCATAGATGCTCAGCAGAACCCCTTACATCCTGAAAGGGTGTATTCAGACAGGCATCCCACCTGACTTCGATGGATGATTATTCATCGCAATTAAGGAGCATTGATTCTAATTGTCATATGAAAGTTCCAATTGATATATATCAAACAAAATTACCCTGTTCAATGAATTATTACGTTTATCATGTTAACCCGTCATTATTACATCATTATTGTAAATAATTAAATTAACTTCCATAACATTAAAATATGTATCAACTGACGCTTTTTTACATAATGAACAATTGACCATTGCGCCCGGGTATGCCTTAATGTAAGTACCGTCCATGGCATGGACATACCTTGAGGAACCCTTTGTGAGTCAGCCAACCAGTATGCGAAAACGACACCGATTTAACAGTCGCATGACTCGTATCGTATTGCTTATCAGCTTTCTCTTCTTCTTTGGCCGCTTTATCTACTCCTCCGTTGGCGCCTGGCAGCATCATCAGAGCAAAAAAGAAGCTCAGCAATCCACATTCTCTATCGAATCCCCGGTACAACGTTAGCGGTTACCTTCGTCACCTTTACTGAACAAGACGGCTCAATGCTGTCAGATACGGTTGCTCTTTGTTGTTATCAAAGCGGCAGGCATTTATTTATCTAAATTTTTACATCTTTGTTCTGATTTCGAATCATTCTGCAATAAGACGCAATGTATATTAGACATAATATATATGTTTTTATTATGCGTTAATGCATATATATTTATTCAATGAATTTAAATAAATTTAATCTATTCCTTCATAGTCTATACATTTACTTTCCTCTTTCGATGATCTTAAATGTCTTGTTTTTCGTAAAGTCTATAACAAGGAATAGTGATGAAATTTAAAAAATGTCTTCTGCCTGTGGCAATTTTAGCGTCATTCATGTTGGCAGGATGCCAATCAAATGCTGACGATCATGCCGCCGATGTTTATCAAACTGATCAACTGAATACCAAGCAAGAAACTAAAACCGTTAATATCATTTCCATTCTTCCCGCAAAAGTTGCCGTAGACAACTCCCAAAATAAACGGAACGCACAAGCCTTCGGCGCACTTATTGGCGCAGTCGCTGGCGGCGTTATCGGCCACAACGTCGGGTCTGGCAGTAATTCCGGAACGACGGCAGGTGCAGTTGGCGGCGGAGCTGTAGGCGCAGCAGCAGGTTCTATGGTGAATGATAAAACCTTAGTGGAAGGTGTTTCTTTAACTTATAAGGAAGGCACCAAAGTGTATACATCCACACAGGTGGGTAAAGAATGCCAGTTTACGACGGGTTTAGCTGTCGTTATTACCACGACGTATAACGAAACGCGTATTCAGCCAAATACCAAATGTCCTGAAAAGAGCTAATAATCAGGAGGAGTCATGAAGAAAGTTTTTCTTTGCGCCATCTTAGCCTCCTTAAGCTATCCGGCTGCCGCCTCATCATTGCAGGATCAACTCTCGGCTGTCGCAGAAGCGGAACAGCAAGGTAAAAATGAAGAGCAAAGGCAGCATGACGAATGGGTCGCGGAGCGCAACAGTGAAATTCAACAAGAGAAACAGCGTCGCGCAAACGCTCAGGCCGCCGCCAATAAAAGAGCGGCGGCAGCAGCAGCGGATAAGAAAGCTCGCCAGGATAAACTGGACGCCGAAGCCACTGCGGATAAAAAACGCGATCAAAGTTATGAAGATGAGCTGCGCAGCTTAGAGATTCAGAAACAAAAACTGGCGCTGGCGAAAGAAGAAGCCCGCGTTAAGCGCGAGAACGAATTTATCGATCAGGAGCTGAAGCACAAAGCCGCGCAAACTGATGTCGTGCAATCTGAAGCTGACGCTAACAGGAATGTGACAGAAGGTGGTCGCGATTTGATGAAAAGCGTGGGTAAAGCAGAAGAGAATAAATCGGACAGTTGGTTTAATTAATCGCTGTCAGTAACTTCAAGCCTATGATTCGTGAGGATTACAGGCTTTTTTATATTGCTGACTTTAGTCCGCAATATAAAAAACCCTCTGTAGCAACAGAGGGTTTTGTTCATTCATAGTGCAGGAATTAAATCATTCCCACTCAATGGTAGCTGGTGGCTTGCCGCTGATGTCATACACCACGCGGGAAATACCGTTCACTTCATTGATAATACGGTTGGAAACGCGGCCGAGGAAATCGTACGGCAGATGTGCCCAGTGTGCGGTCATAAAGTCGATGGTTTCGACAGCACGCAGAGAGACAACCCAGTCGTATTTACGACCATCGCCCATTACGCCAACGGAACGTACCGGCAGGAAGACAGTAAACGCCTGGCTGACTTTGTCGTACAGATCCGCTTTATGCAGTTCTTCAATGAAAATGGCATCAGCACGGCGCAGCAGGTCACAATACTCTTTCTTCACTTCGCCCAGCACACGAACGCCGAGGCCCGGTCCCGGGAACGGGTGACGGTACAGCATGTCGTATGGCAGGCCCAGCTCCAGACCAATCTTACGCACTTCGTCTTTGAACAGCTCTTTCAGCGGTTCAACCAGGCCCATCTTCATCTCTTTCGGCAGACCGCCCACGTTGTGGTGAGATTTGATGACGTGTGCTTTACCGGTTGCAGATGCGGCAGATTCGATAACGTCAGGGTAGATGGTGCCCTGCGCCAGCCACTTCACGTCTTCCAGTTTTAGCGCTTCTTCATCGAATACTTCAACGAAAACGCGCCCGATGATTTTACGTTTTGCTTCTGGATCGTTTTCGCCAGCCAGCGCTGCCAGGAAACGCTCTTCTGCCGGAACGTGAATGATGTTCAGACCGAAACGATCGCCGAACATATCCATTACCTGTTCAGCTTCATTCAGACGCAGCAGACCGTTGTCGACAAATACACAAGTCAGGTTTTTACCGATTGCACGATGCAGAAGCATCGCGGTAACGGAAGAATCCACGCCACCAGAGAGGCCGAGGATCACTTTATCGTCGCCCACCTGCTCGCGAATGCGGGCTACAGCGTCGTCGATAATTTTAGCTGGCGTCCACAGCGCTTCACACTGGCAGATATCGCGCACAAAACGCTCCAGCATACGCATACCCTGACGAGTATGAGTCACTTCCGGGTGGAACTGAACACCATAGAAACGTTTTTCTTCGTTAGCCATGATGGCAAATGGGCAGCTTTCGGTGCTGGCGACGGTAACAAAGCCTTCAGGAATTGCTGTTACCTTATCGCCGTGGCTCATCCACACATCAAGCAGCGGCTTGCCATCTGCGCTTAACGCATCTTCGATACCACGAATCAGCGCACTATCAGTTTGAACTTCAACCTGCGCATAACCAAATTCACGTTCGTTGGAGGCTTCAACATGACCGCCCAGCTGCATTGCCATGGTCTGCATGCCATAGCAAACGCCGAATACCGGTACGCCTGCTTCAAAGACATATTGCGGCGCGCGCGGGCTATTTTCTTCGGTGGTGCTTTCCGGGCCGCCGGAAAGAATAATGCCGCTTGGGTTGAAGTCACGAATTTGTGCTTCTGTCACATCCCACGCCCACAGTTCGCAGTAAACACCCAGCTCACGCACGCGGCGCGCAACCAGTTGAGTGTACTGAGAACCGAAGTCCAGAATGAGGATGCGATGCTTATGAATGTTTTCCGTCATTGACGCTTATTCCGAGGCAAGTGAAACAGATAATATAAATCGCCCGACATGAAGTCGGGCGAAGAGAATCAGGAGCCCAGACGGTAGTTCGGGGACTCTTTGGTGATGGTCACGTCGTGAACGTGGCTTTCCTGAATACCCGCACCGCTGATACGTACAAACTCCGCTTTAGTACGCAGTTCGTCGATAGTACCACAGCCGGTCAGGCCCATACAGGAGCGCAGGCCGCCCATCTGCTGGTGAATGATCTCTTTCAGACGACCTTTGTAGGCTACGCGACCTTCGATACCTTCCGGAACCAGTTTGTCGGCAGCGTTGTCGCTCTGGAAGTAACGGTCAGAGGAACCTTTGGACATCGCGCCCAGAGAACCCATCCCACGGTAAGATTTGTAAGAGCGGCCCTGGTAGAGTTCGATTTCACCTGGAGATTCTTCAGTACCCGCCAGCATAGAACCTACCATCACCGCGCTTGCACCTGCGGCGATAGCTTTGGCGATGTCGCCGGAGAAGCGAATACCACCATCTGCGATAACCGGAATACCGGTGCCTTCCAGCGCTTCAACTGCGTCAGCAACGGCAGTGATCTGCGGAACACCTACGCCAGTAACGATACGAGTCGTACAGATGGAGCCTGGGCCAATACCCACTTTAACCGCGCTGCAACCGGCTTCTGCCAGAGCGCGTGCACCCGCAGCTGTTGCCACGTTGCCGCCGATGATTTGCAGATCCGGATATTTAGCACGAGTTTCACGGATACGCTGCAGAACGCCTTCAGAGTGACCGTGAGAGGAGTCGATCAGCAGAACGTCAACGCCTGCGGCAACCAGCGCATCAACACGCTCTTCGTTACCCGCACCTGCGCCAACCGCAGCACCAACACGCAGACGACCTTGTTCGTCTTTACAGGCGTTCGGTTTACGTTCCGCTTTCTGGAAGTCTTTCACGGTGATCATGCCGATCAGGTGGAATTCATCATCAACCACCAGCGCCTTTTCAACGCGTTTTTCGTGCATTTTTGCCAGCACAACTTCACGGGCTTCGCCTTCACGCACAGTTACCAGACGCTCTTTCGGCGTCATGTAAACGCTAACCGGCTGGCTCAGGTCGGTGACAAAACGCACGTCACGACCAGTGATGATGCCGACCAGTTCGTTTTCTTCGGTAACAACCGGGTAGCCAGCAAAGCCGTTACGCTCGGTCAGTTCTTTCACTTCACGCAGCGTCGTGGTTGGCAGAACAGTCTGCGGGTCAGTCACCACGCCAGATTCGTGTTTTTTCACGCGGCGAACTTCTTCCGCCTGGCGTTCAATGGACATGTTTTTGTGGATAAAGCCGATACCGCCTTCCTGAGCCAGAGCAATAGCCAGGCGCGCTTCCGTTACGGTATCCATTGCTGCGGAAAGCATAGGAATATTCAGACGAATAGTTTTCGTCAGCTGAGTGCTGAGGTCAGCAGTATTCGGCAGAACGGTAGAATGAGCAGGAACGAGGAGAACGTCGTCAAACGTCAGAGCTTCTTTAGCGATACGTAGCATGGGCAATATCTCGACCAGAGTGGTTAATAAATATTGCCGCGGCATTATACAGAGCGTAACCGATTGCATCTACCCCTTTTTGCAAATAATGCTTGCGCTCCCCGGTCAGCACGTTACTATCGATTGAATAACCTGCTGATTTAGAATTTGATCTCGCTCACATGTTACCATCTCAATCCCCCGCAATTTTTACGGTTAGTCGCCTGAATCAGACCGTCCGTTTGCTGCTTGAGCAGGAGATGGGGCAAGTGTGGATCAGCGGCGAAATTTCTAACTTCACGCAACCGGCTTCCGGTCACTGGTACTTTACGCTCAAAGATGATACCGCCCAGGTACGCTGCGCAATGTTCCGCAACAGCAACCGCCGGGTGGCCTTTCGCCCGCAACACGGGCAGCAAGTGCTGGTTCGCGCCAATATTACACTCTATGAGCCACGCGGCGATTATCAGATTATCGTCGAAAGTATGCAGCCCGCCGGTGAAGGTTTGTTGCAACAGAAATACGAACAACTCAAAGCGAAATTGCAGGCTGAAGGTTTGTTCGACCAAGAGCTTAAGAAACGACTCCCCTCCCCTGCGCACTGTGTAGGTGTCATCACCTCAAAAACAGGTGCCGCACTGCACGATATTTTGCATGTGCTTAAACGTCGCGATCCGTCATTGCCAGTGATTATTTATCCTACCGCGGTACAGGGTGACGATGCGCCGGGGCAAATTGTTCGCGCCATCGAACTAGCGAATCAGCGCAACGAGTGCGACGTGTTAATTGTCGGGCGCGGTGGCGGTTCGCTGGAAGATTTATGGAGTTTTAACGACGAACGCGTGGCGCGGGCAATTTTTGCCAGTCGCATTCCGGTTGTCAGTGCCGTTGGACATGAAACCGATGTGACCATTGCCGATTTCGTTGCCGATTTACGAGCACCAACTCCGTCGGCTGCCGCTGAAGTGGTGAGCCGTAATCAGCAGGAGTTACTGCGCCAGGTGCAGTCTGCGCAGCAGCGGCTGGAAATGGCGATGGATTATTATCTCGCCAACCGCACGCGTCGCTTTACGCAGATCCATCACCGATTACAGCAACAGCATCCGCAGCTCCGGCTGGCACGTCAGCAGACTACACTCGAACGTCTACAAAAGCGGATGAGCTTTGCGCTGGAAAATCAGCTTAAACGTGCCGGACAGCAACAGGTGCGGTTAACACAGCGACTGAATCAGCAAAATCCACAGCCGAAGATTCATCGCGCGCAAACGCGTATTCAGCAACTGGAATATCGCCTGGCTGAAACCCTGCGCGCGCAGCTTAGCGCCACGCGTGAACGTTTCGGTAATGCGGTGACGCATCTGGAAGCGGTTAGCCCACTGTCAACGCTGGCGCGCGGCTATAGCGTCACCAGCGCCGCAGATGGCGCGGTGTTAAAGCAGGTGAAACAGGTAAAAGCGGGCGATACGATGACCACGCGTTTAAATGATGGCATTGTGGTAAGCGTAGTGAGCAACGTGACGAAAACCCGCAAACCACGCAAAAAAGCGGCTAATCCGTAGGTCGGGCAAGATGCGCCAGCATCGCATCCGGCAATATCACCATGTCAGCACCAGATACAACCATGCCATCACTGAAAGCAGGCGATTAGACCTGCCTTATTTTGCAGAACTACACTACAATCCTGCGTCCCCGTGTCTTCAAACATTCCGCATTGCTCGGAGGATAAATAGGGATAGCTTGGCGTAATTGAAGGCCACCCCAACGAGCTAAAACTTGTGTGCAGCGTTTCTAACTCACTGTACGTTGGCGCATTGCTCATACTTCCACACTGCTTTGCTATATCCCATTTGGCTGAATCAACTCTGTGTCCCAACGCCCAGGTTTCGTTGACCACATTTGGAGCCAACACAGCAACCGCACCAGCAGGTAATTCTGTTTTCAGCAAAGGTCGATGTAATGTTTTGCCATTCACCACTACCGAGTCTGCCATATGTCCCCAGAAGTGCGCGGAAGAAACATTGGGACTGGTTAATACGGTGAAAATAGTGTCCATCGTTGCTGTCAATGTTGGGTAATTATCCAGCGTTACTGTCAGCGGCGTTTTATAACCCGGCGTATTGTCCTGACGAACAGTAAAGCTTGCCGTGCCGTCTGCACCTGTCACGCCACTGATCTCGTCCCCACTTGCAGCCAACCGAGTAGCCACTCCTGATGATGGCTGGATGGTGATATCATCCATTTCCGCTACACTAACTCCATTTGCAGGCGACAACGTCGCCCCGCTGTTACGCGGCGCAGCATCGCCGCGGTGTAACATAAAGGCCACGTTCGGCACCGCTCTTCCGGAACTGTCTTTCACCGTAACCATCACCGGCATGGCATCGCCTTTTTTTGCCACCGCCGCCTGATGAGCAGAATCAAACGTCGTCGAGGTCAGCGTCACGGCAGAAACCGTCGAGTGTGGATGCACCAGGCACGCCTCATAGGCCCAAGTTTTCCCTGATGCCAGTAGCCCCGTGTACAGATCTATTGCTTCACAAACAGTGGACCCTTCTTTCGCTGGACAGGTTGCATTGGTCCACCACGCATAACCGCTCTGCTTCACTGGCCAACCAATCTCTTTCACGATAGTGCCATTAGGGTAGCGAGCGTATAACGATTTAAGTTCGTCCAGCGAAGGGTGGCGCGCTTCTTCACACGGATCGGTTCCCCCCGCATCGCCTCTCTGCGAGGAATGTGGTGCAGGCCAGTCTTCATTATTAAGCTTCACTTTAGTGAGCGTTTTACCCGCACCGCTGGTGGCACCCATTTCAGCCCACAGTTTGGGTCGTTCAAATTCCGTACCGTCAGCCGCGGTGACCGTTTCCGGCATATGGCCCCACATATGCGCTTTGTCGCTGTTCGGGCTGGTGATAACGGTAAAGATAACGTCCAGCGGTGCTATAGGTTTATTGGCGTGCCCAAACGCCGTCGCGCTCATCGGGGTTTTCAGGCCGGTTGATTGATCCTGATGGAGCTTAAAGGTGACCTGCCCCTGAGCATCCGTTTGCAAGAGCAGATAGTTAAGGTTGGCACTTCCGTTGAGGATGCTGGATGTCATGGTTTCCGCCGGATTAAATTCATCCAGCACAAGATCATCGAAAGTAGAGGAACTCCCGATTGTCGTACCGTCTCGTTGCGTGCTGATGCCACGCTGGATCCCCACCGACTCATACGCCGCAGGCGAACCATCCGTATGGGTTACCGTTACCGTCACAGGCAGCGCTTCTCCCACCTTCGCTTTTCCGGCAGACAGCGTACTGTCCCAGTTTTCCGCTGTAGGCATAAAGGTCACGCTGCCAATCGGTTCCGCTGTCTCCAGGCACACCTGCGAATAGGTGTTGGACGTACTCGACGTCGCGCCGGCTTCGCCCGTTTTGAGATTCATATATTGATACAAAGGCGTGGTAGTTCCGGCGCTTGATTTCACATTACGCGACCAGAACAAAGGTGATGATGAATAGAGAGGCCATCCCTGCGCAGTCTGTAACGTTCCGTCAGGCCAGGCATCATACAATGACTGGAGATCGTTCATCACTGGCAATTTGTCTTTGCAGCCGCCATTGCTGCCGTCCAGTGCAGACGTGATGTTAACCCGCGGCCACACTTCATTATTTACCGTTACAGTAGCTGTTGATGCGGCTTCAGCCTGCAACAGTGGACGGCTGAAAACCTTGCCATTTTTTGCCGTGAGGGTTTCAGACATATGCCCCCAGTAGTTCGCTTTCGGCGTATCAGGGCTGGTCACAACCGTAAAGATCGCACTCAAAGTCTGGGAAGCTACGCTGGTATCATCCAGCGTAGCCTGCATCGGTATTCTTTCACCAAAACCGGTATTGGGCTGGTTGATGGTCAGCGTCGCCGTACCGTCCGACCCGGTCGTGCCATAAAAATTATCACCAGTGTTCAGCAGATAGGCCTGGTGATTATACTGGTCTGTCACTGAAATCAGTCTGGACTGATAATCGGTCACCTCGACATTCTGGCGACTAACCGTTTTCCCGTGACTCAGTAAGAATGGCGTGTTGCCTACAACATTCCCCTGGGCATCACGGGTCGTCACTTTGAACGTCATTTGCTCATGAACATCTTCATAATTGGTTTTGACTTTTACTGCATCAAGACCGTCGACGCTAACCGTTTGTTCTGACGTCAGCTCAATTTTCGCCACTTTCTTATTTGCCGTCGTCTGACAACTCAGGTATCCCCCGTTCGTCTCCAGCACGCTGCTGGTACCGCTACTGAGCTGTACGCCGAGATAATTACGATTTTCCACGCTGGCGCTATCCGCCGTACTGGAGTCATAAACTTTCAACACCGGCCAGCCGTCTACGGTATGCCCGCCCCAGTTGCCGGACAACATAGTCAGCGCGTCTTTTGTCGGGATAAAATCCGCGCCGCAGCCGTTATTTTTAGTATTTTTAGCAGCCTGCGCTTCGGTAAACAGCGCCCAAATCTCATTGTCTTCTTCAGGCCCTTTGCGCACATTGCCCGCTGAACCGCTCAGTTCCGAGAACAGCAAAGGACGTTTAAACGTTAGCCCGCCCGCCGTTAGCGTTTCCGGCATATGGCCCCACATTTTGGCATTTGCGCTATCCGGGCTGGTCACCACAGTGAAGATGGTGTCCATGCTGGCTTTTTTGGTCGGGTCGGAATACAACGCTGCGATCAGCGCCGTTTTAGTGCCGTGGGTATCCGGACGGGTAATAGTGAGGATCTTGCTGCCATCGCTGCCGGTCATTGCGATATAGCTCGTGGCGGTATCGCTCAGCGTTATCTCATCAGGCTGGCCGCCATCGACAACCACTGAGGATACAATGCCATCGCCGCTGCCCGCCACATGACGTTCCTCTGAACGGGTATAACCATCACCACGTTGAAGGATAAACGGCATATCTGCCATTGGATTACCCGCGGCGTCTTTTACTGTCACCTTGACCTGTAATGTCTCGCCCTTTTTCAGCTTTGCCGCATTGAGGCTACTATTCCACTGAGCTGGATCCACAATTTCTAACGTGATGCTGTTGGCAACAGTATTTGCAGTAGTCAGACAGCTTATATAAACAGGAGGGGTAACATTGCTTTGTACATTACCATTATTTAACCAGACTGCCGCAAAATGCGGCACCTTATCGACTGGAGTGCTACTCCAGTATTCCTGGAGCTGAGTCGGCCAACCGTGTACTGTCTGAATGGCATTGTTAGTGTTGCCACTGTACAACGCAGCAAGTTGGTTTTTGCGTGGTACTTTATTTTTTTCACAACCGCCCGCAGCATTGTTTTCAATATCCGCCTGAGTGACTCGTACCCAGCTTTCATTATTTTCTACTTGTGGACTACGACCGCCACTGACCTCCTGAATTAATTTCGGGCGATTAAAGGTCATGGTTCCAACAGTAATTGAGTCATCCATATGCCCCCACATTTGTGCCACAGAAACATCAGGACTTGTTGGCACGGTAAAGGTCACATTGTAATTTACAATATTATTCGGAACCGCTGATTGAGTTGGGGTAATTGTCAGTGGTGTACTTAAGCCAACGCCTGCGGGCTGCTCAATTACGATTGTCGCCACTCCCTGCGCATCCGTAAGACCTGAATAAATTACTGATGGTTGCGAGGTACCATAGGCGGTTCCGTTCATTGTGAGAGCACCACCAGACGGATCGGTAAAACCAGATACCAACCCAGCTCTGTTCTGACTCATCCCTTTGGTAACGGTAAATGCGGTAAAAGGGACAGGAGTATCATTGTTCATCGCGTTAACGGTACGAACCGTCATGGTTATTTTTTCACCCACCTTCGCTTTAGCAGAATTGGAACCGGGTGAGATATCTTTGTCTGTTTCTACCACGACACGAGCCACGAGATCATTGGCAGAACAAGTGAGATAGTTTTGCCTGAAACCAGAATAAGTGGTAACCGAGCCATTATCGAGAGCAACAGAGGAATGTGAATCTGCTTGTTCAACCGCTGTGAGGTAATCTTGTTTTATCGTCGGCCAACCATACTCAGTACCAATCGCATTTCCTTGATTTGCTACGTATAAAGCCTCAAGAGAACGTTGCCTCGGAATATGTCCAACGCCGCATTCCTTCTGCATACTGGACTCTTGATCAAACAAGGCCCAGTCCTCGTTGTTTTCGCGCATTACCCCCACTTCATGCGCCGTTTCATCTGCCAGCAGTGGGCGTTTATAGATATTCCCATCGGAAATAATCCCTCTTGCCATATGCCCCCACATCCGGGCCTGATCGCTGTCCGGACTGGTGATAACTGTAAAAATCACGTCCTTCTCATCCGATGCAGCAAAGTTGCTGCGCATTGTCGCGGTGATATGCGTTTTAACACCAGCACCGTCTGGTTGCGAAAGTGTAAGCGTAGCCTGACCGTTAAAGTCGGTTATGCCTTCATAGTTGTGTGCATCAATCTGGTGTAAATTCGAGTCGCCGGAAATATGTACTGGATGCGCTTCCCACGTGGGATCGGATTGATTTTTACGGTTAATTCCATCATCTAAATGAAGTGAGAAATAGTAGTAAGCCAGCGGCTGATTATTATTTTTTTTATCAGTAATGGTCAGGCGCATGAGTGTATCTTCACCCACCGGAACTTTTACTGCCTGCAAACTCTCATCATAGTTTTCGGGGGTCAGCACCAGTTCGGGATCAACCTCCGGTGCGTCTTTGTCCACACAACTCACCAGATACTTCGTACTATCTGCTTGCTGTGCTTCGCTATGGTTCGTAACATCTGCGGCATGATGCTTCCCGGAGGTCCCTGCCAGCGAAGACCAGTAATAATCTCCCTGCATTGGCCAACCGACGACTTCTTGCACTGAAGTAGGAATGACGGTTTTCATCGCACCAAACTGCCGCATACCAGGCAGAATGTCGCAGTGGTTATCTGCACCACTCCAGGTGAAGGTTGACCATGTTTCGTTATGATCGATGACTGTACCCGCTTCATTATCCACTTCTGCTGCCAGTTTCGGACGGCTGAAGGTGTATTGCATCGCCTTTAACGTTTCTGCCATATGGCCCCACATATTAGCCTGCGGGACATCCGGGCTGGTGAGAACGGTAAAGATCACCGCCGTTTCGCTGCTTTGCGTAATGCCAGAAAGACTGACAACCAGGGGCGTTTTTACACCGGGACCATTCGCCTGCGTTACCGTAACAGTAGCGGTGCCATTGGCATCGGTAGTACCACGATATTCCGTAGCTGTAGTCGTTAACTCTGTACTCCCGAGTCTTACTGGACCGGTGTTATTCACAACATTCTGCCGGTTTACCGCATCTTTACGTTTGATAATAAAAGGTATATTACCTGCCGTATTACCCTGACAATCTTTGGTCGTTACGGTTAAAGTGATTGAGTTGCCAACGGTAGTTTTAGCCGCGTTTAGTGTTTCATCATAGTCACTGGCACTGACAGTAACCAGATCACCCACTGCGCTGGCAATATTTAACGTGACCCGTTTTTCATTAAGTAACACCGTTCCCTGATTAGGTACGCCTGTAAGGGTAAAGAGATCCAATGTTGGGAGCGTTTTGTCTGGATCAAACTGCGGAATCGCCACCAGTTTATGACCCGCCAGGTTTTGTACACAAAAGGAACGATCAGGACGTGGTTGTGGGGTGAGCGGCACATCGGGCGTAGCGGCGTCTGCCCAGATAAGGGTGACGGCTGGCAACATTTGATCTTCCCAGCGCAGTAATGGCGGACTGTTGAATATGTCACCTTCATTGTCGCGCGGGTTGGTTAAAATCATGCTCGTTGCGCTGGCCTCAATGCTGAAATTACCGGGCATAGCTGTATTAGCAATATCATGCTCCACAGTGGGATCAAGCTGAACACTTCCTTGATAGACGGGTACACTGGCGCTATCTGCAAAGGGAACGGTGCCATTTATAGCATCAGTTGAAGCACTTGATTGTTGCCACTGTCCCCCTTTTAACACGGCCATTGCAGGCAAGGTCAGGGATAGCAATAAAATCGCCGTTATTACTTTTATTAGTTTCAAAGCCCCGTCCATGATTGAAACCTGCCCGTTAAAAGTTGCGTTTTCACCTCAACCCACTTTGCTTAACGCTGGCTAAGCAAAGTGCGCGGAAAAGCACCATTCCCTGGCGGGAATGGTGCTGGTAACGATTATTTTCTCTGGTAGTCGATAGATAAGCCGTAGCCCTGAACGCCATCGTTGCCGAGGACAACGCCACTTCCGGCAAAATCGAACGCGGTTTTCGCTTCGGCGTTGGTAACAGGGATAACCAGGTCGCTGTTGTTGTAAGTCGGATTAACAAGACCACCGGCTGTGCCCAACTGGAGGCTGGTTCCGGTAAAGCGCCAGCGATAGTTGTACTGGCTGGTAACCTCTTCGCCTGCATCATAAGTACTGTTGTTGTTTTTATCTTTCCACAACATGACTTGATAAGTGGTATTAGTTTTGAGTTTCGTCGTTTTACCCAACAGATTCGTATTGATGTCTTTTTCGTGAATTACGACGTGAACGGCATCATCAAATACCGGACCTTCCGGAATATCATCGCTGTCAGAACCACCGCCCGCATTGGTGGAAAGATCAAGCATCACCACCTCATCCGCAACATTCGGATCACCGGTAGTGGTAGTCGGCGTGATTTTCAAACCTATGTATCGATCAGCATCCGCAGCCGCGATGGTATATGTATCGCTCCCTACGGTACCAATCTCTTTAGGATCTGCTCCTGACTGGTCGCTATAACTCATCCACTGGAGGGTTGCTTTAGTCGCTGTGTTATTGTCATCAAGGTCCCCCTGAGTATCACCAATCGCCCAGTTGGCTGTCAGTGTGTCCCCCACATGAAACTGCTTATCACCGTCCGTTGTGACCGTGCGGCTACCACGATCAATATCAATAGTGACATGTGATTTATCAGCATCCGCTATCTCTGAAGCACTTCTGGTGATCCACGGCACGGTCCCCTGAATGGTGCCGGTACTTTGTGATTCTGATTGCCACTGCCCAGCTCTAAGATTGCCCTGCCCTTCAGCCATTGCGACAGGCACTGCACAGTACCCCGCTAAAGCCAGCGCTAGCGCGACTTTCGTCAACGGCCGCGTTAAATGATTGTTCATTCAATTCTCTCCTTGATTAATATCCAGCGACTGGCCGATCGGCCATTACGCCGATCTAGTGCTTGCTGTAAACCACACGTAATCCATACCCCTGCACGCCATCTTCTTTTTGGGCACCAAATTTCTGTACGGCCTCTTCGTTTGTCGCAGGGATGACAATATCTTCATTACTGGTATTCGATTGCGCACCTGTATAGCCATTGACGCTGTGCCCGGTAAACTCCCACTGGTAGTCGTATTGCGCCATTTCCTCTTCCGTCAGTTTTTCCGACTGCTGGAAAACGCCATCGTTGTTGACATCGCGCCACAAGACAAAGCGATAGGCATTATCAACAGGCAAATGCTCTTTCTCATTGCCGATAAGATTGACAGGGTTAGTCGCAGATACACGGTAGATAAAGGCATTAACATCATTGCCCCCCGCGCCGAGGAAAGTCACATCTACATAGTTACTGTCGTCATACGGCGCGGCTCTCGCTTTCCAGCGGAAAGTACCGGGTAGCGTACTGGAGAGCGTAACGGTGCCTTTTTCTTTATCCTGCTTAGCGATAAAGACGCAGGGATTCTCGGTTGAACAGGGTTTATTGGTGAGCGTAACTTTTTTATCCTGCGCATCGTAAAGCTGCGGCGAAAGGTTATCTACTGGCAGAGCATTGCCGTTGCGGTCAGTGTCATCCCCAAAGCTATCGGTGACGTCGAGATCCATCACCACGCCATCGACGCCGTCTGCCTGGGCGCTGGCTTCGTGGCTGTGATTGTTCTCATCCGGCACATCTGCGATGTTGTTGACGATCAGCTCAATTTTACGATCCTGCTGCACGGTGATTTCCACCACACCGGAATTCTGCCGATTACCCTTTTCATCTTCCAGCGCCAGACGCACGCGCCAGGTATTGAGTTTTTCCTGGTCGGCAGGATCGGAGCTGTACTGCCAGGCTGGCAGCACCAGATTCCAGTGGTTGTTGTTACCTTCAGTGATGGTATTCGCTTTAACAACAGGCATGACCAGCGTGCGGGAAGCGTTATTTTTCGCCTGCCACGAGGCGGCGACAATTTTGTAATGGTGGTTGATCAGCGCGTTGATGGTCCATTTACATTTTTCCAGGCCAACCGCTTCCTCTGGCGTGTCTTTAATCACGCATTCCGGGTGCTCATTGGTGGCGTCTGCTTTAAGCCACAAGGTGACATCAAGTGGGTCTTTTTCTTTGTATTCCAGCACGATAAAGTTATTACGTTCGACGAAGTCATGGCGACTGCCCATCAGCGAGTGAGCAACTTTGACGTTATCGCTATTCAGTTGATCTTTTAGCGGAACACCGAACTGATAGTTAATCGTGGCGTTAACACTAAGATCACTGTTATCTCCGGTACCTGCTTTATAGTCTGTCCCGACCGTCAGTAACGGAACGGGTTGATAGTTCACGCCGAGCGTCACTGCATAGGGATCTTTTTCTAAATTATCGGTGCCGAAGAGCGCCACTTCGTCACCATAATATTGCTCGAAAACAATTTTGCCCCCCAGCTGCGGATAAGAAGGTAACCAGGCTTCAGCCCGGATATCCCAGCCACGTGCGGGTCGTTCTAAATAGAAATCAAAATCTTTTGAATCTTTCCAGTCTGAAAGCGGATGATAATAGTTACCAGAAAATTTTAAATAATCCGTCCAGGCTTCTGTTCCTAAGCCTAAACGGCGATGTCCACGGGTGAAATCATAATCATAAAATATATTCCCCCCCAGAAGCCATTTATCAAAATTATGTCTTACGCCTAAACCTATATTACCTATCGTTCGATCTTCTTTTCGTTGCGCAGAAAACTGACTGAAATAGACCGTACTCTGATTATCATACCAGGGGACAAAATAGTCGATTGAACTGCCGTCCAGATCGCCATCCTGACCGATGGAAAGGTTAGAGCGAACTTTACCATAAGGAGAAAGCGCACCTTCGATATAAGACTGTGCGGATGATGTGATTTGCCCTTGCAGATAGCTTCTCGCCTGGGATTCAAGCGCTTCTGGAGTCAGGTTCTCAAAGCCCTGTTGGGCGGACTCGGTAACGTAATTGGCACCACGTTCCTTGACGGATTTGCCTTTGTTACTTTGTTCTTCTTGTTGAGCAGCTTCGCTTGCCAGATCAGGTAATGAAGATTCGCTTTGCTTAATATTTATCTCCGGTGCT